>JAWAET010000001.1:0-43944 GCA_038891175.1 Candidatus Pacearchaeota archaeon
TTCAAAATACCTTTTTTTAATTTAAAAAGAGAAAAAGAAGAGAACAAAACAGAGATTTTTCCAATAGAAGAAAATAAAACAGAAGAAGAAATAGAGATTTATATAAACTCTACTCAAATTTTCCTCGAAGAAAATGAAGAAAAAAATATTACTTTTGAAATAAAAAATAAAAAAAATAAAAGTGTAGAGATTTTACTAGAAGGTAAAAAAGAGATAAAAGTAAAAATTGAACCTCTAGAAACAAAAAATGTTACAATAAACTTTTATTTTGAAAAAAAAGGTTTTTTTAATGAAAGTATAATGATAAAGTGGGATAATAGTTCAAAAGATTTTACTTTTTATTTTTATGTTTTAGAGAAAAATAGAGGAGAAAATCAAAGTTATCCTTCTTTAATAAAGGAGGATTGTATTGGAGGAGAAATTTGCAAAGAAGGTGAAGATTGTATTGGAGGAGAGATGTATATTATCTTAAACAAAGGCTTTTGTTGTATTGGAGGAGAATGTAAAAAGATAGAAGAAAAAAAGAAAGACCCTAAGAAGTATGTAATAGGTATAACAATATTTTTGTTATTGGGAATCCTTTTTTATATGATGTGGAAAAAAACAAAAAGTGTAAAAGTAGAGCCAAAGTTTTAAGAGAATAGTTGAGGATTTTCTAAGTAGTTTATAAAAAAGAAATCTCTTTTAAAAGTAAAAAGAACGCTTTTGTGTAAATAAAATTAAAAAAGAGAACTATTTTTTAAATTAGATTTTACAAATTCTTTAACACGATTACTTGGAATAGCAAAACTTAATCCTTCGTATCCTGCAATCTTAAAATTAATTATCCCTACTATCTTTCCCTCGGAATTAATTATCGGACCTCCCGAATTTCCAGGATTAACTGCAATATCTAACTGAATATAAGAAAGACCGTCGCTAGCGATTCTAGCAGGACTACTTATAATTCCTTCGCTAGCAGTAAAAGATAATCCTAAAGGGTTTCCTAAAGCTATAACTTTTTGTCCTCTCTCTAAATAATCAGAATTGCCAAACTCCAAATAATCAAAAGTTTCATTTGAAACTAATCTCAACAACGCAAGGTCCAAATAAGGATCAAAAGCTACAAGTTCAACGGAATAAAGAGAATCTGAATACGTCGCTACATTTGCTCTTCGAGCTCCCTTTATTACGTGATAGTTAGTTATAACGTACCCGTTAGGAGAGATTATTACTCCTGAGCCTTGCCCTTGATCTGTGAGAATATTTACTACAGAATCTATAGTCTCTTCTATTATCTTAGAAAAACTACGAGTCTCCACTCTTAAATCATTTATTCTTTGATTTAGTTTACCTATTTGAAAATTATAATAAAAGTTTAAATCATCTAAAGATTTTTTAGTTTCGTTAATTTTTACATCTTTTTCAAATAACTCTTTTTTTAGCTCTAAATAGTTTTTATCAATTTTTTCATTTAGATAAATAAAAGAATTGTTCTGCATTTCAATAATCTTCTCTAAGTAATAATTTCCTAAATAAAGAAAAGTAAAGGAACATATTAAAAAAAGAAAAATAGCAAACAAGTAAAAACTATATTCTTTTTTTCTTTTTTCCATGAAAAGAAGAAAATTTTTTTCTTTAAAAGATTATTCATATCTTAATGCCTCGATAGGGTTTAATTTAGAAGCTTTATAGGCAGGCACCATTCCAGCAATTGCTCCTATAAAAATAGATAATACTAATGAACCAATAAGAATATCTAAAGAAAAAGAGGAGTTACCAAAATTTCTGATAAAACCTATATTATCTGAAGAAAAAACATAACTTAAGAGATCTGAAGCAAAAACTCCTAAAATTATCCCACCGATTCCTCCGACAAAACCTATTAAACTAGAATTTAGTAAGAATATTAGTAAAATATCTTTATTAGATGCTCCTATTGCTTTCATTATCCCTATATCTTTAGTTTTTTCTAATACTGAAGTAAACATAGTATTCGCAATACCTATTCCTCCTACTAAAAGAGAGATTGCAGCAATTGCCCCTAAAAAGAGAGTCATTGAATTCATCGTCTCTCTGACTGTTGATTGAATTGCAGAAGGATTAGTGATGCTAAAGTCTTGTTTATTTTTGTTTAGTATTCCTCTACTTAAAAGGAGTTTTGAAGTTATCTTATTTACTGTTTCATTTATTTTTTGGACATCTTCTACTTTTACTAAAATTAAATCGAATTTTTCATTTCCTTCTTCTTTAAAGATTTTTCTAGCAGTATGAATAGGAATATAAACATTGTTTCCTCCGTTAGTAATACCTACTACAGTAAAAGAAACTCCTTCTATATTTATTTTTTTATTCAAAGAAATTTCGTTTGAAAAAGAATTTTTAATGAGATCAGATCCTATCACGACATTATATTCGTCACCCGGAGATAAATATCTTCCTGCAAGAATTTTCTCTGTAGTAAGATCTTTCCAATACAAAATGTCTACACCTCTAACTGTCGTTATAATCTTCTTGTTTAGATAACTTATTTCCCCTCGAAGAGAGATTTCTCCGCTAACAAGTTTAACATTCTCTACAGATTTTATAGTTAGAACATCTTTTAAAGTCAAATTTTTTCCAGATGTTTGCTGAGATGAAAAAGAAGGTTCTCTAAAAAAACGAGCTTCACCTCCTCTTGCTCTAGAAAAACCTGGAGTGATAGTTATAATATCTGCTCCGAAACTACTAAGTCTTTCTTCAAGTTGTTTTTTTGCTCCCTCTGTAATAGAAAGAATCATAACAACTGCTCCTATTCCGATAATGATTCCTATTATTGTTAAAAAACTCCTAATTTTACTATGAAAAAGAAAGTTTAAAGAAAAAGAAAAAGCGTTAGAGAGTTTCATAGTAATAGGCTCTTTTTTTTCCTAAATAATTTGTAAGGGTTAATTTTAAAAAGAATTATAAGAAGGATAACTAAAAAAAATAAAATTAAAACATAATTTTTAAAAGAAAACTTATTAGAACTTGAGAAAACTCTTTTTTGAAAATTAGTATTAAAAGAGAGACTGTTATTTATATTCGGCTTGATTGGTATTTCTAATTTTTCAACTCTTCTTTCACCAAGCTCATCAGTATAATAAACATCTAAGAGAAGTTTAACTTTCTCATTTTGCATTTTTTTATTTCCTAAAGAGTCGCTTAAAGAAAAAAAATTAAAACTTACAACACTATAGTCTCCTGTTTGTAAATTTCCTATCATTTGTCCGTCTATAATAATAGGTTTAAATAAAGGTTGATCTGGAACTCTTACTATAACAGAATTTGCGTTGTGCTTGCCTGTGTTTGCAATTGCAATAACCACATTATTGCCATTTATTTCTTGGATAACTGCATCGAATTTTGTTCTCAAATCCTTAACAGAAACATTAAACTTTTTTGTTAAAGTAATATTTTTTAAAAAAGAGTAATTTACTTCAATTTCATATTCGCTTGATATGGCGTCGCTGCTTACTCTTAATTTAAAAGGTATTAACCAATTTTTTTTATAATTTGGATCCCAAATACTCCCAAAAATTTTTCTTTCGTTCTCTCCTTCCAAAGAAAAGGGAAAAGAAGGATTTATTTTAAAGCTAATCTCTTTACACTCGCTATTGTCCAAACCTCCGACTTGAAAAAGAAGAGTAACATATTCTCCTGGAACAGCAGGATAAGGGTCTTGGTTTATTAAAGAAACTTGAGGATCACAATTATTCAAAGCTAAAACAGGTTTTAATAAAAACAGAAAAAATAAGAAGAGCACTTTTTTTGAAACCATCATTATAATATAAGTGTTTTATTTTTAAATATAATGGATAAGAAGTCCATTTATCTTAAAATTTATTTTTAAAAGAATAAAAGAGTTTTTCAATTTCTTCAATATTTTTCGAGAGAGTTATTTTTTTCCTTAGCATTTTAGCATTTTTTAAAGATTTAGTAAAGTTCATTGCCTGAAACTTTATTTGAGAAAAAGGTAACTTATACTTTTTAGCAAGAGCTAAATAATTAAAAAAGTTAAGATTACACTCCTTTCCTAAAAGAAAAGAAAAAATACAAGGTCTTCCGATTGCTTTTCTTCCTATCATTACAAAATCGAAAATGTTTAGTAAACTCTTTGCATTTTTTTCATCTACATCACCAGAATAAATTATAGGTATCTTTGAATTTCTCTTTATTTTTATTGCAAATTCTATATCTGCCCTTCCAGAGTAACCTTGTTCTCTTGTTCTCGGATGAATAATTAAGGCGTTACAATATTTTTCTGCAATTTTTAAAATTTTAAAAGAATTTTCGGACTTTCTAATTTTAACTGATAAAAATTTCTTAGAATTTTCTCTCATTATTTTTAAGATATTCTCTATTTCCTCTATATCTGTTAAGTAGCTACCAAATTTTAATTTTTTTGCAGTCGACGAAGAACAACCCAAATTTAAATCCCATCCGCTAACTTGTTTATCAAACTTTTTAATAAACTTAGGAACTCCTAAAGAAGAATTACAGAATATTTGAAGAATTGGCTTATCATCTAAGAGAAGAGTTTTCAAAGAGAGAGGATTCGTCATTCCAGTGTAAACACCTCCTGCTCCTGCTTTCTTGCAAAGAATTCTAAAAGCAATATCATTAGGTTCTAACAACGGTGCCAAAATAAAAGGATTAGTGAAAGGGATTTTCATAGAAAAAGATAATAAGAAAGATATAAAAAGTTTTTTTAATGAAAAATTAGATGAAAGAATTTAGAGAATTTATAACCTCTGAAGGCAAATTAGTTCTTGGAGGAAAAAATGCAGAATCAAATGAAAAGTTAATTGCACAAGTTAAAGAAAATGAGATAGTTCTTCATACAAAAGAAGCAGGAAGTCCTTTTTGTAACATAAAAGAAGAATATAGAAAAACAAATAAAAAAGATATAAAAGAAGCTGCTATTTTTTGTGCGGCATATAGCAGAGATTGGAAAAAAAACAAAAAAGATGTTTTGGTGCACTACTTTTTGGGCAAAGATATCTTTAAAGAAAAAAATATGAATTTAGGGACTTTCGGAGTCAGAAGATTTAAAGAGATTTTAGTAAAAAAAGAAGAAATAGAAAACTTCCTTAAAAAGAATAAAAACTCTCAAGCGAGTATAATTTAGAATAAGAATTTTACTTTTGTTTTTATAAAAAGCAGAACTCTAAATTGAAAACTAAACAAAAGTTTGAGACATATAAAATAGAGAGAATAGTTAAAATAGAATAGTTTAAAAACCCTCTTTTTTAGAAATTAGTATGGGTGCAAAAACAAAAAAAGTAAAAGCTGCAGGAAGATTTGGTGCAGGATACGGAAAACCAAAGGAAAGGTTAATCCTTATAGAAGAAAAACAGAGAAAAAAACAACAGTGCATATTTTGTAATGGAAGAGCAAAAAGAGTTTTTTTAGGAGTTTGGGAATGTGAAAAATGTAAAAGAAAATTCGCAGAACATGCTTTCTTTTTAGAAAAGTTTAAATAGTTACAAAAAAGAAGATTAAGATGGTATCTTATAAATGTTTACAATGCGGAAAAAAGATAACTTCTGAAGAATTAGAAAAAAGATTTACTTGCCCTGAATGTGGTTCAAAGATTTTTTTTAAACCGAGAACTAAACCAAAAAGAGTAAAAACAGATTAATGAATTTTGAAGATTTCTACGCCAATTTAGATGAAGAAACTAAAAAGAGGTTTCAAGAATTGCAAATTTACGAACAAACATTTGAACAAATTCTCGAACAGGAAAAGCTAATAGATTTAGAAGTTGACGAGATAAATTACACAATTAATGAAATAGAAAAAGCAGAAGGAGAGATTTTTAAGTTAGTAGGTCATTACGCAGTGATAAAGACAGAAAAAAATAAATTTATAGAGGAATTAAATCATAAAAAAGAGCTATTAACATTAAATAAAAAAAATCTTGAAAAACAACGAAAAGTTTATGAAGAAAGAATAGAAGAAATAAAGAAAAGAATTATTGATAAAGTATCGAAAAAGTAAGAGAGATTAAGTACTTTTAAAAGAATTAATCCAATTTATTAATTTATAAAAAAGTTCTTGAAATTATATCTAAATTAAAAAATAAATAATCAATTTCGTCGAAAAATAATTTTAATATAATCTACTATAAAAAAGTTTAAATAGTCTATTTTAAATTAGTTTTGTATGGTATTTAAATTTTTAAAAAGAAAAAAAGATGAAGAAGAGAATCAACAAGAGTTCATCGAAATAGATTCTACTGGCACTATAAAAGAATCAAAAGTATTAGTAAAAACATTCTCTATCAAATCTTATGAAGATATAAATAATATTCTAAATGCGCTTAGAGAGGGATATACTATAGCAGTAATAGACATAAAGCCAATAAGAGCTAAAGATGTTGTAGAATTGAAAAGAGCAGTAACTAAGATAAGAAAAACTGTTGAAGCAATGGAGGGCTCTATTGCAGCATTAGGAGAAAACATAGTAATTGCAGCCCCTTCTTTTGCAAAAATTCAAAAAGGAAATGTTCAAGAAGAACCAAAAAAAGAAAGTAAAGAAAAAGAAGAAATCTAATAATTCTATTTTGTAATAAGTTTAGATAAGAATTTTATAAAGTAATTTAATAAAAAAGAGTTTAATTAATTAGGAAGAGACTCTTTTTTCTTCGAGGGATTTTACAAATTCTGCCATTTCTTTTGCTATATCTGCATTAACAGTTATAGAATCTATTCCGTGGTCTACTAAAAATTCTACCATTTCTTTTCTCGAAGCGGCCTGCCCGCAAATGGAAGTTTCTACATTATGAAACTTACATTCTCTTATTACTCGAGAAATTTGTTTTTTTATAGCCCAATTTGTCTCATCGTAAAGATATTGAACTTCTTCATTTCCTCTGTCTACTGCTAAAGTAAATTGAGTTAAATCATTAGTCCCAAAAGAAATAAAGTCTATTTTCTCATTACAGATGTCTCTAATTAGAATAGCTGCTGCAGGAGTTTCTATCATAACACCTACTTTAACGAGAGTTAACATTCCTAATTCTTCCATTACTTTTTTTGCTTCTCTTACTTCTAAAGGAGAGATAACTTGAGGAAACATAATCCCAAATTTATGATTCTTTTCTGATAACTCTTTCACTGCCAAAAGCTCTGCTTTGAACAAGTCTATATTTTTTAAAGAAAATCTTATTCCATGATTTCCAAGCATCGGATTTTTTTCAATATGTTTAGGGGCTCCTTCTAAATGAGAGTATTCGTCGCTCCTTATGTCAGAAGTTCTAACCCACATTTCTTTTCCTATAAAGTGCTTAGCTATCCTTTCTAAACCTTCTTTTATTAGCTCTTTATATTCTTCTATCTTATTATTATTTTTAAACCAAAGAGGATGCTTTCCAGAAGAAGCAATTATTCCTTCAAGCCTTATTAAACCAATACCGTGAGCATTAGCCTTTGCTGCTCTCTCGGCAAAATCAGGCAAGTCTACTAAAACCTTTATTTTTGTTTTTGTTTGAACTTCTATAGGCAAAACCTGAACTTTTTTACTTTCTGCTTTTCCTAAATAAACTTTTCCTCTAAAACCATCTACAGTAATCTCCATTCCATCTTCTAATTTATTTGTTGCAATAGAGGTCCCTACCACACAAGGAATTCCCATTTCTCTTGAGACTATTGCTGCATGACTTGTAATACCTCCTTCATCTGTAACAATTGCAGAAGCTTTTTGCATAGAGACAACCATATCAGGATTTGTCATTTCCGTAACAAGAACATCTCCTTTCTTTATTTTTTCTAGGTCTTCCATTCTTCTTATTATTTTAACAACACCAGAAGCAATACCTGGAGAAGCACCTAGTCCTTCTAATAAAACTTTTCCCTCTAACTCTTCATTTTCCTGTCTCTCTTTTAACGTTGTAATTGCTCTTGTTTGTAAAATAAAAATTTCATCATTTTCTATTGCGAATTCTATATCTTGAGGTTTGCCATAATGCTTTTCTAAACGAAGAGCATAATCTGCTAATTGTTTTATTTCATATAACTTCAAAACTCTCTGTTTTGATTTCTCTTCTGTAAGATTAACTGTTTTTGTTATTCCCGAAGAATCTCTCACAATTGCAATTTTTTTATCATTAATCTTCTCTTTTACTAATTCAAGATTATCTCTAGATACAAAATATTCATCAGGTTTTATTCTTCCGGAGACTATCCCTTCCCCTTGCCCAAACACTGCTTCTATTAAGATATCTTTCTGATTAATAGGATCTAAAGAAAAAATGACTCCTGACTTATCAGAATTAATCATTCTTTGTACGATTACTGCTATTTTTGTGAAAGCATCGAATTTCTGTTTTATTCTATAATAAATCGAACGAGGAGTGAATATTGAAGCAAAAACTGCTTTTACTTTTTCTATTAATTCTTTATTACCTTTAACATTTATGTAGCTTTCTTGTTGACCTGCAAAACTTGCATTCCCTAAATCTTCCGCAGTTGCTGAAGAACGTACAGAAACAAATGGAGGTTCTCTTGCTGTTTTTATTATTGCTAATGCATTTGGAGCATTTCTTACATCTTCAAACTCTATATTAAGGTTATCATAAGCCTCTAGAATTTCTTTTTGTAATTCTTCTGGCATTTTTGAAGATATAATCAATTTCTTTATTTCTTCTGATTTTTCATTCAATTGTTTGGTGTTTTCTATATCTATCTTCGAAAGAAGAAAAGTTATTCTCTCTCTAAGATTAGTTTTATCTAAAAAAAATTCAAAAGCCTTAGTAGTGATAACAAATGCAGGAGGAACAGGAAATCCTTCATTGTACATTTCTCCGAGATTTGCTCCCTTCCCGCCTGCTATAGGAACATCCTCTTTTCTTAATTCTGAAAGCCAAAGAATAAAACCATCTTTCATAAGATAAGAATAACTTTTCATTTTTTAAATCTTTTTATAAAATTCTAAAATAAAAGCAGAATTTAAATTTGTTTTTATAAACTCTAAAAAGAAGAGAGATTAGATAGATTTAAAATATTTAAATTTAATCAGTATAAATATGCCCTCGTCGCATAGTGGTATTGCACTGGACTTGAGATCCAGGCCCTTCTAGGGCACCCAGGTTCGATTCCTGGCGAGGGCGTAAAAATAATTAGAAGGAAGCAAGAAGAAGATTAGAATTTTTTAAAATTATTTATTATATCGATGTAATCTTCATGACCTAAGAACATAGCTCTACAACAGTACCTTTCTAAACCTAATTCATCTAAGACTTTTCCTGCATCTTCTCCTTTTGAAGTCCTTTCTTTAAATTCTTTCCATAGATGTGCAATAGGTTTTCCACAACTAAAACATCTTATAGGGATTATCATAAAAGAGTAATATACGAAGCATTTTTAAATGTTTTGATATTTTTAGGTATATGAATGAGATAATTAGGTTAGAGGACGTTTATAAAATATATAACGTAGGAGAAACAAAGGTCTATGCTTTAGCAGGAGTTTCTCTCTCGATAATAAAAGGACAATTTGTAGCAATAATGGGTCCATCTGGTTCTGGAAAGTCTACCATGATGAATCTAGTCGGTTGTTTAGATACTCCGACAAAAGGAAGAATTTTGTTAGACAATTATAATATTTCTCATCTTCATGAATCTGACTTGGCACAAATAAGAGGGAGAAAAATAGGATTTATTTTTCAGCAATTTAATCTTATACCTACATTAACAGCAAGAGAGAACATACTTTTACCTATGAGATTTCAATCTAGAAGTAAAGAAGAACAAGAAAAAAAAGTAGAAGAATTATTAAGACTCGTAGAGTTAAAAGAAAGAGAAAACCATTATCCAAAACAACTTTCTGGAGGTCAACAACAAAGAATTGCAATTGCAAGAGCATTAGCTAATGATCCCGAAGTAATTTTAGCAGATGAACCTACTGGAAACTTAGATTCTAAAAGCGGAAAGAGAGTAATGGAATTCTTAGAAAAACTTCATAAAAATGGAAAAACGATAGTGCTCGTAACCCATGACCAAAATTTAGCTAAAGAATACGCACAAATTATTTACTTTTTAAAAGACGGAAAGATTATAAAAGTAAAAAAGAATAAGTAGATTTATAGAGAGACTATCTTCAAAAATGCTTTCTTTTAGAAAATAAAGATATAAAAAGATTAATTAAAAACAACATGTATAAAAAAGATGTTTTATAAAAAGAATAATGGTAAAAAGCTATCTAGAAATCTCGCTAAAGAGTTTAAAACATAGAGGAATAAGATCTTGGTTAACACTGCTAGGAGTGGTAATAGGAGTGTCTCTTGTTGTAAGCTTAATTTTAATAGGAGATGGATTACGTCTTGCAGTAGAAAACCAATTTGGAGGAGTATCAAAAGAAATAATTTCTGTGAGAGCGAAGGGAGTAGATTATGGTATTCCAGGTAGCGGCTCTACAAAACCTCTAACTGAAAAAGAACTGGAAGAAGTAAAAAAAATTCAAGGTGTAAAAAGTGTTTTAAGGAGAAATATAGAACAAGGAGTTTTAGAATATAAAGACAAAAAAAGTTTTGTTTTCGTTACAAATGTCCCTTTGAAAGAAAAAAAATTTTTTTATGAAGCCTTAGATTTAAAAGTGATAAGCGGTCGACTTTTAGATGAAGGTGATTCGAAAAAGATAATTGTAGGCTATAATTTTTATAAGGAAAGCGACGGAGAAATTTCTCCAGGAAAAAAATTAAAAATAAACAACGAAAATTTTGAAGTGGTCGGTGTTGCAAAAAAGAAAGGAAGTTTTATTTTTGATAATATTATTTTTATGCCTGAAGAAGATATGAAAAGAATTTTTGATTATGGAGAAAAAATAAATTTTATAGGAGTCCAAGCAGATTCTAAAGATAAAATAGGAATAGTAAAAGAAAGAATAGAAGAAAGACTAAGAAAGATACGAAATGTTAAGGAAGGGCAAGAAGATTTTATAGTAACGACGCCGCAAGCTATGTTAAATCAGATAAACGAAATATTAAAAGGGATTCAAATATTCATAATTATCATTGCATCTATTTCCATTATTGTTGGAATTATAGGCATTTTAAACACAATGAATACCTCTGTTTTAGAAAGAAAAAAAGATATAGGGATAATGAAAGCAATAGGAGCAAAAAACAGTCAAATTTTTTTACAGTTTTTTTTAGAGTCTGGATTAATCGGTCTAATAGGAGGGATAGTAGGAATAATTTTTGGTATTTCTATAGGGTATATTTCATTTTTCTTTCTTGAGAATTTTACAGGTGTAGAAACAAGTATAAGGATAGATTATGGATTAATGATGATTATTTTATTATCTAGTTTTTTTATAGGAAGTTTAGGAGGGGTTTATCCTGCACTTAAAGCTGCAAAACAAAATCCTGTGGAGGCAATTAGAGGATGAAAAGAGAGATAATAAATTATGTTTTTAGAAATCTAAAAAGAAGAAAGGGGAGAACATTTTTAACAGCGCTTTCTATATTTATAGGAATAACTACTATTTTTATCTTCGTAAGTTTTGGAGGAGGACTATATTTCTACGTGAAGGAATTAAGTAGTAGCTCTTCAATAGACAAAGTAGTGATACAACCAAAAGGTGCAGGATTTCTTCCTAATTTAAATTCAAACTTTAAGCTTACAGAAAAAGAAATAAGAATAATAGAAAAAATTCCGGGAGTTATAAAAGTTAGTGGGATAGTTTTCGCACCTGTAGAGGTATCTTTAGATAAAGAAAAGAGTTACACCTATCTTATAGCTTACAATCCTTCTGAACCTCTGATATTAGAAGTTTTTAACATAAAGATAGAAAGAGGTAGAGAACTTAAGAAAGAAGATAAAAACAAAATAGTAATGGGATATAATTATCTTCTTGAAAAAAAAATATTTACAAAAAAATTAGATGTAAACCAAAAAATAAAAATACAAAATAAGGAGTTTACCATTATAGGATTTTTTGAATCTGTAGGTAGTCCTCAAGATGATGCTCAGGTATACATTAATATAGAAGATATAAAAGAGATTTTTCCTGAAAAAAAGGAAAAATACGATTGGGTTGTAGCAAAAGTAGACCTTAATCAAATAGATGAAACAGTAAAAAAAATAGAAGAAGAATTAAGAAAAGAGAGAAAAGAGAAAAAAGGAGAAGAAAGCTTCTCTGTACAAACATTTGAAGACCTTATTGCTTCTTATTCTTCAGCTCTAAATATAATTATTCTTTTCGTAATAGCGATTGCACTCGTCTCTGTTTTGGTATCTGCAGTAAATACTTCAAATACAATGATTACTTCAGTATTAGAGAGATATAAAGAAATAGGGATAATGAAATCAATCGGTGCAAAGAACTCTGATATTCTTTCTATATTTTTAATAGAGTCTTCTTTAATAGGTTTTTTTGGAGGAGTTGTAGGAGTTTTTTTAGGATATATTTTAAGCAGTATCGGTGGAAATATCCTCTTCTCTTTGGGGTATGGTTTTTTAAAACCTTTCTATCATCCTTTTCTCTTTATTGGATGTATTTTATTTGCAATTATTACTGGTGCAATTTCAGGGATGGTTCCTGCTATAAAAGCATCTAAAATAAATCCTGTAGACTCTTTAAGATACGAATAATAAAATTCTATAATTAATCTAAAAAGCAAGTTTCTTCTTTAAATTAAAATTATTTAGAAAGATTAAAGAGGAGTAAGAAGGACACAAATCTTTTAACCTTAAAAAGTTAATTTAAATGTCTATTTTTTCTTTTTCTAAAAGAAAAAAAGATTATCCCGAGAAGAAGGATTAATCCTATTACATAAAAAGGAAAGTTAGAATTTTTATTATTTTTTGTATGAACAAAATATTTTGAACTAAAGTTAACTTCTTTTTCTAAAACTCTTCTTTTATTTATTTTATCTAGATACGAAAGAATAACTTTAATTTTTCCATCTTGTGGAATTGCTTGAAACTCTGTAGAAGTGTAATCTTTAGAATCCAAATCGCCGACTACATTTTTGTTAGAACCGAATATTTCTATGTTATCTTGCTGAGGTATTTCAAAAGTTAAAGAATATACATCGGCTTTTCCTAAGTTTATAATTTCGAAAACAAGTCTTTTTGTAGAATAGTCATAAGAACGAACGAAAATATCAAAATCATTTTCTATCTCTTCTATTGTTAAATTAAACTTCTTAGAAATTTTTAATTGATCTCTTCCTTTTGTTGTGTATAAAACTTCTATTTCAGCATCTCCTCTTATTGCATCTTTATCTATTCTAACCTTATAAGGAACAAGCCAGTTAGATTTAAAATCTCTAGTAAAAGTTCCGCTTTTTAATACTTTTTTTGCTTCAAAGCCAGGATCAAAAACAAGAGGATAATTTTTCAATAATTCTAAAGAGATTTCTCCACACTCATTATTTTCTATCCCTGAAACGCTAAAGAGTATCTTAACATACTCTCCTGGAACAGCAGGATAAGGGTCTTGGTTTATTAAAGAAACATTCAAATCACATTTGGCATAAGCAAAGCTAGTAAAAAACAAAAAAAAGAATGAAAAAAATATTTTCTTCATAAAAAAGAATAAAGAAGAGCATTTATAAATCTTTTTAGATAAAGAGAGAATGAAAGTGAGACAGCTTTACACTTTCCCGCTTGCTCAGCAGTACTCGTGTAAACGCCTGAAGCTTAACTTCCGTGTTCGGAATGGGAACGGGTGTTACCAACAGGCTATGGCCGTCTCAACAGATATTTCAAAAATAGAGTTTTTAAATCTTATGAATTTTCATTTAAAAGAAAATAATTAACTAACTTATTTAATTTAAATAGAATAACAAAAAAATCTGAAAAGAAGTAAAAGTAATTTCTCTATTAAAAAAGATTAAAGAGAGAATGTAAAATTATTGAAGAAAAACCAAATCTTTAAAAATGTACTTTTGTTTCAGAAAAAATGGCAAAAAAATGTATTTATTGCTCAAAAGAAATAAACGAAGATAGGGTAGTAGATATTTGTGATTTGTGTATGTATAAAGTTTGGGGCCCTAAGATGTCTCAAGCAATTTTAAAAAGTATGGAAGAAGAAAAAAAGAAAGGAAATTTAGAATTGGGCAGAGTAAGCGAAGAAATAAACAAAAAAGAAAATATTTCTCTTTAAAAACATTTTTAAATGCAAAATAGTTTAAAATTAAAATGGCTAAGAAAAGAAAAAAGAACGTGAGAGAGAAAGGGAAGATAAGACTTAGTGAATACTTTAAAGAAATAAAAGTTGGTGATAGAACAAATGTTGTAGAAGAAAAATCGATTCGAAGAAGTTTTCCAGACAGAATAATTGGTAAACAAGGAGAGGTTATAGGAGAAAGAGGAGAGTATAAGATAGTTCAAATAAAAGATGGAAAAAAATTAAAGAAGTTCATAATTCATCCTATTAACCTAAGAATAGCAAAATGATAAAAGAACAAATACCAATAACAATGAGAGAAGCAGCAGAATTATCTAGCCAAGGAGAGAAAGCAGAGAAATTAAAAAAGTTCGTAAAAGAGTTTAAAAAACAAGATGGAAAAAAAGAAAAGGAAGTAAAAGAAAAACTCTTTGCATTAAATCTAACAAAATTAGATAAAGAAGATATAATAAGTTTAGTGGAGTTTATGCCTCAAACTGCTCAAGAAGTATTAAAGATTCTCCCTCATATCTCTTTAGACCAAGAAGAAATAAATAAAATTTTAGAGATAACAAAAGAGTAAGATGAACGAGAAAGAAGAATACGCAATTGTTTTAGACTTTCTACCTTATGGGTATCCTCTAGAAAAGAATATGCAACCAGTAGTTCAAGCAGTAGGTAAAAATAGTTTAATACTTCTTCATTTAGTCCCTAGAAAAGGAGTTTCTTTTGAAGCTAAAGAAGAAGTGTACATTGGAGAAGGAAAAAGAGACAAAATTCTCTTTATAAAAGGAAGATTGCATAGAGAGAAATTAAGCGAGAATGCTAAAGAAGTATTAAAAGAAGTAATAGAAAAATACGTAAAAGAAAACGAAAAAAAGATAATAGAATTTATAAATAAAGCAGAAGCAATAAATAAAAGATTACATCAGTTAGAACTATTACCAGGGCTTGGAAATAAACATTGCCAAACAATTCTCGAAGAAAGAGAAAAAAAACCTTTTGAATCCTTCGAAGAAATAAAAAAAAGATTACCGGGCATACCTGACATAGAAAAGTGTGTAGAAAAAAGAATATTTGAAGAATTAACTGAAATGCAGAGGTATAATATATTTGTAAAATGAACGAAGAAAAAAAAAGAACAATAGTGAGAATAGCGGAAAAAGATATCAGAGGAGATGAAACTATATTTAAAGGTTTAACTGAGATAAAAGGAATCTCTTGGATGGTTTCGAATGCTATTTGCAGAAAATTGAATATAGACAGAAATAAAAAAGCCCAAGATTTAAGTGAAGAAGAAATAAGAAGAATAGAAGAATTTTTATCAAATAATCAAATGAGTATACCTTCTTTCTTGAAAAATAGAAAAAAAGATAGAGAAGAAGGTACAGATAAACACTTAATAGGAAGCTCTTTAGATCTTCAAAATGAATTTGATATAAAAAGAATGAAGAAAATAAAGTGCTACAAAGGAATCAGGCATACACTAGGTCAACCAGTAAGAGGACAAAGAACTAAATCACACTTTAGAAAAAATAAAAGTAAAAGCAAAGGAGGAGTAAAGAAAAAGAAGAAAGAAGAGAGTAAAGAATAAAATGGGGGGAATAAAAAGAGAACAAAATAGATATAGAAGACCAAGAAAAATTTATGATAAAAAAAGAATAGAAGAAGAAAAAAAATTAAGAGAAAAATACGGTCTAAAAAATAATAAAGAAATTTGGAAAGCAGAATATCAAATAAGAAAAATAAGAAGATTAGCAAAAAAAATGATTACTCAACCTATAGAAAAACAAAAAGAGTTCATTGAGAGTATTAGAAAAAAAGGCTTCGACGTAAAAAGTATAGGAGATATATTAGGACTAAATAAGGAAGAATATTTAAAAAGAAGATTACAAACTTTTGTTTATAAAAGAGGATTGGCTAAAACAATAAAAGAAGCAAGACAACTAGTAACCCATAAAAAAATAAAAGTTGGTGATAGAATAGTTAATGTACCTTCATATTTCATAAATAAAGACGAAGAAAATAAAATAGAGAGGGTAGCATAATGACAAAAGAAAAAGAAGAGAGATCTGCCTTTGTAAGAATTTACAGCTCACCTAATAACACTATCGTCCATGTAACTGACTTAGCAGGAAACACTCTTGCAAGAGTTAGTGGAGGAATGATAACAAAACATGATAGATTAAAATCTGATCCGACAATTGCGATGTTTATTGCCAAAAGAATAAAAGAGATGATTAAAGACTTTGAAATAAAAAAGCTTTATGTGAGAATTAGAGGAAAAACAAACACTCCTGGACCAGGTCCTGCAGCTAATGCTGTAATAAAAACTCTTTCAAAAGAAGGATTTAAAATAGTATCTATTGTAGATGTAACTAGAATTCCTAGAGGAGGTCCAAAGAAAAAAGGAGGAAGAAGAGGAAGAAGAGTATAAACTTTTAAATAAAGAAATAAAAATAAAAAAATGGAAAAAGTGTTTAAAAATGAAGGAAAAGAAGTAATAGTTACAGAGATTAATACTTCTTTAGCTAATGCTTTAAGAAGAAGTGTTAATGAAATAAAGACTCTCGCTATAAAAGAAGTAGAGTTTTTTAAAAATGATTCTGCACTTCACGACGAATTATTGGCACATAGAATAGGTCTAATTCCTCTAAAAAATGAAAAATTAAAAGAAGGAGAAGTAATAGAGTTAAAATTATCTCATAAAGCTAAAGAAAATGGAGAAACTGTTTTTTCTGAAGAGTTGGGGGAATTAGTTGCTATAAAAGGGATTCCGATAATAAAATTAAATAAAGGACAAGAAGTAGAATTAATTGCCTACGCATCTAAAGGAATTGGCAGAGAACACGCAAGACACATTCCTGGTTTAGTTTATTATTATCATTACAATAAAATAAGTCTTAACGGAAATGCTAAAAAGCATTTAGAGTTAGCAGATAGATTTCCAAAAGTTTTCGAGATTAAAAATAACGAGGTAATTGTTAAAAATGAATGGGCTTGCAATTTCGATCAAGAGGATGTCGAAGTAGAAGGAGTAGAAATTACTCCTACGGAAAAAATAGTTTTTATAGTTGAGAGTTTTGGAATGATGAGCCCTAGTGAAATAATAAAAGAAAGTGTAAATGTATTAAATGACAATTTGGAAGAGTTAAAGAAAAAATTAATGAAAGAATAATAAATAAATCGTCGGAAAAAAGAAATACTTCTCAATAAGATAAAAAGACAATTTCAAAAAATTCGAGGAATCTTTTCTTTCTTTTAAAACTTCTAGAAACTTTAAGTAAAATAGCAAATAAAAAGAGTATAAATTTAATTAAAAAGAAGAGTTTATCAAAGAATAACAAAATCTTTTTAATACGAAAAGTTCTAAAAAGTATGTAAGCGGGGATGCCGGAGTGGTCAAACGGGTCGCGCTAAGGACGCGATGGCTTTTGCCTGCAGGGGTTCGAATCCTCTTCCCCGCACTAAAAATTCTCTATGAAGTTTAATGAATTAAAAGGAATAACAAAGATTTTAAAAGTTAAAAGATTTAATAGAGATATGGAAAAAGAAATTATTCTAAAAGAATTTGTTAAAAGAGGTTACTCTCTCGAGGATAATTGCTGTGTTTGGGATGTATCTGATTCAAAGTTATGGTATATCTCAGAAGAACAAGCAAAACTTTTTATTAAAATAGAAAAAATAGATGAGAAACAGAGAAAATTTAAAGAAGAAGAAATAAAGTTGATAAGAAAGAATTTTAAAGAGATTCTAAAATTTATTAAAAATAAAAAAATAAATGTTATAGATTTAGGCTGCGGCGACGGAAAAAAAGCTTTTGAACTTCTCTCGCTTATAAAAAAGGATTGTGAAATAAGATATTTTCCAATAGATATAAATAAGTATATGCTCCAAGAAGCTAAAAAGAATCTTGAAAAAATAAAAGAAGTTCATTTTATGAAAGAAAAAGAAAATTTGATGAACTTCTTCGAAATAAGGAAGATTTCGAATAAAATCAGAGACTCAAATTTTAGAACTCATTTATTTTTGTTATTGGGAGGGACCCTAGAAAATTGTGATGTGCATGAACTTCTTTATGAAATAAGATCTTCTATGAAAGAAGAAGATTTACTTCTAATAGGAAATAAATTAGCACATCCTTCGAAGAAAAAAATGATAGATTATTATTTAAATAACGATTCGATAAAGAATCTCTTAATAAAAACCTTAGAAATAATAGGGTTTAAGAAAAAAGATTTAGATTACAAAGTAAGGTTTAGAAAAGAAAGGATAGAGATGTTTTTCGAAGTAAAAAAAGATTATTCATTTTATACAAATAAAAAGAAGCTTGAATTTAAAAAAGGAGACAAAATAATAATAGCAGTCTCTTATAAATATAATGAAGACAGATTCAGAGAGATTCTCAGTACTTATTTTGATAATGTAGAATTATTTCTCTCTCCAAAAAAGGATTTTGTTTTAGCTTTATGTATGAAATAAAAATAATTCTAAAAATAAAATGAAAAAAATAGTAACGGTTGGGGGAGGAACTGGACAATATATGGTTTTGAAAGGATTAAAAAATTATGATGTTGATTTAACTGCTGTTGTAAATGTATGTGATGATGGGGGCTCTTCCGGTAAACTGAGAGTTGATTTTGGAGTTCTTCCTCCCGGAGATATAAGAAACTGTCTGGTTGCACTCTCGGATGATTCTTGCACTAAAGAATTAATAGAACTTTTCTCTTACAGATTTGATTCTGGAAAAAAAGGAAAGATGAACCACAATTTAGGGAATCTAATTTTAACTGCACTTATGAAAAAGTATGGAAACATCGCAGAAGCGACAAAAATTGCAGCGAAGATTCTAAATATAAAAGGAAAAGTTTATCCAGTAACTATAGACAACACAACTCTTTTTGCTAAAACAAACGAAAATAGAGTGATACGTGGAGAGAATAAGATAACTTCTAGTTTAAAAAAAGAAGAAAGAATAATAAACCTCTGGATCTCACCAAAAGCATTCATATATAGAGAGGCAGCAGAAGAGATAAGAGAAGCAGATCTAATTGTGATCTCTGCTGGAGACTTATATGGGAGTGTTATCCCAAATTTTCTAGTAGAAGGTTTTAAAGAAGCTATAAAAAAAAGAAAAGGAAAGATAGTTTATGTTTGTAATTTAGTAACTAAAAGAGGGACATATGGATTCAAAGCAAGTGATTTTGTAAGAGAAATTGAGAAATATCTCGAAGAAAGATTAGATTATATAATTTGTAATACGAAAAAGCCTACTAGAAAAGTAGTAGATAAATATTCTGAAGAAGAGAGTTTTTTCGTAGAGATAGATATAAATGAAAAAAGAGTAATAAAAAAAGATCTATTGATAGAGTTTATTATAGATAATAAAATTACTGCACGACATGATAGCGAGAAACTTGCTAAAATATTAGTAGAATTGGTTTAATGCGCGGGCCGGGATTCGAACCCGGGTCACAAGCTTGGAAGGCTAGTATTCTACCACTGAACTACCCACGCATATACTTCTATTTATAAACACTATTTTAAAGTTTTACTATAAACAAAAAAATAGAAAATAAAGAAAAGTTTTTATAGAAAAGAAGATAAGAAAAAAGGAGAGGGGATGCCGGAGTGGTCAAACGGGACAGGCTTAGGACCTGTTGGATTAATTCCTGCGGGGGTTCGAATCCTCCTCCCCTCACTATAAAATTCTCGCTTTGCTTTAAAGAAATCTTAAAGAGAGATAAAATCAAAAACATTCTAAATGAAAAGTAATTTAAATAAAGAGTGTAAAATTGTATTAACTAAAAATAAAGAGTTGGTTAAGAATAGATAATCTCATTATATTTTTATAATTTTTTCGAAGAAAATTGTTCATTCGTTATATTAATAGAATCAGTAAATCTTGTTAAATAAGTAAAATTTTTTAACAGAAAAGTTTTCTTTATTTGAAGCTCGAGTAGCTCAGCTGGATAGAGCACCGCACTCCTAAAACTACCTTTCTTAGAAAGAAAGGTTCATTACAATCAGAAGAAATAGTTATAGCGACTTTGTTCGCTTCTTATGGAGAGATGCGGGGGCCGGGGGTTCAAATCCTCCCTCGAGCGCTTTAGAAAAGATAAAATGAAAAAAAGACTTCCCTTAACAAAAGTTTTAGAAATATTACAAGAATTTTGGATAAACAAACCGGTCAGAATAAATTTACTTAAAAGAAGTACCCGAAGTTACAATTTTTTAATTCTGTGCAAAGATGGAGAAGAGTTAATATTAAAAGAGTAATTAGAGAAAAATAAAAAAATTTCTATTGAGCTAGATTTTATTTCTTATCTTCATAAGTTAAAACCGAAGTTTTATCCTAAGATATTTAAAACATTAAATGGCAAAACTTATTTTAAATTGAATGGAAAATATTTCTGTTTGATGAGTTATATAGATGGTAAATTTCTTGATTCGGAAAATTTTTCTATTAACAATTTTTACGAATTTGGGAGAAGATTGGCAGAATTTCATATTTCTCAAAAAATTTGTCGACATTTGATTTTATCGGTTTCCATTCTTTCATTTTGGTTCCGTGCATTGAAAAAAGTTTTGCATGGGCATGATCAACTCCAAAGCCTTCAAAGATCATTCCTGTTCTGCCAACATCTTCAAGTTTAGAATCTATTAATTTAGCAACTTTTTTAGCAGCCAGAACTAGTTCAGTTAAAACTTCGTCTGGCAAATCGAAAGCATAACTCGGAGAGTGTTCTTTCGTTATGACGACGGAAAAACTAGGAGTGTTTGGAAAAATAGAGAATAAATTAGGGATTTTACAAGGACATTTAGATGGATGTCTCTCACGAAAAGGAAAAATTCAGGCCAAAAAAATTGCTCTTTTTTTAAAAAATAAAAAAATAGATGTGATATACTCAAGTGACTTAAAAAGAGCGTTAGATACTACAAAAGAAATAATAAAATATCATCCAAATGCCAAGTTATTTCTTGCAAAAGAACTTAGAGAAAGAGATCATGGAAGTTTCACTGGCAAAAAACAAAACGAAGTTGATTGGAGTAATAAACCAATCGATATGGAAACTAAAGAAAGTATGATAAAAAGAATAAAAAATATTCTTGATAAAACTTGTAAAAAGTATAAAGACAAAACAGTCGTTTTTGTAACTCATGGGGGGGGGGTAAAACGCAGAATTATTGAAATTATTTCTAAAGAAAGCAATACAAAATTAGAAAAGACACCTGATTTTCAAAATGCTTCGATTAGTATCATTAATATAAATGAAAGAGGTAATTACAAGATTGAATTATTAAACTCAATTCAGCACTTGTTAGAATGATATCTGGAACAATTTTAAAAAACCCAATCAAAGAACGGAATAGGATAATAAAAGGAGCAATAATTTTATCTTCTCCCGATGATTTTTAAAAGAAATAAAGATTGCTTCCAAGAGAGTAAAGATAAAAGAGATCTTGCCTTATACGTAAAAAAGCTTTGCGAATCATCTAGGAGTATTGAAATTTGAAGCGTTTACTATTTACCTTAATATTAAAAAGATGTCCTCTAAATAAATTAATAAAACCAAATATTTAAAAAGCAAAAAAATAAAGAGATATAAACCTGCGAGCTAACGCGTGAGTAGGTTCATACTTCTCTCGCTTAGCTTAAAATGAAAATGATATCAAAAACAGAAATAGAAAAAAAAGCAAGTAAAAAAACAAACAAAGAGTTAGCTAAGGCAATAAACATTATAAAAAAGAGCAATATAGAGATTGCTGCGATACTTGCATATCCACGAAGAAAAAGAGTAGAACTAAATTTGGACTATATTGATAAACACACTAAAGAAGGAGAAAAAATAATTGTACCTGGAAAAGTTTTAAGTGAAGGAAGTCTAACAAAAAAAATAAAAATTGTTGCGTGGAAATTTTCTGAAAAAAGTTTAGAAAAAATAAAAAAAACAAAGAGTGAAGCAGTGCTTATCACTGAAGAGATAAAGAAAAATCCCGAATTAAAAGAATTAAGATTATTAAAATGAAGATATATGTAGATGCTACAAATATACCGGTGGGAAGACTTGGAAGTTATGTAGCTAAAAATGCTTTAAATGGAAATGAAGTGATAGTTTTAAATTCAGAAAAAGCAATAATCTCTGGAAATAAAAAAGATATATTAGAAAAAATACTAAATTGGAGAAGTAAAGGAGGAAGTTCCTTAAAAGGACCTATAGTTCCTAAAAGTCCTGAGAGACTTCTAAAGAGGATGATAAGAGGAATGTTGCCATGGGATAAAAAAAGAGGAAAAGAAGCCTATAAGAGGATAAAATGCTTTAAGAGCGGTGAATTAAAAGTAGAAGAAAAAGAAATAACAAAGTTAAAGGTAAATCTTCCTCTTAAATTTGTAGAATTAAAAGAAATATGCAAATTAATATGATTCAAAAAAACATTATTACAACAGGAAAGAGAAAAAGAGCGATAGCTAAAGCAACAATAAAAGAAGGAAAGGGAAATGTTTTTATAAATAGAAAAAAATTAGAATTTTTTCCGTGGCTAAATCAATTAGAAATAAAAGAACCTTTGATGATTGCAAAAGAAATTTTAAAGGAGCTAAATTTTGATATATATGTAAATGTAAAAGGAGGAGGCATCTCTTCTCAAACAGAAGCAACACGTTTAGCAATTGCTAAAGCAATCGTGGCATATACTAAGAATGATCAAATAAGAAGAGCATACTTATCTTATGATAAAGCTTTATTAGTAGCAGATACGAGAAGGAATGAACCTCATAAGCCAAGGGATTCTAAGGCAAGAGCAAAGAGACAAAAGAGTTACAGATAGTTATATCTTTATTCTGTACAAATCTTGTTAAATTAATTATCAACAGTAAAAGAGTAATTAGAAAGAAGAAACATTTTTTATAAAGGAGATATCTCTTGAATTATAATAAAGATTAACAAAAAATTTAAAAGAATGTTTAAAGTGAATTTCTTAATTATTTAAACTAGTTTTTAATGTGACTAAAAAGAAATCTGTAATTTTTGAGAAAAATAATTTTCTTAAAAACTTACTATACTATCTATCTCTTTCTCTAAAATCTTAGATTAAAGATTATTAATAAACAAAAAAGTTGCCTTTTTCTAGTAGTTACAAAAAGAAAGATTTAAATATATGAGAAATATTAAAAAAATATGGTAAGAAAACAAAAAAGTATAGAAGAGATTAAAGAAGAAGTGAAGAAATTTTATGAAGATAAAAAAGGAAGTTTAGAAAGTAGTACAAGTATATTAATTATGGATACTGGAGCTTTAATAGATATTCAAAAAGAAAATAAAGAAGAATGGTTGGGTAAATTGAAAATTAAAAGGTGTATGGAAGATATTTTAGAATATTTTGAGAAATACGCCATACCTATAGTAACGCCGGCAACTATGAATGAAGTAGAAATACATTCTTTTGTAAAGATAAATGGACATGAAAAAGAGATATCCTCTTGTACTTATGGCTTTTCTAAAAAATGTAGTGTGAATTTTCAAGATTTGTATGATAGATTAGAATCTAAAAAAGACCAAAACCGATATGATGCGTGGTTATTTACAAGAAATAACTTGCGTAGTCTTTTGATGAATAAAAGTATGGGAGAAATTTCGATTGTTGATTTAGACATATTAGAAAATGCTTATTTATTCGCAACTACTAATTTAAAAGATAAGAAAAAAAGTTTAGTTTGTGTTTTAACATCTGATCATTATCATGTAGCTGAAGGTATCAACTTAATTAGAAAAAAGTTTGAATTAGAAAATTTAGGAGTAGTAGAAACAAGGAAGTAAGATGAAATTTATAAAATATCCTAAAATTCCTTATTTGGAAAGCGAAAAAGAACTCGAAGGAAAAGAAGTTTATTTATTTGAAAAATTAGATGGGAGCAACTGCCAGATAAGAAAAGAAAATTGGAGAGTTTTTGCAGCAAAAAGAAGCGGCGATGTTTTAGAAAAAGAATGGGAAAATAAAAAAGAAAAAAAATGGATAGAGAACTTTTATAAATGGGCTATGTCAAATAGCTCTTTGTTAAATCTACCAGAAGGGATTATCTTTTACGGAGAGTGGTTACATAAAAAATCCTTCGGAAATGGGGTAATTTATCCAGAAGATTGCTATGATAGATTTTACTTAATAGATTGTATAAAAACAAAAGAAAATGAAAATTTTGAGTTTTTACCTTATGAAGAAGGGGAGAAAATTATAAAAGAGAGAAGTATAGAAGAAGTGAGGATTTTACCTTATACAAAGATTTTTTCTCCTTCTTTAAATGAATTGAAAAAAAAGATTTTCGGAGGCTTAGAAAAACAAATAGCCGAAGGAATTCCAGAAGGGATAGTGATAAAAGATTACTCTGTAAATCCTCCTTTTATGAGAAAAATTGTTAGCGAAC
This sequence comes from Candidatus Pacearchaeota archaeon, assembly GCA_038891175.1. Classification (GTDB taxonomy): domain Archaea; phylum Nanobdellota; class Nanobdellia; order Pacearchaeales; family GW2011-AR1; genus CAKZRD01. The sequence goes on from JAWAET010000001.1 coordinate 24,535, forward strand.
CTTATGAAGAAAAAGATGAAAGAATTAAAGATGAAAGAAAAAAATACATTACCCTATCAAGAATAAAAAAAGCTTATGAAAAAGCAATTGAAGAAGAAGAGAAAGTCTCTCAACAAAGAATTATAGAAATAATAATTAAAGATATAAAAGAAGAAACAAATATAGATGCCGATGTTGAATATGCAAAACAAAGGATATTAAATTTTCTAGATATGATAAATCTTAAAATCCCTCCTTAACTTACAAAAGGGTTTCTCTTAAAAATTTCATAAACTTAAATAGAATCTGCTTCTAAAATTTAGTTTCCCTAACTAATCTTTATTTGTTAAAATTAATCATTTATGAGAAAAAAGTAATTTGCGAAAGAGTTTAGATATTATAAATAAGTTTATATCAAATAAAAATAAATTCCTTTATAAATGTTATTGTTTAGTAGTAACAAAAGAAAGGTTTAAAAATAGAGAGACATAAGAGAAGATATGGAAAAGATAAAATATCGTGCTAAAACGATAGATGATTATTTTATTGTTGAAGGGCTTTGCGGAATAGCTCAATTAGAAAAAGAAAGTAAAAGCAAAGAAAGTTGGTTTTTGGTTGGAGGAATTGCTGTTCAAAGCTATTTACCAAGCTCTTGTAGGAGGCCTACTTCTGATATAGATTTAGCATTATTAGTTCCATTAAATTATGAAAGTTTTAAAGAGTATTCAAAACCTGTAAAAGAGTATCTCCAAGATAAGGGTTTTCAAGTGGAAGAAAAAAAAGGGCATAATACTTTTATTTTAAAATATAAAAAAGATGAGGAAACAGGAGTAATAGAATTCGCAAGAAGAAATAAACAGAATCTTAAGAGAATAATCAAAAGATTAGAAGAAGAAATGAAAAACACGAGATTAAAAGTTATAGAAGGAAAAAGAGAGTTCTATAGAGTCTCTAGTCCTGAGGATATTATCTCGCCTAAAATGGTGAGAAGTATAATGATTTTAAAAGAATTTCCCGAGTTGAAAGAAGAATATCTCACTAAGAAAATTTATCCTCTTACTGAAAAAAAGATAGAAGAGAGTCTTAATGAAATAGAAAAAATAAAAGAAGAAGCAAGATTATCGGAAGGAAATTTAGAAATAGCATGTCGGTTAAGATTTGTTTCGGATATATACGACATAAAAGTTCTTTCTGAACTCACAGGTTTTAATGAAGACTATCTAAAAGAGTCTCTTTATAGATGGAGCAAAAATAGAGAAGATTCGGAAGAGAAAAATATTCTAATGAAAAGCCTCCTTCCTTTTATAAAAATTTGAAGTCTTTTCTTTTAACTTTCTTTGAACAGCATAAAAAATCTCGGGGGAAATCAAAGGTTTATGTTCTCCTTTAAAAATTCTTCCATCGAATTTTATTTCGCCTAAGTAAGTACGATTAGTTAAAATTTTTTTTAAACCGTTTATCGAAAGAGAATATTTTTTTGCTAAAGAATTTAAAGAAATGTCAGTTTCTAGAAACTCTTTAAAAATAGAATGGACTTTATGCGAGTCTTGGTTTTCAACTAATTTCCCATTTAATAAATCATATCCTAATGGAGCTCTAGACATTACTTTTCCTTCTTCTGCTTTTTTTTCCATTCCTTCTTTCTGTTTTATACCGAACTTTTGTCCATATTTTCTAAAAGTTTCTAATAATTTCCAATCGACTTTCTCTTCTATATATTTTAAAAAATCTTCTTTGGCAGAAGGAGAAAAAAAAGCACAAAGAGAACAAAGAGGAACATTGTCAACTATAATCTCCTTTTCATCTATGTATCCGCATTTATAACAAACCATTAAAGAAAATATAAAAAAGAATTTAAATATCTCACGTTAATGAAATAAATGCTTTATAAAAAACTTTATTGTGGTGCAGATGATTCCAATCATGCCGGCGATTCAAAAGGAGAGTTTATAGTCGTAACTTTTTCATATTTAAAAGAAGATGCCATTCCTAGATATTTTAAAAACAAAAGAGATTACTCGGGCACAAAAGAGTGGCTAAAAAATCCTTTAAGAGATTATAGGTTTACTATCCTCTTAAGAGAAAGATATAGGCATTCGAGAAATAATCTTATAGATATTGCACCTCTGCTGATAAAAGAATATCTTTCTAAAAAAGAGAGATTGGAAGGAATAAGTTTATATTTAGATGGAGAAATAACTAATTTTTATATTGAAAAAATAAGAGAGATAATGAAAAAAATGTTTTTGGTTAATAAAGCATATGTAAAAGGTTTTAGTAAAAAAACTCTTGGTGAATTTCACAAAAGATATTTCTGTCCAGAACTTGTTTATAGAGCAGACGTGCTTGCAAATGAACTTTACTCTTATAACGGACCTATAAAAGAGATATTCTCTCATGAAAAATTAATACCTCTTGAAAGATTAGTAGAGAAAATAGACACTTCTAATTAAGAGAATCAAAAGGACTCTTTATCTTTTTGATTTCTTCGTTTGAGATATGGGTGTAAATTTGAGTTGTGGAAAGATTAGAATGACCTAAAAGCTCTTGGATTTTTCTTATATCCACTCCGGACTCTAAAAGGTGAGTCGCGAAAGAGTGACGTAGTGTATGAGGATGAACTTCTTTATTTATTCCTGCTTTTTTAGCTGCTCTTTGAACTATCTTCTGTACAGCTCTCGAAGAGATTTTTTTATTATTTTTCCCAAAAAGATATTTTTCTCCTTCTTTTTTCTTTTCTTCTACGTATTCTTTTAATTTAAGAAGAAGAGATTGCGGAATATTAAATATTCTGTCCTTTCTTCCTTTTCCTTGCCTAACATAACCAATTTTTTCTTCAAAATTTAAGTCGTTGACTTCAAGGTTTATTAATTCTGAAACTCTTAAACCACAAGCATAAAGAAGAGAAACCATAAGATTAGATTTTTTATTATTTATAACATTAAGTAAACGAGAAACCTCTTCTTTTGATAAAACGGAAGGAAGTTTTTTTTCTTTTTTTGGTCTTCTTATATTTTCAGTGATATCTTTCTTTAAAATTAAAGAAAAAGCATAACGTAAAGAAGAAAGAAAAACAATGATAGAACTTGCAGAACTGTTGGCCATTTTTTCAGCTAAAAAAAGTTTTACATCATCTTCATTGATTTCCTCAGGCGATTTGTCGATAAAATCTAAAAATTTTTTAACATTAGAAAGATAATTTTTTGAAGTATTCTCTGAGCTTTTAGAAATTTTTAGTTCTACTTCTAGTTTTTTAAGAAAGTCTTCTTTTTTCATAAAATAGATTATACGAAATTATTTAAATAAGTTATGATAAAAAAATGAAAATTATAAAAATTTAATTTCTATAAAATAAGTAAAATTAAAAAGATATCTTTTTATACTTTAATAAAAAAATAAAAAGATGGGAAGAGGTTCTAGTGGTAGTTTAAAAGAGATAGAAGAATTTCCTAGAAGAATAAAGATATTCTTTTGGATAATAGTACTTTTATTTTTGTTTGGTAGTTTAGGTTTTAAGTTGTTAGGTGAAAAAACTTTCTTTGATGCGTTGTTTAGAACAGCCCAAACGCTTGCATTCATGTTCAAGGAACAAGCCACTATTAGTGAAAGGTTTTTAGAAATTTTTTTAGCAATAATAGGTGTTTTTTTTGTGTGGTGGGTACTCTGGAGCGTTGCAGATATGCTTCTTGATGGAAGTTTAAGAAAATATTTAAAAACAAAATATTATGAAGTAATATTAAGAGAAATGGAGAATCATATAATTATTGCAGGAGGAGGAAGGTCTGGTGAAGAAATTGCAAAAATTCTTACAGAAAAAAAACAAAAATTTGTCATAACAGATATTAATAAAGAAGTAGTAGAAAATCTTAGAAAAAAAGGATATATTGTTATAGAAGGAAGCCCTGATCAAGAAGAAACATTAATTAATGCAGGTATAAAGAAAGCTAAAAAGCTTATTTTGACTGTTCCAAAGACAGAGGTGAATCTTTTAGCGACAATTACAGCAAAAGAATTAAATCCTTCTATTGAGATTTATGCAAGATGCGAAAACCCTAAACATGTTTCTAAATTAAAAAAAGCAGGGGCAAAAATAGCTGTTGTTCCTGAGGTAGTCGCAGGAGATAAACTTGCTGAGAGTTTAGGAATATAAAAGAGAAACTATAAAAAGGTATAAAGAGATAGTAACAGCTTGGGAAGAAAAATTTATTCTTATTGTTTATCTCTATCTGATTATAAGAGGAGGTATTATAATAAAAACCTATAAAAGTTTGAAGAAGCAACAAAAATAAAAGAGCCTATCAAAAAGAAAGTCCAGAAAGACAAAGAAAGAGAGTTGTAACAAATTCCTTATTTTTTTATTAGTTTTAATAGAAAAAAGTAGAAGAGCTTATTTGCTAGCTGAATAATCTTTTGGAATTTTTTAATTTGGCTTTGCCAATTTAGCGAAATGAGAGGATTAAAAATCTAAATAGAAGTGCATATTATTAAAAATATTTTAATTCATAATTTGATAAAGCCTTGCCTATCTTCTCTAAGATAACAAAAATATTCATAAAGGTCACCTTAGTGCACAAAATAAAACAAAATTATGTTAAAAGAACATGAAAAGTTCGTATAAGATATATTATGCGAACGTCAAAAAAACGTAAAAATATATAAAAATTGAAAAAAACAAAGAAAAAGGAAGAACAAGAAGGATAAAAGAATAAAGAAAAGAGTTATTAAAAATAATTAAAAGAGGTCTAATGAGAATCAGAAAAGATGTTTTAAAGAGATAAAGTATCGCAAGAAGAATAAATAAGAAAGAAATTGTACGAAAAATTTATTTAAGAAAAAAAATCGAGAAATATAAATATCTTATCCTTTCTTCCTTTTCCTTGCCTAACATAACCAATTCTTTCTTCAAAATTTAAGTCGTTGACTTCAAGGTTTATTAAAATTTAACTAAGGTTAGCTTAGTGAAAAGAATATTTAATTAATTTTTGAATAAAAGATAAACAATAAAAAAAATAATAGAGATATCTATTAAAGTGAAAGAGATTTTAACTATTAAAGGATAGGGCTTAAAAAATAAGTAAGATAAAAATATTAAAAAAAAACAAAGAACGAAAAAAGAAGAGTATTTGATAAATTTTAAAAACTTCTTTTTTCTATGAAGGAAAGAATAAAGAATCTTACTTTTCATCTTACTTCCTCTTGAAAAATTGTCTTAGAAATAAAAAGAAGAAAAAAGAAAAAGAAAACACTAGAAGAGCAGCTAAAAGAGAATTATCAGTCATATTAAAATAAAGAGATTTTATATTTGTCTGTGGGATATTAAAAGACAACTTACAAAAGTCCCACTCGGAAAAAGAGCCTATTATTTGAGAATTGACCTTGCAGGGAATAATTCTTATGAAAAAAGAAGAGATGGTTACAGAAAGAGAGAAAAAAAGAGAGTAAAGTGCAGTTTTCTTCAAAGACATATTCTTAATGAGTCTCTTAAATTTAAAAAGTTAACGAAAAAAGAAATTTTTGAAAGAAAGAATAAATAAAAAAGAGTAACAAAAAGACCTTGTTTAAACAGCTGTTTAAATTTTAAACATAAAATTATCCTTGTTTAAACAGCTTACAAAAAAAAGTAGGCTGTTTAAATAAAAAATGAAAAAAAGCAAAATATAAAGAATTTTATCGTCGAAAAATTTAGATGTTGGCTGTTTAAACGCTCTGTTTAAACAGCTGTTTAAATTTTAAACAGGCATAAAAAGTAGCATAAAAAAACAAAAAATTTAAAAAGATTATTTTTTATTAAGGTATGATGTTTTGGATATTTAAGAGAAAAAAAGAGATAGAAAGAATTGAGGAAGAAACAAAAAAATCTTTTGAAAAGGTTAGAGAAGATCTTCTAAAAGTCGGAAAGTGGATAGAGCATTTCGACGGAAAAAATAAAAGAGTTGAAGAAGAAATTGAGAGTATAAAAGAAAAAATAGAAAGTATTGAAAAGAGTATTGAAGAGCTAAAAGGTAGCTTTTCAATAATATCAAAGGAGCCGTTTAAACAGAGACAAACGGCTGTTTATAAACAAACAGAGGCTGTTGATGTTCAAACAGCTGTCCAAACGGCTGTTCAAACAGGCATTTTAGACAAACTAACTCTGAGTGAGAGGGCTATAATTTTTGCTCTGCTTCATTCAGACATGAAATTGAGTTATGAAGATTTAGCAGTAATGTTAGGGAAGGATAAAAGCACAATAAGAGGACAAATAAACGCTATAAAGCAGAAAAGTGAGAGTTTGATAAAGGAAATAAGAGAACCTAGCGGAAAAAAGAGAGTGTATATCCCGCAAGAAATAGCAAAAACGCTAATAAAAAGCGTAAAAGTGAGAGTTAAAAAAGAAGAAGAAAATGAAAAAAAAGAAAAAGAAGAAGAAAATTAAAAATAGTGAGAGGTGAAAGATGTAATAAAGGAAAAATAAAGATTAAAGTTATTCGTTTAAACGATTAAATTAAATTTCCCTTAGTTTAAGAATTGTTTGAAGTGAGACAACTTTTTTTAGATCATCAGAAATCTTTAAAAAAACAGTTTTATTATCTGGCTTAATTTTGATTAAAGGGATGCCTTTAGCAATTATTTTGTTCGTATAATCTCGTATAGAAGACTCTGTAAGATTTAAATAATTAGCCAAAAGGCGATAAGATATTTCATTAATTCCTTGTTCCTCTAGAGAGTAAATAGTAGAAAAAAGCTGCATCTCTTTATTCGTGAGTCTTTTAAATTTTAAACGAATCTCTTTTTTTGCGGAATCGAGAGAGTCTAAAAGAGTCTTAACTCTTTCAAAGTCATAAGAAGAATCATTATTATAAAAATTTGCCTGTTTGTCTGTCTGTTGGTTTGTCTGTCTGTCTGTTGGTTTGTCTGTTGGAACCCCTTTATTTCCTGTGGAAAAATAAAAATTTTGAGATTTTAACCCCCTTATTTCCTGTGGAACTGCTGGAAAATGTGCCGAATTATCTGTCGAATAAGGAAAATATGCCGAATTCCCTATCTCTTTATGCTGATTTTTTAAAAGTTCTGACATATTCCTTTCTATTGTAGATATCCTCTCATTCAACTTAAATATTTCTTCTTTCAAAAAAGAGATTTCTTCTTTTACTTTAGAAAACGCCTCTTTTATAGGGTCCATGAGAAAAAAAAGAAAGAGTAATTTAAAACTTTAATTATATTTCAAGATAACTTTTAACTTATATTAGAAGATTTTTCTTTATAAATCTCGTAGAGACTATTTGATAATCTCCATTTTATTCTTTTTTTGTAATCTCTTCCAAAAGAATTCTTGTTAATCTTAATAACAAAATGATTCTTTTCTAAGTCTATAAGAATTTTTTTAGTAAACTCTTCATCTCTCGCAATCTCCTGTGAGATCTCTTTAGTAAAAAAAGATTTTGGATAATTTGTAAATAAAAAAAATAAAATCTGTTCTTTTATTTTTTCAATCTTATCAGAAGATATAAAAGGCATAAGAAATAAAAAGACGAGAGTTTTATATAATTTTCTATTCAAAATGGAAGAGAAATTAATAAGAGAGAGTATGGACTTCTTAGTAAGAGAATGGTTTTTTAATAGATTTAAAGAGCTTTCATTAACACAAAAAAAGAGTTATATGAGCATAGCAGAAAGAAAGAATACGCTAATAAGTGCTCCTACAGGAGGAACTAAGACACTAAGTGCCTTTTTGTATATAATAAATTATTTAATAACTCTTGCTAAAAAAAATGAACTTGAAGAAAAAATTTATGTAATTTATTGTTCCCCGCTGAAAGCACTTACAAATGACATATATGTAAACTTAATTAATCCTCTTAAAGAAATAAGAAAGATAGCAGAAGAGAGAGGGATTTCTTGTCAAGAAATAAGGATAGGAGTGAGAACAGGAGACAGCTCTCTAAAAGAAAGAAAAGAGCATGTAAAAAAAACACCCCACATTTTGTTAACTACACCAGAAAGTCTAGCAATATTGCTTAACTCAAGGTTATCTGAAAAATTAAAAGGTACAGAATTTATAATAATTGATGAGATCCATTCATTAGCAGAAAATAAAAGAGGAGTTCATCTTTCTTTAACATTGGAAAGGATAGAAGAAGAATTAGAAACGAAACTTACGAGAATTGGACTATCTGCAACAATATCTCCTTTAGAAGAAATAGCAAAGTTTTTAGCCGGACATGAAAGAGAGTGTGTTATAGTTGATGTTCCTTTAGAAAAAAAGTTTGATTTGAGTATTGTCTCTCCCTATGAAATAGATGAAAGAGGAAATTTAATAGAAAAAAAAGAAGAAGCTTTAGATGAAATAATAAGAAGTCATAAAACAACATTAATATTCACTAATACAAGATCTGCTACAGAAAGAGTAGTAAAAAACCTTAAAGAAAAATTTCCCGGAAAGTATATTACGAATATAGGAGCCCACCACTCCTCTATGTCAAAAGAGCATAGAAGAGAAATAGAAGAGAAATTAAGAAGAGGAGAGTTAAAAGCAGTGGTTTCTTCAACATCTTTAGAATTAGGAATAGATATAGGGTACATAGATGTTGTTGTTCTTTTAGGAAGTCCAAAATCAGTATCAAGAGCCTTACAAAGAGTGGGAAGAGCAGGACACAAACTACACGAAACAGCAAAAGGAATTTTTTTTGTTTATGATTTTGACGATTTGGTAGAGTGTAGTATAATGATAAAAAACTCAAAAGAAAAAAAGATAGACAGGGTGAATATCCCGAAAAACTGTTTAGATGTTCTAGCCCAACAAATTTTGGGAATGGTTTTAAAAAAAGAATATCTAATAGATGAATTATTTAAAATAATAAGAAAAAGTTACTGCTATAAGGACTTGAGTAGAGAAGATTTCTATTCTGTAATATCTTATCTCGCAGGAGAGTATAACTTAGAAAACAATAAAGTTTATCCAAAAATAAAGGTAGAAGGAAACTCTTTAAAAAAAGTAGGAAAGCTCACAAAAATGATTTACTTAACTAATGTTGGGACAATACCTGATGAAAGTTATGTAGAAGTTTTAACAAGAGATAAAAAGGAAGTGGGAAAAATAGATGAAGCATTTCTTGAAAAATTAAAAAAAGGAGACGTTTTCTCATTAGGAGGTAAATCTTATGAGTTTAGGTATACGAGAGGTATGAAGGTTTATGTGGACTTATCTTCAAAAAGCCCGAATATACCTTATTGGTATTCCGAAATATTGCCTTTGTCGTTTACCACAGCAGAATCCATTCAGAAATTTAGATATCTCCTAAAAGAAAAAATGGAAAAAGAAAAGGAAAAAGATAAAATAATAAGATTCATAGAAGATTATTGTCACATAGACAAAAAAAGTGCAGAATTAATTTTAAGATATTTTGAAGAACAAAAAAAAGTATCTATTATACCTACAGAAAAGGAAATTTTAATAGAACATTTTTTTGAAGAAAAAAACTTTTTCGTATTTCATTGTGTTTATGGAAGAAGAATTAACGAGGCTCTGTCAAGAGTAGTAAGTTATTCTCTCGCAAAAGAAAAAAAGAAAGATTTAGAAATAGGAGTTAATGATAATGGATTTTATTTAAGTAGTAAATTCTTAGATTATGATAGCATAGAAAAAGCATTAAAGAAAATAAGGAAAGAAAATATAAGAGAGATAATAGAAAAAAGTTTAGAGAATAGCGAAATATTGAAAAGAAGGTTTAGACACTGCGCTGTTAGAGGATTAATGATACTGAGAAATTATAAGGGAAAGAAAAAAAGTGCCGGTGTTCAGCAAGTTTCTTCACATTTTCTTTTGAGCAGTATAAAAAAGTTGACAAATGAGTTTCCAATATACAGAGAAGCTAAAAGAGAAATAATAGAAGATTACATGGATTTAAAAAATTTAGAAATGATAATAGAGAAAATAGAAAAAGGAGAAATAAGAATTATAAAAAAAGATATAAAGATGGCAAGTCCTTTTGCTTTTAATATAATAAATCAAACACACAAAGATTTTATAAAAGTTGAAACAAAACAGGAGTTTATAAAGAGATTATTAAAAGAAAATGAAGTATAAATTAATAAATAAAGCTGCATACTTTCCAAAAAGAGAGATTCTTACAATAGCAGATATTCATTTAGGTTTTGAAGAAGAAATAATAAGAAGCGGAATACTCATACCAAAAAGACAATTAATAGAAATTGAAAGAGATCTAGAAGAAATTTTTAAGAAAGTAGATTATAAGGTTAAAAAAATAATTATTTTGGGAGACTTGAAACATAGTTTTGGAAGCGGAACAAAAAAAGAAAAAAAAGAGATAATTTCTTTTCTAGATTTTTTAAAGAAAAAAATAAAAAGTACAGAAATAATCTTAGTAAAAGGGAATCATGATAATATTATTGAAAGATTTATAGATGAAAAAATTAAAGAGTATTATTTAGAAGAAAAAACTCTATTTATTCATGGAGATAAAGATTCTCTTGAAAAGATAAAAGAAGTAAAAGAGAAATATGAATTAATAGTTATGGGACATTTTCATCCTGCAATTGATTTAACAGATGGAGAAAAAAAAGAGAGATTCAAATGTTTTATAGAAGGAGAAATAAAAAACAAAAAGATTCTTATCTTACCTAGTTTTTTTAATTTAATAGAAGGAATGAACATATTACAAAAAGGAGAGATTTCATTACTAAAAATAAAGAAGAGAAAGATTAGCATAATAGACGATGAAGGAAAAGTATGGGACATATCTAAATTAAAATAACGCTCCCACCAGGAATCGAACCTGGAAGCCCGTTAGGGCGCGGTTTTCGAGACCGCTGCACTACCATTGTGCGATGGGAGCTAAATAAAAAACATAAGAGAAATATAAAAAACTTTTGAAAAAGCATTTAAAAAAGAAATTTAGGAAAATTAAGAAAACAAACTTTTCAAATCAGTTTGCTTTTCCGTTTCTTTTCCAAAAATACTCTCTATATACATTTTAGTTAACTCTAAAGATTCTTTTGTATAAGAAGGGATTTCATAATTGTACGCAAGTTTCAAAGCATACTCTAAATATTTCTTTATGGCGCCTTCAGAGACTGTAAAAATGATTCTTCCATTACATTTATAACAAGAACCTTTGAGAGGAGGTCTTCTATACTTCTCGTTGCACATAACACAACGAAATTCTTGTTGAGAGAATTTTCTAAGATTCCCTCTTATATCTCGAATAAAATGTCTTTCTAAAATCAGTCTTGCAACATCTGAAGAGTCTACTGCTCTTATTTTATTTACTAACTCCATCTGCTTCTCAACTTTATCTTTCATAGAAGGCAATGTTTTATAAGAAGAATTGAAAATTCCTATATGAATACTAGAAGTATTATGAGTAAACCCTATTTCTTCAAAAGAGTTTCTTTTTTCTTTTAGGAAGTTTTTTACGTTGTCAAATTTAATTTCGGAGGAATGCTTTCTTTGTTCAGCTAACCTATATAAATCTAAAGAGTATTTCCAACAAGTTTCTAAGTCTAAAATTTGATCGTCTACTTCTCCTTCTCTTATTCTAGTATTAAGAACTAAAGGAGCGTCTTGTGTTCCTCCTCTATGAGAAGGGAGATATTTTATAGAAAAGTTAAGAAGGACATCTAAGAGTAACATAATAGCAGCTTCGTCTCCATCACAGTCCCTTCTCATTGCTGCATGCATAAAAGGACTCGCCAATAGTCCTTGCATCTTAGTAAAACCTATAATTCTTCCTACTACTCCTGCACAATTGTGAGGAGCCATACAAACTACTAAATGCCCAACCAAATCTTCCTTTGTTTTTAAATTAAAAAAAGGAGGAAGATTATAAAACTTTTCTAAAAGTTCGTCTATAAATTTAGATACTCTAAAAAAGACTTCATCAGCTTTTTCATCTTTAGAAGAAGGACAAGAAGGAAGAAGAACGTCATGAGGCATTAATGTGACAATTTGGTTTTCGTCTACTAAATCATTACCGAAAGAGTCTTTCAAATAACCTAACTCTCTTAATTTATAAATAGGCGTTCCTATTTCTGAAGGTCTGAAATGGGTAAGAGGAATCTCTGTAGCATCATAACGAATTGTTCCATCTTTGTTGACAGTTAAATTGTATTTGGCTCTTAAAATTCCTTTTGCAATATTTTCTACATCGTGAAACATATTTGATGTTCCTCTTACTCCTTTAACAAGAGGGGGGATTTCTTCTTTAGAAAGATTCAAAAGAGAAACTGCTTTCTCAAAATAATCTTTAATATAAACTTTTCTTTTATTGAAAGGAAAACACGATGAATGATTGCATTTTTTGTCTAAATAGTCTCCACATTCATTACAAAAAAAGAAACGACGAGTTTCTTTACCACAGTAGATACAATAAGGATAAATAGACTCTTTTTTACAAGAATCACAAAAATAAAGAGAAAATTCTGCATTTACGTATCCTTTAGTATAGGCCTCGTTAATGCTCCTAAATCTTCCTCCCTCTTCTCCGATACTAAAAAGACAATTTGGACTACCGACAAGCTTTCTTAATTTAGCTTTTTCTGGCCTACCCATTCTTGCACCAATAAAATCGCCTGCTTTATCTTTGATAATAAATTCTGAATTTTCATTGATAAAATCTAAAACTTCTTTATTTGTTTCTAAGAATTTTTCTCTTAATGTTTTGCTTTTTTCTTTAAAATTTTCCTTAGATAAGCCAAGATTTACAAAAAAAGCCTCGGTTTCTTTAATAATTACATTTTCAAGAAAAACATCATGTTCTACACCTAAAAGTTCTAATGCTCTTTTTCCTAAAGAAAACTCTTGTCTAAAAGAAGAAGAAAAAGGAAGAACAAGGTTTTCATTAAAAGAACCTTTTGAAATCCAAAGAAGGAGATTAGAGAATTGTTCAGAGGTTATTTGAGACCAAAAAAAGATAAAAGAAGGATGAAGAGGTATTTGATACTTCTTACTTATTTCTATTGCTTCAGAGAGAGAGGGTTTAAATTCGAGAGGTTTAGAGATAAAATTTTTAAGTTTTTCATCGATTTGAGAATTTGTTTCTTTAATTTTCTCTTCCAATTCAAAGGCCCACCATTCTTCAACAAATCCGGGTTTAAGTAATTCTGAATTTCTATTAACGACGTCTCCTAAAGAAAAAAGTATATCTCCTAAATAGATTATTTCTGACACTTCATTATAAATATTTTTTGACTCTTCTAAACTTTTTATCTTCTTAACAGAACCATTTTTAAATTTAACAATAGGCCCCTCGATTAAATCACAAGGAGTAACAACACAACCTTTAGAAGGTCTTTCTAATTTTAATTGAGTTCCAGAGGAAATAAAGGAGTTAGAAAGAAACATCGTCGCTGGATGAATGGAAGTTGCTGAAAAACCAGAAACTCTTGATCTCCCATAACGAAATCTAAAAGCACCGCTCCTAGAAGGATGGCCAAAAATAGGTCTTCCTGCTACAATGTCTTTTATATAAGTAGGAGTTACATCTTTGTCTCCTTTTTCTCTTTTTTTGTGAATTTCTACATATTTTTCTAAAAAGTTCCAATCGGACAAAGCAAAACCTTTTTTTCTTAAATTAGTAACCATACGAAGAATTTTTGCAGCTTTTTGTGCTAATCCTTCCGCAAAAACTAAACAAAATCCTCCTCTTATGTAATTAGTTTCTATTCTCTTTAAATCTTTAAAATTAGAAACTTGTTTATCTTCTGTTGGATCTCCATTTATTTGAATTGGGATATTTCTTGCCAAAAAAAGAATTTCTTCTTCTGTAGGAAAATATTGAAGATTGGTAACTCTCTCATGATAGTCTACAATTTCCGTTAAAGTTCTTTTTATTTCTTCTTCGGTAGGATCATATTTTGCATAACCAAAAATCTCTCTTAAATAATCTATTATAATCAAAGAGAAAGCAGCACCCGTTCCTCCTGCACTTCTTATAGGGCCTGAAAAATAAGGAACAAAATATTCCTCGCCAGAAGAAGTTTTATTTGTTTTTAAATGAGTAAATCCTTCTAAAGGAGAAGAAACAACTCCTAAAGTTATATAAGCAAAACCTACTCTTATTCCAGCATCTATCGCTTCTAGCAAGCTTCTAAACTTACAAAATTTTTCTTTAGCTATTTCTTCTGCTATTTTTAAAGAAACAGCAGGGTCTAATTTTCCATATTCTTCTTCTAGTTCTAAGATTCTTTTAGGAATAGAAGAGTCTTTCATTTGAGGGTAAATTGTAGAAATCAAACCGACGGACTTTTCAGCAAGGCTTGAGGCTAAAGGGACTTCAACTTCTTTAGATAAATCTAAACCTTTGCTTCTAGCTAAAGAAGCAATTTTATACTCTTTCATCACATTTTCTAAAAGATTAGAAAAATATTTTTCAGTGAAGTTAAAGCTCATCTTCAGAAAAATCCAATATTTTAATTTCTCTAGTTTTAAGGTTGAAAAGAGGAACTTTACAAGGATCTGGCTCATGACCTATCTTTTCTTCAAAAGGAGTTTTTGATTGCCAACAAGAAGAAGCTATAAGGAGGATATTATTATAATAAGAAATTTCAGGTCTATGTTGATCTCCGGTGCAAACTATATCTGGCACTTCTTCTATAACAGAAAAGTCTTTTCCAGGAGAAGGTATGTAGTCAAAATCTCCATGAGGAGAAGAAAGCAGTCTTCTCTTTAAAAATTCCTTAGTTACTCTTGCAGGAAATTTATGACCATACTTTGTTCTTAATTCTTCTATTCCTTCAATAACTCCGTGCATTGCTGCTCCGTGATAAAGAAGAATTTTAAAAGAGTTTTCTATTTCAACTAAAGAAGGATTAGAAACTAAGTAAACATTCTCCATATTATACAAAAAGGGAGCCCATTGTTTATCTATGGGTGGTTGTGGTTCTCCCACCCATACCGCGTCGTGCTGACCTGGGCAAATTATTATTTTTATATCTTTTCTTAATAAAGAAAGATATTCATAAAGTTTTTTATATTGATCAGTAATGTTTTTTATAGAAAGAAATCTTTCTTGATCGGGATAAACTCCTACTCCATCAATTGTATCTCCTACAATAAAGAGATATTTAACTTTTTTTGCAATTTCTTCTTTTCCATTTTCTAAATTTAACCACTTAATAAATTTAAGAAAATTTTTTTCTAAAAACATAGAAGAGCCTACATGCAAATCAGAAGTAACTGCAATAAAAATATCTTCATTTATTTTTTTTCTCGAAGGAAGAAAGATATCTGGCCAGAGAATATCATTTCCAAATAAAAAATCTTTGTTACCAGAAACTTTCATAAGAACAACATCATCCAAAAGAACGCTTTTTGCTTTTTCAAAAACTTCAGGTTTGGAAGAAGAAAATAAGACTTTTGTTTTTCCTGTTAGGTCTTCTACATCGAAAATAATATTATTATTTTTTGAAATTTTTTTATCTAAAACAGAAACAATAATAGAAGAGTTTTTAGAAGGAACTAATTTCCTTATTGAAGAAAGATTTTCTATATTTCTTTGGAGGAAAATATTTCTTATTTGTTCATAACGAGCACGAAAGTAATCAACAAAATCAGAAATAGAAACTTTTTTAGAAGAAATTTTAAAAGAAAGAAGTATTTTTATAGAGTTATTTTTAAGAGGAGATTGTTCTTGTCTAGAAGAGAGAGGATTATTTGAAAAAAATTTTTTTTCTTCTTCAGAAAGAAAAAGAGATATTTTATCTAAATTATTAAGAAAATCTTCTTTTTTAAGAAAATTTTTTTTGAGATTTTCAAAAAGAAAGAGAATTATTTTTTTTGAAGATTCTTTGTTAAGATTTTGTAAAAGAGAAAAGAGTTCCTTTTCTAACAAGATATTTTTTTCTAAACAAAAATAAAAAAGTTCTTTTTCCTCTTTCATGAATATTAGAGTGAAAGATTATTTTTTAAAACTTCTTCTACTTTCTTTAAAACAGGAGGAGGAATCGCTAATTTTATTTCTCTTGTTCTTCCATGCCTACCTTTTGAGATAACGATTGCATTAATAATTCCCAACATATCAAATTCTGCAATTATATCGGAAACTCTTCTTTGTGTTAAAACTTCTAATTTTAATTTTTTACAAAATTGTTGATAAAGATTGAAAACATCTCCTGTAAAAAATGCTTTTGAACGCTCATTTTCTTTTTGTTTGGAAAGAGTAATAATAGAATATAAAACTAATTGACATTGAATAGGTTGATTTTCAACTAAATCGATAATTTTATCTTTTTCTATTTTTTCATTAGCTAAATCTAAATATTCTATAGAAATAAAGTTTTTACCATCTCTTTCGGCAAGTTCTCCTGCAATTCTTAATAAATCTAAAGCTCTACGAGCGTCTCCGTGTTCTCTTGCAGCTAAAGCAGCGCATTTTGAAATTACTGAGTCATCCACCACATTTTCTTTAAAAGCTTCTTTACATCTTTCTCTCAAAATGTCTTGTAATTGTAAGGCATTGTAAGGAGGGAAAAGAATTTCTTCTTCCCCTAAAGAACTTTTAACACGGGGATCTAAATTGTCTAAAAAAGTAACATCATTAGAGATTCCTATAATAGAAATTTGAGCATTGGAAAGTTCTGAATTAAGTCTTAGAAGACTATAAAGAAAGTTATCAGATATTTTCTTAACGGCTTGGTCAATCTCGTCTAATATTAAAACAACTATTTGTTTTTTTGAATCTATAACTTCAACAAATTTGGAATAAAGAGCCTGAGTAGGAAGTCCTGTAATAGGTACTTCTTCTCCAAATTGTTCTAAAAGAGCAGCAAGTATTCTATACTCGGTATCGGAGACTTTTTTAAGTTTACAATTAAGATACTCTATTTTTAAAGAAGAATTTGTTTCTTTTGCTTTGTTAAGAAGTTCATCTTTCACATAGAGAACTGAAAGAGTTTTTCCAGTCCCTGTTTTCCCATAAAGAAAAACATTACTTGCTTTCTCCCCTCTCAAAGTAGGAGCTAAAATAGAAGCTAAAGTTTGAATTTGTTTCTCTCTGTGGGGAATAGATGAAGGACTATAATTTGCTTGAAGAACTTGCTTATTCTTAAATAAAGAATTTTTTAGTGCATTCTCAAAAATATCTTTTATGTTGACACTCATAAAAAAGAAAGAAAGAAAGAAATATATAAATTTAAGTATACTAAAAAAAGTAGTAATAATTTTTTTCAAAGGAAAAAAGAGAGACCCCTTTATTTCCTTTAGAAATATTTAAAAAGAAAAGAAAGAAAAAAAATTTTTTTATTTTATTTAAAAGTTTTTCTATAATTTAATATATACTTTTTCTTTTTTTCGATTTCTTTCTTTTAGAATTATTTTCTCCACGAGAAATAAAGCTGTAGGAGTTTTTTTTAACTGAAAAATACAAAAATTTATAAACTCTTTATTTTTTTCTTTCTTATGGAAAAGATACCTTACAAATCTTTTTTAGGAAAGTTAGTTGTAACTAAAGATGGAAGAAGATTGGGTCTTGTGAAAGATATTACTTTCGAAGTTAAAACAGGTGAAGTGATTAATCTCATTTTAAAAGATTTAACTGAACATGCAATTAATCTTTCCATTGAAAAAACAAAAAATAAAGAAGCTCTTATTCCTTTTCATTCAGTTATTGCTATAGGTGATTTTATAGTAGTAAGTGAAGAAGATTTTTTTTAAAAAATGGAAAATAAAATCGAAATATCTCCTATCTCTTTTTCTAAAATTTTAGTACAAAAAAAAGAAAAACTCGAAGGTAAAATTTCCATTTCTCAAAATATTCATTTTTCTTCTTTTGAAAGAATAGATGAAAACACTCTTAAAATCTCTTTTTCTTTTCAATTAGATTACAAAGAATTTGCGCAAATTATTTTAGAAGGATACTTTCATTTAAAGAGTGACAAAAAGATTTTAAAAAATATATTGGAAGGTTGGGATAAAAAAAATTTAGATCCTTCCTTTCAAAATCTTTTTTTAAATATTATTCTTAATAAATGTGTTATAAAATCTCTTCTCTTAGAAGAAGAATTTGGCCTGCCGCTTCATATAAAAATAAATACTCTCCCCAAACAAAATTAATTTTAAAGGAATAAATTAAATTCTTTCCTTTTTTATCTAAAACTTTTTTAAAAACAGCAATTTATCCCTAAATTTACTCCTTTCTTCGTAGGAGTTACAGACCATTTTACATTTTTACAGATTCTTCTATAAGAATTAATTGTGTTTACTATTTCACTTACAATATCTTTTTTGTTTTCCTCTATTTCTATGTAATTCATTACGCATCTTGTTGGAGGATCTAGTAGTAAACACTTATATTCTTCTTTACACTCTTTATCCTCTCCACATCTCTTTTTTCCAGAAGGTATGCATTCTTCTTTTATTTCTTCACCTACTTTTATTGTTAAACATTTTTCTTCACATTCTTCACATTTTTTTGTAGGATCACAACACAAATTTTCATCTATACAGCTTATTAAACCGCTACATTTCTTTTTTCCACTTGGAATACACTTTCCTTCTTCGCATTTTTCTATACACTCTTTACACTCTCCGCAGCTACCTCCACAACCATCATCTCCACATACTTTTTCTTTACAATCAGGTATACATCCTCCGCTCCCTTCTCCTGGACTCAAAAAAATATCTTCTCTTAAATTAGAATAAAAAAAACTTAAAGTTAATAAACTTCCAAGAATTAATGAAATTATTACTATTATATTACCTCTTAATTCTTTTTTCATCTTTTTATTTATTTATTAATCTTTTTAAACTTTCTTTTTTTTATTTTTTCATGAGCGTTTTTTTAATAATCCCTGCTTTTAATGAAGAGAAAAGAATAAAAAATACTTTAAATTCTTATATTTCTTTTTTCAGAAAAAAAAGAATCTCTTACGAAATACTTGTAGTATCTAATGCTTCATCTGATAGAACTGATGAAATTGTTAAAAAATTTAAAAAGAAAAAAGTTTTCCTTCTTTCTCTCAAAGAAAAAGGAAAAGGACTGGCTGTTTATGAAGGTTTTAAAAAAGCTATTAAGTCAAATAAAAAGTATATAGGTTTTGTAGATGCAGATATGGCTACTCCTCCTTACTCTTTTGAAATACTTCTTAATAAAATTCCTTTTTATGACTGTGTTTTTGCTGATAGGTCTCTCCCAGATTCTAAAATTTTTTCTTCTTCTTTTTTTAGAAGAAAACTTCTTAATAAAATTTTTAATTTTTTTGTTAAACTTTTTTTTGGATTAAATTTCAGTGATACTCAATGTGGTGCTAAACTATTCAAAAAAGAGGTAATTAAAAAAATTATCTCTCATCTACATTGTAAAGGATATATCTTCGATGTTGAGCTTTTATTTCTTCTCAATAAATTCAATTTTAAGATTAAAAACTTAACGACTATTTGGTTCGATAGAAAAGGAAGTAAAATAAACATTTTTTCTGATTCTTTTAAAATGTTTT
>JAWAET010000002.1:0-30469 GCA_038891175.1 Candidatus Pacearchaeota archaeon
GGTTCTTCTCCTGTTCAATTTTTTTTAGAAAAAGAAAATATTACTTTAAATTTATTTTCTAAGCGAGTTAATATATTTCAAAGTTCAATAAAAATCTTCAACGTTATCCCGAAAACAATTCCTTTATTTATTCCCACTAAAATTTTCTTAGACTTTGAAAATAGGACGAATGTAACTGACTTTTTTTGGTTGGTTCGTGAAAAAAATAGTTCAGAAGAAATTTTTAGAAAAAATTCTAGAGAGCCTTATGTAGATTTGATTTTAAAGAACAACTCTGTTTATGAATTATTCGTAGAAGTTACTGGAATAAATAATAGCCGAGATTCTTCAAAATTTATTATAGAGACAAGAGTCCCAACAAAGGAAGAGATTAATTCTTCTCTTAGTTTAAAGCGTGAAAAAATACTTAACTTAAGGAATTCTATAGAGAGATTTTATCCTTCTCTAAAGGATCTTTTGATAAATTTGACCGAGATAAATAAGTTTGAAGAGACTATTCAAAATTTGGCCTTGGATCTTTCTTCAATTACTACAGATGAAGAAAAAATCTTGTTAGCAAGAAGAACTTTAGAATTGAACGTTCCTTTTAGATTAGTAATTCTAAATAAAGAAGAAAACTCTTTTTTAGGAGTAGATGACTCTTCAAAAATATCTTCTTCGATAATAACTTCTTTTTCTAGAAAGAATAAAGATTTAGAAAAGTATAAAGATTATGTTAACTCTTACTCCTTGAAATCTATGCTTAAAAAGGATCTTTATTTATTTTCTTTAACTTACGAAAATTTATCGGAGAAAAATTTGCCTTTAATAGTAAGAATAAGAGGAAATACTGAAGATGCCTATTTAATTATACAGGATAATAATCTTTTTTTCTCTTCTTTATCCTTAGAAAACATTTCCGAAGGAAAAAAAATAAGACTAAATAAAAGCCAACAAATTGATATGTTCTTTTTATCTTTTTCAGAAAAACCTTTAGTTTACTTAGTTCCTTTGAATTTATCTTCTGTGGAATTATCTTTTAATGTCACTCCTTGTAACTACAATAAAGTCTGTGAAGAAAATGAAAATTATAAAAATTGTAGGAGTGATTGCAAACCATGGGGAATCACTATTTTCCTTCTTGGTATTACTTTTGTTTTTTTTATTATCTCTTATACATTCATTCAGGAGAGACTTAAGAAAAAATATGAAGAGAGTTTGTTTAAGTCTAGAAGAGATCTATTAAATTTAATCTCTTTTTTTAAATCCACAACAGAAGAGAAAGCTTTAAGTAGGGAAGAAGCATTTGAAAAATTAAGAAAAGCAGGTTGGTCGGAGAAGCAGATAGAATATGCTTATAAAAAATCGAGAGGAGAAAGAACAAGACCTTATGAAATAATCCCTTTCGAAAAAGTAAAATCTCTCTTATCAAAAAATGCGAGAAAAAATTAAAAATTTCCTAAAAAAGATAGGTTCACTTTTTAAAATACAAAGAGAAATAAAATTAGGTTTTTATGGTCCACCTAATGCAGGTAAGACTAGTTTAGCTAATAAAATTTGTTTGGATTGGATTGGAGAAGAATTAGGAAAAGTAAGCAAGATTCCTCATGAAACTAGAGAGATACAATTTAAAGAGAAAGTATTAATAGAAAAAGATGGGAAAAAAATAGAATTTAAGATAATTGATACTCCAGGTATTGCTACGAGGATTGATTTTGAAGACTTTTTAAAGTTCGGATTAAATAAAAAAGAAGCCCAAGAAAGAGCAAGAGAAGCCACTAAAGGAATTATCGAGGCTATAAAATGGTTAGATGATATGGATGCAGTAGTTATAGTATTAGATTCTTCTGCTAATCCTTATACTCAGGTTAACGTTACAATAATAGGAAATCTCGCAGCGAGAAAAATTCCTTTATTAATTGTAGCAAATAAAATCGATTTAAAAAAATCAGATGTTAAAAAAATTATGAATGCTTTTCCAGAATATCCTGTTGTAGGAGTTTCTGCAAGAACAGGAGAAGGAATGGATAAATTTTATGAAGAATTATTTAAATTAGTAAAGAAGACAAAGTAAAATGAAAGAAAAATCTAAAAATCTAACAATCACTTTCATTCCTTACTCTGAAATAGCTAATTTAGGAAGTTTGGAGAGAATTAGAAAAATAATGGGATATGTCTTAGAAAACAAGCTGATTCTTCTTCAAGGAAAATTAAAACCAGAAGAGGAAGCAAGACTTATAGAGAATACAATGACTCTTATAGGAAATATTAAAGACTTCCAAGGGATTGAAATTTCCTCTCTTTCTAGCGACGGGGAGAAGAGTACTTTCGAAAAAATAAAAAAGAGTATAGCAAAAATTCTTATTGGTGAGCAAGATACGATAACAATTATAGGTCCTGCAACTCTTGTTAAGGAAATAAAAAGAGATCCTAAAAAAATAGAGTTAATTTTAAAAAGAAAATAATCCTTTAAAATTAATGAAGAAAATATTTTTACTTATAACACTTTTTTTATTAATCTTTTTTAGTTCAGCAGATCAATGGTCTAATTTCGATTTAAGTTCTTTTACATCTCCAGGTATCAATTGTTTTAAAAATTCAACATATGCAGCATGGGTTAATGTCTCTTCTAATTCCGTAATTACTCTTCTACAAGAGGTTTTTAAAAATGGTACTAATGTAGGGAATTGTTCAAACTACTCTTCTCAATTAAGCATCTTCTGTTGCCCGACTAATTTTTTATGTAATACTCAAAGAGGAGTTTGTGAAAGAGAATTAATTAATTATTGTTCACAGCAAGAAAATAAAGAAGATTGCGAGTATCCTTCTACTACACGACTTTATGGTAGAATGACTTTCATTAGTTTACAAGTTCCAGGTTATCAGTTTTGTGAGACAGAAGTAAATTATCATCTTCCTAATGGAGATACTTGTGCTAATGAAACTATTTGCTCCTGTTTTTGGAATTCTACTAGAAATTCTTGTGGTTTCAAAATAGAGAATAGAAGCTTCTGTGGAAGTACTTCTTCTCCTTCACAATTGTCTATTCTTGATAATGTACAATGCGCTTACACTCTTGTTAATAAAACAGATAATTGTAAATATGCAGGAGGAAAAATAATCTTAGAATTTGAAAGCGTTTCAAATTCTTCTTCTAGTATGAGTGTAATTTGTCAAAGAACTCTTAGAAAAGAATATCCTTGTTCTAATCAGGTTACTCTTCCTTTTTTTGATTTATCTAATTTTATTTTTGCTTTAATTTTAATTCTAGGGATTTACTTTTTTTTAAGAAAATAATAACTTCATAGTTAGCTCTACTTATTTTTAGCATACTACAAAAATAATTAATTTTTTATTACCTTATTTAAATTTTTCAAATATCTTTTTCTTTTTTACCTTAAAAAATTTATAATAATTTTTCTCTCTGTAATTTTAAACTTTTATCTATTACACGAGTACTACTATATCTCTACTAACATATTGTTTATCTCTTCTTTCATTAATAGGAAAAATTAAATCTTTATATGAGAAAATCTCTAATTTTGTTAGCTTTTTTATTTTGTTTAAATCTACCTTTACTTCTTCGAATGACGGAAAAGTAAGAACAATCCTCGAATCTTCTTTTTTTATCTTCCTAAAATGCAGTAATAAAGGAATTATCTTTTCTTCGAAAGAATTAATAAAATTCTTCTTCTCATTTTTTGAAAGTTTTCTTTTTAAAATTGGTCCAAAAGAGGGTTCACTAACAATAGCATCAAATAAAATATTTTGAATTTTCAATGAATCTTTATTTAACAAAGAATAATTCGCCGAGATAGAATAATTCTTTTTTAACCACGAGAGATTTTTTTCACAAGAGATTATTGCTTTTTTGTCTTTATCAACTCCTATGCAATTAATATTTTTTAGGAGAGCTTCTTGTAGTATAATTCCTATTCCACAAAAAGGGTCTAGGAGAGTTTCTCCTTTTTTTATATTCTTTCCTTTATCCACTTTTTTACATATTCTTTTGGCATAGCCCCTAAAAACTCATCTACTACTTCACCATCTTTAAATAATTTTACGTTTGGTATCGACATAATTTCATATCTTTCTGCCATCTCTGGATTTTCATCTACATTAAGTTTTGCTATTACAATTTCTCCTTTCATCTCTTTTTCTAACTCTTCCAAAATAGGTTTTAACATTAAACAAGGACCACACCAAGGTGCCCAAAAATCTACAAGTACGGGCATCTGCTTCGATTTTTCTATAACTTCTTCTTCGAAATTTGAATCTGTAACTTCCATACAGAACACTATTTAGTGAGATTTAAAAATCTTTGTAAACAGTGTTTTTTATGAATAGTTTTGAGAAGAGATTGAATTTTGGAATTATAGTAATAGATAAACCTTCTGGTCCTACTAGCTTTACTATTAGCGAGTATGTTAGAAAGTCTCTAAATCTAAGAAAAACAAGTCATTTTGGAACTCTTGATCCAAAAGTTAGCGGTGTTCTTCCGATTGCTTTAGGAAGAGCTTGTAGGCTTACAGGTTTCTTTTTGGGTCATGATAAAGAGTATGTAGGAATATTAAGAACTCACAAAGAAGTAGACATAAACAATTTGAGAGATTTAATTCAAGAGAAATTTATTGGAAAAATAATTCAAATTCCTCCTAGAAGATCGAGAGTTAAAAGAGCTCCAAGAGAAAGAGAAATAAAACTCTTTGAAATTTTAGAAAAAAAAGATAAAGACTTTTTATTTAGAATAAGAGTAGAAGGAGGAACTTATGTAAGAAAAGTTTGTTCTGATTTAGGGAATCTCATAGGAGGAGCGCATATGCTGGAACTTAGAAGAATTCAAGCAGGCATTTTTCACGAGAATGAATCTATAAGTTTATATGATTTTGAGAAGTATATAGAAGAAAGAAATAAAGGAGATTTTTCTTTTTTAGAGAAAGTAATTATTCCTGCAGAAGAATCTTTAAAAAAGATTTTTAAAGTTGTTTATGTAAGAGATAATTGTATAAAGAATCTTCTAACAGGTAAATTTATAAAAAAAGAAGATGTTCTTTCTGAAATTCCTCAAGAGGATAGGTTTATCGTTTTTCAAAATAATACTTTTATAGGCGTTTATAAAAAAATAAACGAAGGACAATTTATAGGAAGACCAGAATTTGTTTTTAATTAACTTTATCATTTTTTACTTCTTTGATAGCTTTTATTTAAACTTAAATTATGAGGTTCTCTTTCTAAAATTTTTTAAGTTTTGTTTTTCTTTGAATTTTACTAATCTAAAAAAACTTTTAAAATATCATTAAATTTTTAAATATAAAATATCTAAAACAATAATGAAGAAGCTTTATTATGCAGGATTAACAATCTTTCTTTTCATTTTAATGTTTGCTTTAATAATTTTTTTTAATACATCAAAATCTCCTAAGCATAGCCCTTTAGAGATAGGCAGTTGTAATTACTGTAGTGGGGCTTCCCCAACTAACTGTACTTCTTATATTTCTCCTTCAGATAATCTTATACAAAATGCTTTTTCTGTTTTATGTTATAATTCTTTACTTTACAGATGTAATGATGCAGTTGTTTCAACTTTTCCAAAAGTATTTGGCAATTATTTTTCTTCAAATGCAACACACGGACAAAGAATTGGTTCTTGGAAATGCTCCGAGCAACTTAAAAAATGGGTACCTTCTTCTTATTGTGTTTTTCAGTTAAACTCTACTTTTAAATCTCATGCAGCGAATAAATCTGTTGGTTACTTTACAGATCATTTTTCTATTATTCAAAAGAATGACTCCCGATTTTTCTGCTTTAATGAAGAAGAGTACTCTTGTGGATGGCAAAAACAGCCAAATTCTTCTGTTATAAATCTTTCACACGGAGGTAGAGTAGGAAATAGCTCTTATAAATGTTTCAATAATTCTGGAGTGAGCTTTTTTTATGAGGATAATTTCTCTTGTATATTTTATTCTTCCGGAACGAAAGAAGTTCTTGCTTCATTAGAAGGTGTTGGAGGATTAATTGAAGTGTCTTTAGATTCTTTATCTAGATCTGTTCTCGATTCTTCTTCTTATAGGCAATCTTGGTCCAGAATATTATGCTCTGAGGGATCTCTCTTTTTTTGCGGAGAAGATTCTTTTAATTCTAATACAATGAGAACTTCTCAAGATGGTGAAATTATAAGAGATACTTGGAGATGTAAAAAAGATGAAGGTTGGGAAATAATTAAACCAAATATATACCTTGCAAGTACTAATTGTGTTTGTGGAGGCTTTTGTAACTTAAGCTTTAATAATATTCTTCTTTCATCACCTTTTAACTTTAAAATAAATGTTAATTATAAACTTTTCAATTCAACTTTAATAAAAGAAGAGTACACTGTTAATCCGACTATCATAGGAGATCTTGCTTATGGAAACTTTAGTTTAAGACTTGATTGTAAAAAATTTAATGCTACTATGACTAGTCTCTCTTTTGAAGTAAAGACAAATCTCTCTATAGATAGAGATCCTTACTCTAGATGGGGAGCAGTTCCAATAATAAGGAACTGTACTGAGGAATGTAATTATGTAGGTCAAACAGAATGTGTTGATAGTATGTCAGAAAGAAGATGCGGGTTTTACAACTCTAGTAACTCTTGTCTATCCTGGTCCCAACCAATTAATTGTTTGCCCGGTCAAATATGTTCATCTAATCGTTGTACTATCGGTGGAAGAACAAATACTTGTACTCCAAACTCTAAAATCTGTTCAACAAACTTGCCAGAACATGCAATAGTTGATGAAAGGTTGCAGTGCCCTTCTTCGGATCAATTTTGCTTTTCATGCGAGGAGAACTATACTTGGAACGGAACCACTTGTGTCATTTCTTCTTGCAGAGAGAATGAAAAAATATTCAACAATTCATGCGTTGAAAGCTGTCCTGAAGGTACTTTTTTATTTGAGAGAGTATGTATTTCTTCCTGTCCTACAGGTTATTTCTTATTTAATAATACCTGTCTAAATAGATGCCCTGAAGGATATCATTCCTTTAATAATGCTACATGCGTCTCAAATATATGCGGAGGTACTTCTCCTTTTAATAATGAAAGCGTCGTAATAAAAGGAAGAGAAAATTATTACACTGGAATAAAAAATTGGACTTTTGTAAAAACTCCTATCTTTGGCCCTCTTAGGGAGTGTGAATGGAGTTGTAGGAGTGGGTTTATTTTAAACCCTCTTAACAATTCTGAATGCATTCCTGGAAAATACTCTTGTGAAGAGATTAATGGAATATGTATTTCTCCTTCAAATTTCTCTACCGGAATGATTAATCTTTCTAATTATTCTTATTGTGAAGATAACTCTTTTATTTGTATATATTGTAACTTAGAGGAGGGTTACTCTTTGAACGGAACATCTTGTGTTAAGATGTGTCCAAATAGTTACTATTGGAATGGAACTTCATGTATCTCTATTTATAACTGTACTCAGAATAAGTGTTATCTTAATGGTAAGTGTCTACCTCAAGGTTTCAGATTCAATAGAACTTATTGTAACGGAAGTGTTTTCGTTTCTCAGAGAGAAGTAAATAGTAACTGTCAAAATGATTATGAGTGCATAACCAATTATTGTGGTCCTCAAAGAAGATGCATCGATTTAACAGGAGAAATAAGCAGAAACGCGAGTCTTATAAAGAAAGTTTGGTGTTGGATATCTAACGGGTTTAATACGAAAAGCGAAGGTTACCTAAACTGTATATCAACTACATAAAATGAGAAATATTCCTTTTTTTCTTATTCTTGTTTTTTTCTTCTTTTTGCAAAGTGCTTTAGCTGAATGTATTTGTAATTTTGATGGTTTATGTTTTGATATAGGAGATGTTTACACTCATTCTTTCCTAGGAAAGTTCTACTGTTCTCTTGAAGGAGAGATGAAACAACAAAAAGAAAGTGGAGCATGTGAAAATGATTTTGAATGCTTAGGAAAATGCTTAAATGGAGTGTGTGTTTTAGAGTTTAGAAGTTTAATTGCAGTTTATAATTCTCTTTTGAATGGCACTAAATTTTGTATTGAAGAAGGTATGTTTTGTCTAAATTCTAGCGAAGATCAACCAGAAAATTCTACTTTTTTACAAGATTACTACTGTGATGAAGGGATGAAATGTTACAAATGTAATAATGATTTGAATTGGTATTCTTCTTTAAGAAAATGTATTCGAGGATTATGTAATAAATCTCCGGGTTGTTTAAATGAGACCTCCTTAAATAATTCGGAAATTTTAGATTTGTATTGCTCTTCTGGTAGATGTTTTTCATGTTTCGATGATTACTTTTGGAATTCTTCTAGTCGAAGATGCGAACTTCTTCCTTGTAATTTTATACCCGGTTGTTCTGTTTCTAATATTTCTAATGCAGTTGTAAAAAATAGATATTGTTCTCAAGGTTTATGTTATTCTTGTAGAGTCGGTTATGTTTGGAATAATGTTTCAAGAGAATGTTTACCTAGCGGAGCAAATCCAATAGTTAGCAATAGCTGGGAAGAAACTACTCTCTCTGAAAACGAGCTTCAGGATGGCGTCGATAAAACAGTAAAGGAATATTCTCGTATAAAATTTTTCTTATGGAATAATCTTTACTTTATAGACGTTTATGAAATCTCGATTTCAAACGTTAAAGTTAAATTCAATTTAGAGCCCATTTTTGTTAATCAAATAGCTTACTTAAATGACGAGAGAAATTATGACTTAAACGCAGATGGAATAGCTGATGTCGTCATTAAAAATAAAGGAGTTGACAGCTCAAATTCAAAAATTATTTTGAATATACAAAAAAAGAGAGCTATTTCTAACAATTATTCCGTCCAACCACAGCAAATATCTCCAAATCAAACTGATCAAGATAACCTTATTGAAGCCAGCTCTTTTAGTGATAATGAATTTCTCTCGAAAAACTTATTAAAAATCTTGTTGATATTAGGAATATTTATTGCTATTCTTATTATTAGTATTCTTCTTATTGAAACCTTAAAAAATAAAAAGGATTCTTTTAATAGAGAAAACTTTTCTTTAACTAACGATAATCCTTCATTTAATTATCCTCCTACAAAAAATAACTATTTTCTTAATCAATAATTCTCTTAAAGTTACTTTTTATTAAATTTTTTATATTTTAAATTATTTTGATGAAAATGAATTTCTTTGAACTTTTTAACTTTTTGTCAGGGATTTATCATCTTCTTTATAGATTTTTTTATCAATTTCAAATATTTTGAAAGTTATAGGAGAACTTTTTCGACAGTAGAAGTCTTCTTTTACTTTTCTTTTATAAAATGTTTATTTTTTATAAAAATTTAAAAAGTTTTTGTTCAGATAAATTTTATGAAAGAAGAAATTTTTAGTTACATAGAAAAAGAAAAACTCGGTTTATTTGAAAAAAGAGAATTAAAAATTTTCCAAAACTTTATTTGTAAAACCAAAGAAACAAAAGAAATTTTTAAGAAACTTATAAATTTTTTGTCGAGAAATTTTGTTTTTGAAAATACAAAATATCTTTTAAATGTTTTTATTAAAGAAAACACAAAAGAGGCTATAATAAAAAAACAAAACTTTTTTTCAAAATTAAGCGAGTTCTCTTTTGATAATAAATTTTTAAGCAATATAAAAAATAATCCTCCTAGTTGGTATCCTTTTTATGATATTATAGTTGTGACGGAAAATGAAAATTCTTTTCTTTATTTAAAGAAGAATAACATTCCTTCTTTTTTGATTAATTCTGAAAGAGACCTCTTCGAAATAAGCAAATATGATGTTATCCAAGCAATAGATTGCGAGACCTTTTCTTATACCTTAGAAAAGTTACCTCAAACTATCTTTTTAAGTAGTATTGAAGAAGTTTACTTAGAAAGATATCTTATTAATCTCTCCCGTTGGAAAGAGAATATACTTCTTCTAGAAAAAGAAAACGTTCCTTCGGATATAAAAGAAATTATAAAATTTTTAGTTTCTTTTTTTCCTTTAATTGAAAAGAATAATTTAGCTCTTTTTGATAAAGAAGAATTAGAGAAAAAAATAGATTCTGCAAACAAAAAAATAAAAGAAGACTTGAAAAAGATTACTCTTAGTGGAGATTCATTAGTCTCTCTCTTTGTAAAAGGGATTCCCGAAGAAATAAAAAAATTAATTTCAGAAAGAATAAAAGAAGAAGGGATTTTTGAAGAGTTTGTATCTTTTGAAATTCCTTTAAAATTAAATGAAAAGGAGTTAGATAATTTTTTTAAGAAAGAAACAAAAAAGAGATCTTTTGAATTTTCTTTCGATTTAAAAAGAAAAGCTAATCAAATAATACAAATAAATAATAAACTAAATCAATTAGAAAAGAGTCTTTTATATTTTGATTTTTGTAGCGGACTTTATAAATATGCTCGAAATAAAAATTTTCCTAAGATAACAAATCGTTTTTTTATGGGAAATTCAAAAAACATTTTTTTAGAGAATCCTCAACCAATTAGTTTCTTTTTAGATGAAAATCAAAGAGGGTCTATTCTTACAGGTGCAAATTCTGGAGGAAAAACAACCTTGCTTGAGCATATTTTACAAATTCTTTTTCTTTCTTATTTGGGTCTCCCTGTAGATGGAGAAGTAGAAGTTCCTATTTTTGAAGAAACTTATTACTTCGCAAAAAATAAGGGAGCTACGAATGTTGGAGCTTTTGAGAATTTATTAAATCAGATGGCATCTATTAAACGAAAAGATTCTAACATTCTTATTCTTGCTGATGAAATTGAAGCTTTGACAGAACCCGGTGTAGCAGGAGAGGTAATCGCCTATACATTAGAGTATTTTTTAAATGAAGGATGTTTTTGTGTTTTTGCAACTCACTTAGGTAAAGAAATTATTTCTATTTTACCTAAGCATGCCAGAATAGACGGCATAGAAGCAAAAGGACTTGATGAAAACTTTAATTTAATCGTGGACCATAATCCTGTTATAGGCAAATTGGCTAATTCTACTCCCGAACTCATTATCGAAAAATTAGCAAAGACAAAAGAAGAACCTTATTTTAAGTTTCTCTTTAAAAAACTCGATGAGAGAAAGAATAATAAATAAACATCTAAGATATTTCTAAATCTAAAACACGAGAATCTGGGCTCAAAAGAAAAACAGAATCTCCCTTAAAGCGAACTGCTCTTAGAATCCTCTGAGTAATCTCTCTTTTTGCTTTGTCAATATAAAAATACATAAACTTTTTAGGGTATTGCTTTTTCAAAATTTTCCAAAAAAGATTATTTATGTCGGGGTAAGGATATCTAGTTATTACAACTGAATTACATTGTTCTCCTGGAAAATCTATCCCTCGATTACATTTTGTAGTATAAAGAAATAAAGTCTTTCTTCTTTTGAATTCTTCTATATTTTCTTGAGATTTCTCCTGAATTTTAAAAAGTTCTTCTTTAGAAATTAATTTTTTCAAAGAGAATTTTTTCTTTTCTTCTTCTGTAGGCAGATCCTGAAAAGAGGTCACATGAATTAAAACAGGAGGGTGCGCTCTTTTTATGCATTCTTCTAATGCTCTTAAGTAATCTTCTCTTTTAATCACACCGAATCTGAAATTTTCATATTTACAATTTTTCTCTAGACCTGTTTTTATTACTTTTACTTCGCCAGGAAGTTTAGTTTCTGCTTCAATTATTTCAAATTCTTCTATCCCAAAAAATTCCTTTATTACTTTTTCCGAATGAAGAGTCCCCGACATTAAGACTAATAAAGATGTTTTTTGAATTATATCTTTTAAGCAGGAAGAAATATCTGTTGAGGCTATATTTAGCACAATATCCTCTTCCAATAAAGAATCTTTTTTATCTAAATATTCATAAGAAATAAATGTTTTTTCTTCTAATCCTTCAAAATGTCTGCATACTTCTAAAACATTATTATAATAATTGTCTTCATCTTCTATTGCCAAATCCGGATGAGAAAGTATTTTTTTCATTAATAATAAAAAATTACTTTGTGCAACTTTTTCTATTTCTCTATTTTTTTCTTTTTTTATTTCATTTATAACTCTTATCATCTCTTTTATTATCTGAATCTCATTTTCTTTTTTCTCATTTAGCAAAGAAATTAAAGATGAATAAAGCCTATTTAAATGAATTCTTTTTTGTGTTGTAAGTTCATCTAAAAAAGCATCACACTCATCTATAATGTCTACTTCGGTTTTTGGTTTTCTTCCAATTGCAGTTTCTATGAGGTACTTTTTCGAATTAAATATTATCACATCAGAATCTATGTAATTTTCATATTGATAGTAATACTCGCATTTTTCTTTTCTCTTATAAAAAAAGAATTTTTTTTCATTTAAAGAATAGTATTCTTTTTTTTCTGATTTTTCTAAAAACTTTAAATTTCCTTTATAAGGAAGTACAGGACTCCAATAAGGACAAATCGAGGCAATAGCAGCTCTCTTTATTTTAGAAAGGTCATTTAATGAATCTGTATCTATAAGAGAGCTTTCTTTAAGGTACTCTTTTATTTTATCCAAATTTTTTTCTTTTATTTCTATATTGCAAGGAAGGTTTTTTTCATCTGCTTTACAATTACAATAATTACAGTGAAAATCTTTTCTTCCTTTTATAATAGAAATCCTAAGTTTTTCACCATTTTCTTTTTTTATAAAATTCTTAAAAGTGTAATCTTCTTCGTATTGTTTTTGTAGAGTTTTCAATGGAACTACTATTGAAGCTTTTCTAAAATGTTTGGCAATATTCAAAGCAATAGCACTTTTTCCACTCCCGCATACTCCCTTTATAAAAATTATCTTTTTTCCTTGTTTAAATTTTTCTAAAACTTCTTTAACAACATCTTCTTGTGTTTTACCATTAGAAAAAACAAGAGGTTCTACTTTTCTTTCAGTTTCTTTATCACGCTTGAATAAGGACCACATTTTAAATAAACCTTTGAGTTATCTAAATCGAATAGTTTAAAAATTTAAAGATCCTTCCCTTTTTATGATGCTCTTTGCTAAAAAAAGTTTTCTTTTAATTACTTTATTTTTTTTAATATTAGGATTCTCTTTTTTATCTTATCACTTCTTTTTTAATAAGCTTAAGCTTTCAGGTGAAGAAGTTTTTCACTATGTAGACATTAATAATCCTTTTTGTTCTGACGATCCTTCAAATTGCGGAACAATAGATAGGCCGTGGTGCACTTTTGAAAGAGCTTTTAACTTTTCTACTTCTTGTTTTTTGAGAGGAGGAGAAACTCTTTTTTTAAGAGAAGGAATTTATAGAATTGATCAATCTAAGCTAAATATAGATAATGGCAAGATATCCGGTACATCTGATAGGCCTACCATCATTTCAGCATATAACAAAGAGAAAGTTTTCTTTTATCTTTCTGAAAAAATTTCAGAAGGTTGGATAAAATATTGTGATGGAATTAAATGTAATAAGAACATTTGGTATTTTAATTGGACGGATTTCGTTAAAAGAAGTTATCCTGGTATTTTTGAAAGTCTCGAAAATAGAATTATTTTAGATGATGATAAAAAATGTGATAAAATACCCTCTCAAGGTATAACTGGAGTGGCAATTCCTAATATGGTTGTTTTGGACGATCCAATTGAAAATAAACCTAAAAAAATTTTGCAAGAAATAAACTCTATTAAGAATGCATATTACACATGGCATAACTGGTATTGTCATCTTCTTCCTCTTGAATCTATAGGAAATGACGAGAATGACTTGCAAGAATTCTCTTTCTATCATGAATCAAACTTTTCTTCTCCAAATTTTGGTTTATTGTTTATTTATCTTAATGAAAGCTTATCACCGAATGGTTTACCAATTGAAATAAGCTTGGATAGGTATATCTTTTTTAAACAACAAAACAATACTCTTCTCAAGGATTTCGGTGTTCGTTATGCAAATGCAGGAGATATAGGAACAGGAAGCCCTTTAGCTTTTTTTTCTAATAGTCATAATTTAACTTTCGAAAATCTCGATATCTCTTATAATTCTTTTGCAGGTTTAGCTAATTTTATTTGTTTTAATTGTAAAATAATAAATTGTAAAATAAATTACAATGGAGGGCTTGGTTCTTCTGTTGTTGGAGAGAATACTCTTTACGAGAATAATACTTTTATTGGAAACAACTGGAGAAACTACTCTCCTGCTTTTCATTCAGGAGGTTTAAAAATTATTCCTAATGCGAGATCTATGATTTTTAGAAATAACTATATAGCTCATAATCTTCATAATGGTTTATGGATTGATGAAAATCAAGTTGGAGGAAATATAATAATTGAAAAAAATATATTTTATAACAATTCTCCTAGAGGACTTTATATAGAAATTTCAAAAAGCCCTTCGATGAACATTATTCGTAATAATATTTTAATAAAAAACCATATTCAAATAACTTCTTCATCTAATAATCTTATTATAAATAATTTAATAATAAATAATTCTCATGGTATAGCAATATACTCAGATGTGCGTGCAAACAGTACAAATAATAAAGTATACAATAATATTTTTTATAATGTTACTTATCCTTTAAGTGTCTCTTTTCATAATGAAAGAAGTAATCATTATTCTATCTTAGATGATAACTACTATGATTATAATTTGTATTCTACTGATAATAGCACGAAAATTTTCTTTGGAACTCCTCAAGGATTAAAAAAATTTGAAGAATGGAAATATTTATCTAATAAAGACACTCATTCTTTTTTAGAGAATTTTTTCATGGATAATAAAAAAAATGATTTAACTTTTTATATTAATAGTTATGCTATTGGAAGAGGACTAAAACTTGAGGAGATTCAAGATGATTTTTTTGGAAAACAAAGAAATAATTTTGATATAGGACCTTTTTCTTATCCTTGTTATGTTGAAATCCTTTCTCCTTTTTCTTCTTATAGCTCTTTAGATCTTAAAGATTATTTTAATAATACTCCTTCATTTATAATAAAACCTTCTTGTTCTCTTTATATTATAAATTACACAGTATACAATAAAAGCGACATAGTTTTCTCTAATCAAGTTAATCAATATCTTAATGTAGGAGAAGAAAAAGAAATCACTTTAAGTAACCTATTAAAAGAAGGAGATTATTCTTTGGAGATTAATTTTAATATAAACGGGGAAATTTTTAGAGGTAAAAAATATTTTGTTCTAGATATGACTCCTCCTAAACTTTATTTTAATCATATAGAATCAACAATTCAAGACAGACAGAACAAAATAATAATAGCAGCACAATATTTAGATATGAGCTGTGTCAATATGACTCTTTTTCTTTTTAATTCGTCGGAGAGTCTTATCAACACAAAATACTTCCCTTATCTTTGTAGCGAAATAAAATGGACAGATTGGATTGGACTTCCACGAGGTTTATACTACATTAACTTTAGTGCAACAGATTTGGCAGGAAACAAAAATTTTTCGAAAACGATCCATATATCCCTAGAAGGAGGTGTTATAGATAACATAGAAAATATTAATGAAATATTAGCTGGTGGAGGAGAAGTTAGAAGTGGTGGCGGAGGAGGGGGAGTTAGAAGTACTCTCCAACTTTCTTCTAATTTAACCAATCTTTCAAATTATAACACTATGACAAATATTTCTTTGTCCAATATTTCTCTCAATCTTTCAGAAAACAAAACAATAATTTCAAATGAGAGTTTAATAAAAAATGATACTCTCTCTTCAAAAGATAACTCCAACTCAAAGTCTAATTCGCTAATTCTCTTTTTTATCATTCTTATTATCTTTCTTATCTTAATTCTTTCTTTAGAAATTTATTTTTTATTCATAAAACCTCTTAAAGAGAAAAAAATTGAAGAAAAACAAGAATTTTCTCAAAATGTTATTGATCCTAATTTAGAACAAAATTTTAATCAAATAGAAAATTCAGATATTAATTTTTCTTGATCTTTTAGATAAAACCCTGGAAAGGGCTAATAGAGCAAATCAAATCGAGTGCTCTATAGCCCCTTCTGGGGAAAAAGAGGTGATATCTATTATAATATTTCTTCTTTTTTAAATTTTTCGGTTTGTTGTAATTTTAAAGTAGATACAATTATAAATAATAGCTAAAACTTTAAAAAAGATACTTTCGAATTATTTTAATGAAATTATCTGAAGAAGAAAAAAGAGCAGTTGAAGAAGAGGCTAAGAGTTTGTTAGAAGAATTTGGAAAGAAATTAACAAATCTATCTTTTGAAGAAGATTCTTCTTTTAGTCAGGAAGGGAGAGAGGAAGGTTTTTTATCTTCTAATAATGAGGACTTTCGTTTTTTCTTTTTCTTTAATGCTCCTTTTAAAGACGAAAATTTTATTTATGCAGAAAAGGGAGAATGGAAATAGCAATATTATAAACACTTTAGAGAAAATATGGTGACGATAAGAGAAAAAGTAGACCTTATAAAAAGAGGAAAGCTCAAAGCTAAAGATAACTTGTTGTATTTTTTGAAAAGAATAAATGAAAAAAATAAAGAATTAAACATTTTTTTATCATTTAATGAAAAGTGCTTGAAAGAAGCAGAAGAAATAGATAATAAAATTTCAAGAGGAGAGGATGTAGGAAAATTGGCAGGAGCTTGTTTTGCAGTGAAATCAAATATTTGTTGCAAAGGTCTAGAAACAAATTGCGCTTCTCTCGTTTTAAAAGATTGGTTAGCTCCTTATGATGCTACAGTAATTAAGAAACTTAAGAAAGAAGATGCAATTATTATAGGAATGGTTAATATGGATGAATTTGCTTGCGGAGCTTCAGGAGAAACTTCTGCTTTTGGCCCTACAAGAAATCCTTTACACCCCCTTTTAATTCCCGGCGGTAGTTCCTCTGGTTCAGCAGCAGCAGTAGCAGCTGACTTTTGTGATTTTTCTTTAGGCAGCGATACCGGCGGTAGCATCAGAAATCCTTCTTCTCATTGTGGTGTTTTTGGCTTAAAACCTACTTACGGAAGCGTTTCTCGTTTTGGTTTAATAGACTTATGTATGAGTTTTGATCAGATAGGTCCTATAACAAAAAATTTAGAAGATTCAGAATTAATCTTTAATATAATAAAAGGAGAAGATGTTCTTGATTGTACTACAAGAAAAGTAGAGGAAAAAAAATTAGATACAAAAAAAGTCCGTGTTGGTTTTATTAATCCTAAAGAGTTTGCTGCAAAAGAAATTACAGAATTATTCAATAAGAAAATTTCTGAAATAAAAGAGAATAATCCTTCTTGGTCTTTCAAAGAAGTTACTCTTCCTCTAGAAATAGCTATAGAAACTTATTATCTTTTAGTTTATGTAGAATTTTTTTCTGCAACAAGAAAATTTGACGGGAGAAGATTCGGAAAAAAAATTGAAGATTTCTGTGGGAAAGAGGTTTTAAGAAGAATCATTGGAGGAAGAGAAATAACAAGAGCAGAATACGAAGGAAAATATTATAGAAAAGCTTTACAAGCTAAAAACTACATAAAAAAAAGTTTTGAAGGAAGTTTCAAAGAAGTTGATGTGATTCTTCTACCTACTGTTCCTAAATTAGCTCATAAGTTAGGAGAAAAAATCTCTGTTAAAGAGATGTATTCTTATGATATCTTCACTACTTTGGCAAATATAGCAGGGATACCTGCTATGTCAATTCCTATGGGATTAATTGATAATAAACCTATCGGTTTGCAAATATTGGCACCTCATTTTTGTGAGAACTGGATTTTTGAAGTAGGGAAAAAATTGCCACGTTAAAACTTATTCCTTCTTAACTATACTTAATTTTTAGTCTATGATCTATAATAGATATCACCTTTAGATTTGTTTGTGAAAATTATTTATTTCTCACTATTTTTACATTCTAATTAATCTTTTTGAGATAAATTGTTTACCGGATAAGTTTATTTATTTTTCTAATTACAGAAAAGATACAAAATTAAATTATAAAGATTCTAAAACTTAGAATAAACTATTTTTTAAGAAAATTCTTTCTTATATTTTTTAATCTTTAAGGTTGATCTACACAATCCTATTTCTCTACTCTTCTATGCTACTTAATCTCCTGAAAATTCTTTTTAAAAGACTCTCTTTTTTCTTAAATGTTCCATTAATTTTATTCGCTATTTCTTTATATTTTTTTGAGGCTTTGCTTTTAGGAAAAATGTGAACAACTGCATCTTTTTTTGATATGGACTTCTTAACGCTTTCATCCTCAGGAATAACACCTATAATGGGAACTTCAAGCATAGACTTTATTGCGTTTAAAGACATCTCATAATCTTCATTTTTATGTCGTGTTACTATTACTCCTTTCACATCTTTTCCTAAATTTCTTGCTATTTTTATCGCTTTCAACGCATCTGTAACAGCAGGCAATTCAGGGTTTGTTACAACTATTATCTCTTCTCCTGCTATAATTGCATTAAGAACCTCTTCAGAAAAACCTGCAGCACAATCTATAATTATATAATCTGCTAGATCTTTTAGTCTCTTAATAACAAAAGGAACTTTTTTAGAATTGAAATCAGATATCTCTCTTACTGATAGAGAAGCAGGTACTATTTTAGTTCCCGAGTAATGCTCATAAACTGCTTCTTCAATATACGCCTTTCCTTTTAAAACATGATTAATTGTAATGGGCAATATAGGAGCACCCAAATGAATTCCTATATTAGGTGTTGCCAAGTTTAAATCTACTAAAATTGTTTCTTTTTGTAATAGATTTAATGCAGCTGCAAGATTTATTGCAGTAGTTGTTTTTCCAACACCTCCTTTGCCAGAGATTATGGTGATTATTCTTCCCATTTTATTTCTTTTCTAATTCTTGTTTTATTTCACTTATAAACCTTTCTACGACGAGAGAGTACTCTTTTAATTTTTCAAGATCTATACTAACAATTTCTTTTTTATCAAACACTTTTAAAGTAACCTTTTTTCTAAATTCTCCTTCTCTTGCTTTTTGTAATAAGGGTATCCTCCTAAAGAATAGATATAGTGGAATTATGTCTAAGATATTCTTATTCTTCTTATAATACTTCTTTATAAATTCTACTTTATGCATTGGACTTTTTGGTTTTTCTTTTATTACTTTTTGTTCTAATTTCTTTTTTACTAGTGCATCAAAACATAAGTCTATAAGACTCCTCCATCTCTCTATAAGATTTAAGATAACGTCACAAGTTTTTGTATATTTTAAACTCACATAAAGAAGGTGGTCAGCACTAGTTTTTTCTTTGTTAATATCTTCTAACATCTTTAAAATACTCTTTTAAACGTATATAAAACTATATAAATCTTACTTA
This sequence comes from Candidatus Pacearchaeota archaeon, assembly GCA_038891175.1. Taxonomy (GTDB): domain Archaea; phylum Nanobdellota; class Nanobdellia; order Pacearchaeales; family GW2011-AR1; genus CAKZRD01. The sequence goes on from JAWAET010000002.1 coordinate 19,237, forward strand.
TAAACATTTCGATTTATAAAATTTTAGTTTTTTCGTCCTCTCTATTGTGTTTCTTGTTGTTTTGAAATACAATATATTGTATCTTTCATAAAAACTTTCTTCTTAAAATTTCTCTGTTAATCTGTTCTCTTCTCATGAATTTCTCAGGATTTTTTAAAAGTTTTTCAACTAACCAATTTCTTTTCTCTGGAACGCCTGAAAAAGTTCTACATAAGTTTCTTATCTCTTCTGCAGCTTTGCTTTTTGGTTCTTTAATCATTAGCGGTTGCTTGTAGAATATGCATTCAATTATTTTCTTTTCTTCAGGTATTTTTGCAATAACTGGCAAGTTTGAAATCCACTCTATTTCTTCACAACTTACTTCATAAGGCAGATTTTTTATTCTGTTTATAATTACTCCTTCTATCGGCGTTTTATTTTCCTTTGCAATTTTTGCTGCTTTTAAACTTGTTGCAAGGGTGACTTTATCTGGAGTAGTTACAATAAATATCATTTCAGAAGCTGCAACAATAGGTATCATTTCAGTGTAATGTGGTGAGGAGTCTATAATTATAAAATCATACCTATTCTTTAATTTATCAACTACTCTTTTTAATTTAAAAATGTCTGTTTTATCATAATGATGAAGCGCTGCAGGAATAACATCTACATTGTAACTTTCATACACTGCATTTTGTATTCCTGCTCCATTTAAGACATCCTGAAGAGAGTTTTTATGGGTTAAGTCTAAATAAAGGGATAAATTAGGAGCGGATATATTTCCGTCTATGAGAAGAACTCTTTTATTAAACTCATTTGCTAAACATATAGAAACTTCTAAAGAAATAGTAGTTTTTCCAACACCTCCTTTTACTGAAATAAATGAAATAACTCTTGCCATCATCACCTCTATTCTTTTTTTAATAAATTTGTCTTTTTAACCTTTTTGTTTTTATTATTTTTTTTATATCTTCCTTATTAACTTTTAGTTTTACAACGAGTATAAATTAAGCCGACTTTTTCGAAGATAACTCTCTTAATAAACTTTAAACAAGATTAATTCTAAAATCTTTGAGTTTCTTGCTCTTATACTTAACTTAAATCTCAATTTACTTAAATGCCTTTTATCTTATAAAATATAGAATTTTCTAATTTTCGATTTCTTTAATCTAAATAAACTCATGGAATCTCTTTAAATAAAGTTTATCTAAAAAATAAAATTTAATCTAAAATTTTAAATTTTTAACAATATAAAGATTATTGTGTTTTTTGAAAAATACCGAAAATACTTATATCCTATAAAGGTTAATCCAGAGTATTATACATTTTTTTCATTTGGCTAAAAATAAGATTATTTCATTTTACTTTTTTTATAGCAAATGTCGGTAATCACTTAAAAGAGTTTAAATATTTTGATTATATTAATTTACTGCACCTGAGAATTCCGCACTAAATAAAAATAGGTATAATACTTTATAAACATTAATCAGTTCTCTAAAAAAATATTCGATTTTACTACATAAAAAGAATTGATAGAAAAACACCGACGAAAAAATACTAAAACCTATTTGAGAGAGTAAAAAATTATATAAGAATTTAAGCATTTGTAAAGAGGCAAAAATCTTTTAAAAAGAGTTTGAAGAATTGTTTGGAGATTCTATTACACTATCGAGTAGATTTATGAATTTGTTTAAGAGACAAAAAATAAAGCTAAAAGATTATCAAAAGTTCATAGAAAAAAGTAGATTAAAATTTACAAGAGAGATATAATCAAAGAAAATATTCAACAGAAATAAGAAGTGAGAAAGAAAGTCTGCTATTTAGTTTTGAAAATTTTGAGCATTAAAAACTCGTTGTAAATTAATCTTATCATTCAATGCACAATTAATTTGAGATTTTCAAGAGAGAAATTGTTATAAAGATTTTTAAATAGACTTCTGATTAGTATTCGAATTTACTTAAATTCTGATTATTATTTCTTCTGCAAAATTTTTTTCTTTTAGAAAATCTCTTATTCTTTTTAAGTAATCTTCAGAAGTATTTTTTTCTTTTTTATAATTTTCGTCAATAAATTTTCCATAATTCTTAAATCCTTGTAAGGCATATCTTTTTATTCTTTTTTTTATTAAAAAATAAATCCATTTTAACATATCTAAAACATAATCTTCTTTGTGAATACTTTCAAGAATAGTAGTCCTAAACTCATATTCTTTCATTTCCGAGATTATCTTAATGCTCTCTTCAATCTTTTCTATATCTATTTTTGAAGAGGTAATCTTTTGGTAATCTTCTTTTTTTCCTTTTATATCCATTGCAATGTAATCTACTAAATTCTCTTCTATTATTTCTTTTAATTTTTCTGGAAAACTGCCATTCGTATCTATTTTTATCAAGTATCCTTTTTCTTTTATTTTTTTTAGAAATTCTTTCTCTAAATTTGTTAAAGGTTCTCCTCCTGTGAATGTTACTCCTTCTAAAATCTTTTTTCTTTTCTCTAAAAAATTTAAAATTTCTTCTTCATCTAAATCTCTTGTTTTTTCTTCTATTACGAGCTCCGGATTGTAACAAAAACCACAACGAAAGTTACATCCAAAAAGAAATAAAGTACATCCTATTCTATCTGGGTAATCTACTAGCGTTGTTTTTTCTATATACTTTATTTTCATTCTTTTACACAAAATTTAGCCCTATCTTCAAACTCCGCTTTTTTCCCTTCATTCCATTGTTCAAGAGGTCTGATATATCCACAGATTCTTGAGTAAATTTCACATTTAGTTCTTTTTTTCATTTTTTCACCTCCTCTTTTATTTATATTCTTTTATTTCGAAAGGCTCTCCTTCTACATATCCTTCTTCTTCGTCACATTTTGGACAAAATTCATGTTCTCCTTCAAGATAACCATGTTTGGGACAAATAGAAAAAGTAGGAGTAATTGTAAAGTAAGGAAGTTTAAAATTTTCAGCTATTTTTCTAACTAATTTTTTAACAGCATTTGCGTTTAACTTCTCTCCTATAAATGCATGAAATACAGTTCCTCCTGTATACTTACATTGTAACTCATCTTGTAATTCTAAGGCTTCAAATAAGTCATTTGTATAATTAACTGGAAGTTGTGTTGAATTAGTGTAATAAGGTGCTGCTCCTTTTTTTAAATTATCTTCATTGGCTACGATAATTTTTCCAAATCTTTTCTTATCTATTCTTGCAAATCTGTGAGTTGCGCCTTCTCCCGGTGTAGCTTCTAGATTATATAAGTTACCTGTTTCTTTTTGATATCTTTCTAATCTTTCTCTCATAAAATCTAAGACCTCTAAAGCGAATTTTCTCCCTTTTTCTGTTGCAATGTTCTCTCCTGGCATAAAATTAATTATTGCTTCGTTCATTCCTAGCAAACCTATAGTGGAGAAATGATTTTTCCAATATTCTCCAAATCTTCTTTTTACATCTCTTAAATAAAATTTAGAGTAAGGATACAACCCGGTTTCTGTTAATCTTTCTATTGTTTTTCTTTTTATTTCTAAACTCTCTTTTGCTAATTCCATAAGATAGTCAAGTCTCTCAAAAAATTCTTCCTTCGAACCAGATAAAAATCCTATTCTGGGCATGTTTATTGTAACAACACCAATAGAACCTGTCTGAGGATTTGCTCCGAATAATCCTCCTCCCCTTTTTCTTAATTCAGAAGCGTCTAGTCTTAATCTACAACACATACTTCTCGTATCCTCCGGTTTCATGTCTGAATTTATAAAATTTGAAAAATAAGGTATTCCATATTTTGCTGTCATCTCCCAAATAGATTGATAGTTTTCGTTTTCCCAATCAAAATCTTTTGTTATATTATAAGTAGGTATTGGAAAAGTAAAAACTCTTCCTGCAGCATCGCCTTCTAACATTACTTCTGCAAAAGCTCGATTAAACATATCTACTTCTTTTTGAAAGTCTCCATATACCTCTTTCTGAGGTACTCCTCCTATAATTACTGGCTCTTTTTTCATAAATTCCGGAATCTTTAAATCCAGAGTTATGTTAGTAAAAGGCGTTTGAAATCCCACTCTCGTCGGTACTGCTAAGTTAAACACAAACTCTTGCATAATTTGTTTTACATCTTTATAAGATAGATTATCATACCTAATGAAAGGAGCAAGAAGACTATCAAAGTTTGAAAAAGCCTGTGCACCAGCAGTTTCTCCTTGGAGAGTATAGAAAAAGTTAACTGTTTGCATTAAAGCAACTCTTAAATGTTTTGCAGGCTTAGATTGAACTTTTCCTTTTACTCCTGTAAATCCTACCGTTAATAAGTCTTTTAAGTCCCATCCAACACAATAAGCACCGAGAGTTCCTAAATCATGAATATGAACATCTCCTTCTTCGTGAATCTTTCTTATAGCTTCTGGATAAATTCTTCTTAACCAGTAATTTTGCATTATTCTAGTAACTATATAATTATTTAACCCTTGTAAAGAGAAACCCATATTTGAGTTCTCTTTTATCATCCAGTCATTCATTCCTAAATAATCTTCTACAGCCTCTATTGTATCGAATAGTCCTTTAACATATCTTAATTCTTCTCTTGATTTTCTATAGAGAATATATGCTTTTGCTGTTTGATCATGCCCTCCTTTAATTAAAGTTTCTTCGACAATATCTTGCACATCTTCAACGCTAGGGATTCCGTTATCTCCAAACCTCTCATGCACCTTTCTTACTACTTCATCGGCAATTCTCTTTGCTTTCTCCCTATCTTCTCCACCTACTGCTCTCACTGCTGCCCATATCGCATTAAAAATCTTATCAGGATTAAATAAAACAATGCTTCCATCTCTTTTTCTTATTTTCGTTACCATCTTACTTTTCTCTTTCAGAATTTTCTTCTTTAATGAAAGTTTTTTCTAACCAGTTTCCAATATAATCAATAATAGACTTTGCATATCTTATTTCTTCGTTTTTTGTATATCCTTTAGGTTCAAATGTATTTCCTTTTAATTTTCTCACTAAATTTTCTAAAGGAACTCCATATTGAAGATTTAAAGAGAATAAGATTCCTATCGTATCTGCTAGTCCTCTTATCATACTTCCTTCTTTAGATATGGTGAGAAACATCTCTCCTGGCTTTCCGTCTTCATATAATCCGACAGTGATATAACCTTCGCATTCTTCACCTATTGAAAATTTATGTGTTATTGCTTTTCTTGTATCCGGCAATCTTTTTCTATAAGGTAGGTGTATATTTAAATTCTCTTTTAGAATATTTATCAATTCGCTCTCTTCTAATTTGCTTAATTCTACTTCTTCATCTTTCTCGTTATATATTCTTATTTTATACTTCATTTTTCGTAATTTTTTTTAGTTCTTCTTTAAAATCATCTATATCTTTAAACTCTCGATATACAGAAGCAAATCTAATATACGCTACCTTGTCTGTTTTTTTTAATTTTTCCATTACAATTTCTCCTACTTTTTTTGATTCTATCTCTTTTCCGTTAGCTTGTTTGTAAACTTTTGATTTTATATCTTCAATTAATCTTTCAACTTCTTCCGTTTTTATAGGTCTTTTCTCTAATGCTTTTTCTATTCCTCTTTTTAATTTTATTATGTCAAATGCTTCTCTTCTACCATCTTTTTTTATTACTCTTAATTCCATTTCTACTCTTTCATATGTAGTAAATCTTTTCTTACACTTTAAACACTCTCTTCTTCTTCTAACAAGACCCTCTATGTCTCTTTTATCTATTACTCTCGTTTCTTCATTTTTACAAAAAGGACATTTCATTTTCAATATATTGTATTTTTAACGTCTTTTTTATACAACCAATTGTAGTAAAAATATTTCTTTTTTTAAATCTTTGTTACTACTTTTTTTTGTTTTTCTAAAATTTTTTATTTCTCATACTTCTAATTTCTAAATGCAGGACAAAAATCTCTGTACTCACAATAAGCACAAAGATTGCTAATGTTAGGATAAAATATTCTTGTATTCTCAATTTCTTTTATTTTTTCGAGAACTTCTCTTTGTATAAATCTTAATTGCTCTTCATTTTTTTCCGAGATGATGTCTTTATTAAATGCAAGAAGATGCCATACTAATTTAATTTTCTTCGCATCTCTAAATTTTTCTTTAACCCATAGGGAGTACATAGCAAGTTGTCTGTCTCTTTCTGCTTCTTCTTGTGTCTTTATAGAGGAGCCTGTTTTATAATCACAAATAAAATAGTTTTTTTCTTCATCTACACCTAATTTATCTATTTTTATATACCACTTATTTCCGTCGGGTAAATTAAAAAATTCTTTTTTTTCTAATGCTACAATAGTCATTTGATTAAAAGGAAAGTATCTATCATAATAATCCGAAATAAACTTTTCTCCTAATCTTAAGTAGTCTTCTTCTTTCAAATTGCTTTTAGTAATCTGGATTTCTTTAGAGAACTCTTTTTTCCAGAGATTTTTAAAATATTCAATTAATTCATCTTTTTTGTTAATTTTATTATCTTTTAAGTCTCTATACAATTTTTCTAATGCTCTGTGAACCAAATCTCCTAAAAAAGATTCTATCGTTCCTTTTATTTTTGGTTTAAGTCTTTCTATATACTTTAACTTATACTTATAAGGACAATTTTCAAAAGTAGCTATTTTTGAATTTGAATAAATTCCCATCTTTAAATAAAATATTTTGTATGAAAGATTTTTTAAATTTACTTATTTTTTAGAAGTAAGGGCCTGTAGTTTAGTGGTAAAACGTCTGGCTGGCAGTCAGAAGACCCGAGTTCGATTCTCGGCAGGTCCATTAATTTTTAAGCAAATCAACTAACCTAAATTTTTTTTCAATCAACTTACAATTATAAATAGAAATTATTAAGCTAACATTTTTTTCCATTATGAAGTCTATTTCATTTTTTTCGAGAGGCAGTAAATATTCTAATTCATTTAAATTCTCATCATACTCTAATTTGCACGATCCGCAGCTTGTTCCACATTCCCAACTAATATTCTTATTTTCAGATACTATCTCAAATTTTATTGAGCTAATCTCCTTCAATTCTTTTTCTTTATTAAGATAAACCTTTATGTTTGAATTATGGATATCAAAAGAAAGTTTATTAAAAGAGATATAAGGATTTCTTATTAGCTCTTCACAAGTAGGCGGGGGAGAAAGTTTTAATTTTATAAGAGGACTAATTGCTAAGAACATTACACTCAATGCAATAATTGCTATTGAAATTATTAAAGTGTTCTCTAATGTTGTTGAAAGTGCTTTTTTATTCATCTTTTACATGCTTTATTTAGTTTATCTCCTAATTGTATCTCTGTAATCTTATTCCCTTCTATATCTTCTATCGTGAGCTTTTCTGCTTCTTTAATATAAGGGAAGACAAGATAAATCTTTGTTTCGTTAACATCTAACGCTCCCCCGCTTAATTTCTTATTCTCTTCTACTTCGTCACTAAAAATTCTAAATAAATCATTAATTTTTTCTGTATTTATTTTTTCTCCTTCTTTATTTTGCATTGTGTAAGAGTATAATCCTTCAGTAGCGTAATCTGGAAAACATCCTCTTTCTATTTCTTTGCTTAGAACTTTCAAATTTCCATTTTCCGCTTTTGCACTTATTATATAGTAATTCATATTCACACATTTTTCTTTTTGTTCTTTTATTGCACTTCCACTTATTTTAACAGATTTTTTTTGAAGTAAACTCTCTATTATCCTCTTATTAAATGTTCCATAATTGTTAGAAGAAAGTGTTTTCATTATTCCATTTTCTACAGATCTAAAATAATCTTCTTTAGAACAACCTTTATAGCACTCCTTTGTTACTTTTTCGAATTTTGAACAACTTTTTCCGCAATTTTTAGAAAAGAATGATAACGAAGCAGGTACGTATTCATCATCTAAAGAAGCAAAAGCATGTCCAAATTCGTGAGAGAATACACTTATAGGATGAAGTAAGTTTAGGCTCATTATATTATTATAAGAGGAACTTCTTATATTACTTTCCGCATTTTGTAGCACTACAATGTAATCATAAGGACATACCGAGGCTTTTTTTATAATTTCTTTTGAATTACATAATAGCGCAATATCTTTGTATATTTCACAAAGAGGTTTGTAATCATCTATATAATAGAAATTAAAAGCATCCTTATATGATTTAAAAGGTTCTATAGAAAGAAGGTAATCGACATATTCTTTTGCTTTTTCTTTATCAGAAAAGAAAAGAATGTCTACTGCTTCTTTGTTAGAAAATTGAAGAATTTTACAAGATGCATCACTAGGAGGAGTACTTAAGTTTAATTTTGCATTATTTAATCTTAAAGAGAGAACAATTGATAAAAGTATTATTATCAAACTTAATGAAAAGATTAAAGTTATTAATATCTTTCTTATTTCCATAAAAATAATCTCTTTTTCTTATTTTTATGTCTTTCTTTACTTCTTATGAGAATTTTATCTCTCTTATTTTTTCCCAACGCATTTGTTATCTATACAACTGCAACTTATCTTACCACAATTAGAGTTTAGACATTTTCCTTTTTCACTACACTTATCAAAAATTTTTGTGTACGCTGTTAGTTCTGTTTTTGGAATACAGATAGGACTTCCTCCTTCTTCGCAAGGGCAACAACTACCTCTTATTATTAGGCAGTCACTATCCCTTAAACATTCGATTGTCTTTGCTTCTACGCTTCTTTCTTTCTCTTTATTAAAGATACCTTTATAGAATAGAAAAAATAAACTACTTAAAAAAAACAAGCCCAATATAAAGATAAAAATAAGTCTTAATGCTTTTTTCATATTTATACTAAGGAAGGTTATTTTTTAATTTTTTCTATTTAACTATCTTTATCTTCTTTACTCTCAATTTCTCTTTTAATCTCTTCTTTCCTTTTCTCTTTTATTCTTTTATCAAATTCCTCTTCGTAAAAAGAGTACCTCTTTTTTATTTTTCCACAACTCTTTCCCTTTATACCGTCGTGACAATGACCTGTTATGTAACACTTTGGTTGAACAAAATCGCATACTTCTAAAGGCAAATTACTTCTAATGATCTCTGCATCTGCTTCTGTTATTTCTCTCATCTCTCCCTCTGCTGTTTGACATAGTCTTAGGGGAATATACCCTTGAAGAACATTCCACGTATCAAACTTTTTTAGAACTTTGATTTTTAACCCTCTTGGAACGATGTATATTGCTTCGCTTTTTGGAACACCAAATTCCTTTATTAATCTCTCATAACTGTTCATAGAATCTTTAATTCTTTCTATCCATATCCTTTTTGCTTCTTCATTATTTCTTATTACTGGTCTAAAAGAGAATATCTCTTCTAACTTATACTCAATTCCTTCTTCATCTTTTAATTTTTTAACTGCTTCATCTGCTGCTTTATATATCGATTGCGCGCTTTGCATCAATGTTCTGTGTCTTTTTAACTCTCCCCATACTCTCCAAGGGACGAGAGAAGCGATAGTTATATCAATAGCATTTGGAAAATCATTACATATCTGTTGAAGTTTACCGCTTATTTCTCTCCAATTCTCTTCTATTTTTTCTTCATTTGTATATGTAGATAAAATTTCTTTTCTTAATTCTCTTATTCTTCTTAAAAATTCCATTTCCAGGTTATTCGAATTTAATATAAATGAAGAAGGTATTTCTCTCAAAAAAGTTAATTCTGCTTCGTTCTCTTCATTGTGAAAGATTGTCGGATTTATGTAAGGCTCCCTCGGAGACAACAATCTTGCCGTATAACATATAGTCATCCCTTTTTGTTTGATAATCTCTTCTATTTCCTTTATTATATCTATTCCTTCCTTTGGAATATGTTCTTTATTTCTTTCAAATTCTTTTCTCCATCCAACCAATGTTTCTAAGGAGAATGACAAAAATCCTCCTCCTAAATGACCATATTGCACAATTTTTGCAGCTTCTTCTTTATGAATCCCTAAATTTTGTAATCTCTCATATGCTTCAATATTTTTCTCAGACACTCTTTTATATATTTCACTTGCTTCTTCTCCTCTTTCTTGTATCTCTCTAGGAATAACTATATTTTCTTTTTCTATAGGTATCCTTCTACTAGAAGGCATCAAAAAACTTCCAAATCTTGCAGAAGTAAAAAGAGAATCTATCATCTTTGAAGAATTTCCCTCTATAGATATCCAAATGTAAGGAGTAGTAGATAAAGATGCGTGACCTTCACCAACAGAATTAATTAATCCTATCAAATCTTTTCTATATCCTTCTTTTGTTATATTTCCGAAGTCTTCATTTATTCTTCTTAATATTGCTTCAGAAAAATATTTTGTATCTTTATATGTAATTCCCGCAGCAGAGGCAACAATCTCGTCAGGAGTTATTATTTCACTTTCTCCTTTTTTATAATTTTCAAAAATTCTTTTTGGTCCGTAATCTACTAATTTTACTCGAGGTTCTATAACCTTCATGAATTTTTTTTGTATTTTTTATTTTTAAAAATATATTTATGCAAAAATATTCTTTTTATAATATTATAATTTAAAAATACTCTATAAATTATAAAAAAATGTTAAATAAAAAAGAGATACTTAAAAGACCTTCTTGGGAAGAATGGTTTATGTCTCAAGCTTACCATTATGCTGAAAGAACTAGTTGTTTAAACTTCGCTGTTGGTGCTGTAATCGTCGATGAGAAAACTAATCACGTTCTTGCCGGAGGATATAATGGTTATCCTCGAGGTATAGAATCATGTTTTGAAAGACTATATAAGGGAATGGGAGAAAAAGCATGCAGAAAAGTAGAAGCAGGGATTCCTTATCATGTTAAAAATAGTGGAAAATGCCAAGCAATACATGCCGAGATTAATGCAATGAATCACTTAAGTTATGAAGAAGCTAAAGGAAAATCTATTTATGTTACTATTTTTCCTTGCATATCTTGCGCTTATTCTATTGTTAATAAAGGAATATCTAAAGTAGTCTATTCTGAAGAATATGTCTCTGTAGAAAGAGAAGAAGCTGAAAAGATATTAAAAGAAGGAAATGTCGAGATAATAAAATTATTTTTATCTCCCGAAAGAAGAAGAGAGATCTCAGAAAGAGTTAACTTAATAAATAATCTTAGAAGGAAATAATTCTTTTCTTTTAATTTTCTAATTTTTTTCATTTATTCGTTTTGAATTTTTATTATAAATAAACTTCGGTTCACGAGATGAATCTCTTTTTAATTTCTTAATTATTATTCTTCATTAAAAATTAAATTTTTTAATATTTTAAATTATTTT
>JAWAET010000003.1:0-29283 GCA_038891175.1 Candidatus Pacearchaeota archaeon
AAAAATATTTAGATTTTTAATAATCGAAGAGAATATTCTCTTGAGGTTTAATGATTATAGAGCAATCAGAAGGTTCGTTTCTGAATTCATCTCTACACTTAATATAATATGTTTTTGTTGAATCCCATTTTATAGTGTGAATGGGTGTATTAGCATAAGGCATGACAGTCCCTTCATTAAATAAGAAATCACAATTTTCAGTGGAATAAACGCATTCAGAATTTCCTTGAGTAACAATCTTTAAGAAGTCTTCCTGATAATAAGCTCTAGCTATAATAGGAGAGTTAGTGTCTAAGTCTAAAGAAAAAGAGATTTTTTCTTCAGCAAGATTCCCACCTGAATCTACACACTTTATAAAATAAGTATAATTTCCTGCAGGTAAATCTAACCTCTGTAAATGCACTCCATCCCTATTGTCAGTATCATAAAACATTATATAACTATTAGGTAAACCTGTTTGAGAAAAGAAACAAGTTGCTTTGTTATCCTCACAACCGAAGAGAGTTTCTACTCTTAGAATTAATGGGAAAGGAGAAATGGTGCCATATAAGGTTTCATTAGGTTGTACACTCTTTATTTTTAATTTGTTAGATGTTTTAATTTCATAAACAAAAGACTGACTCATCTTTACTCTGTTTTCTTTCCTTTCATGAGGCTTATCTTCGCATCGGATATAATATTTAGTACCTTCTCTCTTTACTCCGAAGAAATTTGCTACGCAAGTATAAAGCAGCATGGTGTTTATTTCGAAAATTTTATTAAAGCAAGTCATATTATAAGTCATCGAGTCATAATCTTTATCTTCGAAATCCCATTTGCATTGTGCTGGTTCGTCAGTATAAAATTCTACTAAAGTAGTATTTTGATCCGAAGATATACAACTACCACTTTCTACAGATGTAGCTTTTATTTGAGGAGGAGTTTCATCAGGAGCATTATCTACGCAGAATCTTATTGCATAAGGAGCAGAGTTAACATTTCCATTAGCATCCCTACACATTACATATAGAGTCATCTCATTACCCATCTCTAACTTAATTGAAGAATTAGCAAAGTCTTTAGCACGAGGAACAGCTAAAATATCTGAGTGATTATACTTGAAAGAATTGTCTCCTCCTACAAAAGCAAGCATTTCATCAAAGTTGTTCTTTTTTTCTATATCTATCTTACATTGCGCGGGTTCATTTGTTGTTAAACCAAATTCAATAGATTGAAATGCCCTAATACAAGGGTTCACATCATTTCTTACAATCTTAAAACCAGCGCCTGGAGGAGAAGTTTTTACATCTTTGTATATGTAGCCAGGAGTTAACTTTTCTTTCCAAGGACTAATAACAGGAGGAGAGACATCTCTTGGATTTGTGTTAACGCAAGTAGGACGAGAATCTTTATTAACAATGCTACAAGATTGTCCAAGCGATTTGCACCTATATTCTGAACAAGGAAGAGGACCTACATTACATAACTCACAATCATCACCCCCAATAGGAGCTTGCCAAGGTAAACATTCAAATTCAACTCTCTCTTGGAAAGTCGATGTTTTCTCATAAAACTTTGTAAAAGCTATCCATGCCATTAAAGCACCTATACCAAAAGAAATAATTCCTTGGTGTGCAGTTAACCAGTTTGTAGTTTTTCCAGGCATTACATTTTGTAGTAAACCTCCCTTAGCTATTAAAGCCCTAACTGCACTAAAAGACATTATCCCTACAAATGCTGCTTTTTGCAAAGCATCCATTGTTGCTTTAGCATTTTCTCCTCTAATAAAAAGTCCTCCTATTAAAGATAAAGCAGTATAAGCTAAAAGAGCATATTGTAAACCTTGAAGAAGATATGCTGCACCATACCAAGAACCTGTTCTTCCGAAAAGATGAGAAACTTGAGCTTCTGTCTGCCCTCCGCTAGCTGCATTCCATTTAGCAAGGATTTTTCCTTCTTCATTTTTTAAAACATAATAATCTCCTTCTAAAACTGCTTTATCGGGTATTCCCAAGGATTTTTTAACAAAAGCTGATTCTGCGCTGGCAGAAACAATTACTTTATCGTCGGAAACACTCGTCGAAACTCCTTGTTGCAAACCAATAATCTCTTCCCCTTTATCATTCACTAGTTTTCCATCAACAATTTTAGCATTTATTTTCCACTCTTTGTTTAATTCCTCTATAGAATAAGATTTTTTCCAAAAATCACCTTCTTTAATAAAACCGCTATTTTCCAAGAGAGATTGCTTCGTTGAAAAAAAACCTTTGGGACTTGCTAAATTAGGAGAAGCAGAGATAGTAACAGACTTCGTTGGTGTAGGGTTAGTTTGAGGAAGAGAAAGAGCACTTACTTGTGTGACTGTTGTCATAGGATTTTGAGGGGAAGATAATTCTTCTACACGCAAAACACCATTCTGAATAGTTTCTAATCTAAATTGTTTATCTTCAAAATTAATGACTCCATCACCGTTGATTACAAAATCATCAGGCAAACCATAAAATGCTTTAAACTCATCTACACTCTTGAAGTAAGAAGGATTACTCTCAGATCTTACATTTTCAATTCTCATTAAAAAAGCAAAACTAATTATGCCAAAGACTAAAAGAAATATTTCAAAAAAAGAAAGAAACTTCTTATTCATTGTTCTTCTCCATGATTTTAATTCCCGTACCATATTCTCCTAGAGATAATCCTACTGGAGAGTTTCCCTCACCTAAAATCCTCTCTCCCTGATAACCTCCTATCTTCTCTAAGAGAGATCTAAAAAAAGGTTTATCATTTTTTATTTCTGATTTGGATATGCTTAATATTAAAATTTCCTCTCCATCACTATCTACTATCACATCTCCTACTCTTAACTCTTCTGCTTTTTTTATTTTATAATTGTTTTCAGAAGGTTTAGTTAAAACAAAGTTAGTAAGAGGAATAGAGATATTATTGTTTAATAAGATTTTCTCGCTTTCTAAAATAGAATAACCTGTTCCTTTAGTTTCGAGACCTTTTTTTATGTTACCTAATAAACTAAAAGTACTATTGCGGAATCTCCAAATGTATCCATTGTCTGTATATTTATTATTTATGTTGACATTCGCTCCGCAATCTCCTATAGATGTACAGATAGCATTTGCTTTTATTGCCCATTCAGGGTTTGGAACAAGAGAATAAGACTTTGAAGAAGTTCCTTTAGGTGCTTTTCCTCCTTCCCATTTCAAACATTCGCTCTCTACTTCTATCCCGTCAGAATTTATTATTTGATAATCGTAAACCTTCTTGGCATCGGCCCCTGCTAAAAGACCTTCATATCTTTCTATTCTCTTTATTGTAACATCACAAACAGCACTTGCCAAAGAACAAGAACCTTGGCCCTCCCAAAATTTGTTGCCTGGAGGGATGAGAGGTAAACAAATTCCCCCTTCCTCCTCCTCGCTTTTATTAAATTTTGTGACTTTGTTTAATAATTCAAAATCAGGTTCCCACATTCCTCTTCCACTACTTAGAATAACATTTAAACCATTATTTAAAGAAACGCTTGCTCTCCCAGTTAATCCTCCGAAAAGTTGTGAAGCTTGAAAGATGTTTGCGGCCTGTTGTGCATTATTAAAGTTAGAAAGAGAAGTAGGGTTATTAAAAGGATTTAAGTAATTGCTTTGCGTATTTTTAGGATCTAATTTGAGTCCTTCTATTTTATTAGTCCAAATGCAGTCTCTTTTATCTATATTCTCACAGTCTTTTTTTCTTGTTTGAAGTAAACAATCTGCCCATCTATTTGGTCTACATGCAGCAGTTGAAAACTCTCCCTTTGTTGTTGGAATGCCTGAATGAACACAAATTTGATTACGATAATCTTCACAAGGATCAGTGATTACTTCACCATCCAAACAAATTTGTCTAAAATGCCTGGATCCCACTTTTTCATATCCTCTTCCAGGTTCTATATCATAAACACACCAGCTTTCTCCATTTAGTCTAGTGTTACCTTCTAAATCCTTACAAGTAGTTTTCTTACAAAAATAATCTCCAAAAGTTGGCTTACCTATACCGAAAACTCCTTCCCACTTTGTACAAGTAGTTCCAAGAAGATAATCACAGTTCCCGCAATCTTTACTATTACTTGATACTCTTTCACAAATCTCATCTGGACTCGCTATTCTCCCTCGGTTCCATGATTTTTCTCTATCAGAAGAGTATACATTCTCTCTATTTCCACAAGAATCAAACCAATAAACTTTTCCTTGATAACAACCAGTTTTAACTTGCCTAGCACACTCTGTATTTAATTCTGGCGCCGAACAGAGGATTCCTGGATAAAATCTTTTTCCAGTCTCTGACTCTGCAATGCTTTTGTTTACATTAAGAGATATAACTCCTTCTTTTGCACCGCATTCTTTTCTAGTTGTAAGTTTACACTCGTTGATACCAGTCTCTTTAAAAGTAACACAAGCTCCAATATCTTGTGAGTTTGCTAATAAGATACAATCAGACTCAGAGGTCACATCTTTTCTGTATTCCATCTCTATTCCATAATAAGTAGAAAGTCTCTTACATCTTAATGCACTGACAAAAGCTGCTTGTTCCCCGATTATACAACAACCAAGCTGGCATTGAGGCAATTCTGATGGTTTTTTCTCGCTCCAACTTCCATTTTTTTCCATGCATACTTTCTGAGGAACATTTTCCAAACATAATCCTTCTTTCATATCATAACAAGTACCAAGTTTACAAAAAGAAGTTTGTTCACAGGAAGTAGGAGCTGTTTGATATCTTAAATCGCACTTTTCTTTTTCTAAATTTAAACAAATTCCTCCGTCTTTCGATCTTTCACAACAAAAAGAAGGAACAGAATAGCTCACTGCAGAAATAAAACTAAAAAGAAACGAAGATACTACCAAGTAAAAAATAAATTTCTTGTATTTCATATCACTCCTCCCGGAGGAAAAGCATAGCTTCTTACAGCAAAATTAAATTCTATATCTTCCTCTTTTTCTATGATAGAATATGTCTTAATACCATTTTCAGTCCTTGTTTTAATAATCTTTATATTTGGATAAAAGAACATTTGTTGCATTTGCTCGCTATCACCATAATAAGTTTCATATTGAATTAGAGAGGTAGCTATCATTATTACATCGTAAAGACGAGTTTTATAACGATAACTAAATTTTCTTATCTGAGAAGATTGGTCTCCTTTTTTAATAATCGTCGGAGCGTTAATTAAAACAACTACTTCTTCAGGTTCTATTTTCAAATCAAAACTAATTTTACCTTCTTCGACATCAAAACCTCTTTTCTTTAAATCGTCTGCATAATCCTTAAAACATTTTTCAAAATCTTCCTTAATTCTCTCTTTAAGGGAATTTTCAAAAGCATCTTTTAAGAAAGGTTCTTGGTTCACACAAGGTTTTAAATATTCTTCAGTATAACATAAAATAGGGTAAATTTTACCGCTATAATTATAATTAAATTTAGGATTAATTAGGCCTGCATAGAAAGAAAGAAATTTTATTTCTCTTTGAAGATTGTTTGAAAAACAAGCTTCTATATTTTGTTCTTGAGTTATAAACATTTCACTTTTTCTTATGTATATCAAAAAAAAGACTATTGCAAAAAAAATTAAAATTCCTAAGATTATAAAAAGTGTTAATTGAGCTCTTTTTTTCATTTTTTTATAAATAAAAAGACTTTTTTAAATCTATCATTTTAAAACTTTTATTAATTTTGAACAACTATTTTGAGGAAGATTTTGTTTTTTATCTATGCATTTAAGATAGATATCTTCTAAAGAGTTTATTTTAAATAAATGTACTTTTGAAAATGATTGCGAAGAAAGATTAAAAGGAGCGGTACAAATAGAGGAATTGTTTGAAATGACGCATTGGGCATCTTCATCTGTAAAAATCTTCAGAGTATCTGAAAAAGAGAAGATTCTTGTTATAACCGGAGGGTTTTCATCAATATCTACTTTAAAAGAATAAGTTTCATTATTCGAATTTTTAGCACTATCTTCACAAAAGATCTCTATTTCATAGTTACCTTCTTCTAAAAATAGAGGTTGTTTATGAAGACTACCTCCTGTATAAAAGAATTGTGTAAAAGAATTCATGATGTCCTTAATTTTATAATAACAAGTTGAATTATCTGTGCAACTATAAGTTCTTACTGATAGAGTAAGATTATTTTCTTCGAAAACTTCTTTCTTATCTTCTATTTCTAAAGACATTCCTATATTGCAAACATTTAATGTATATTCTCTACTAGCATAATTAGAATTCCTCGAGAAAGTCTCATTTTCCTCTAAATGTGGTTGATCTTTACATCTAAAATAAAATTTATTCTCTCCTTCTCTTAAATCATCTAAAACAGAATAACAAATCCATAGTCCTTCTAAAGGTTCATCTGAACAACTCATATTAAAGGGCATTTGCTCATATCCTCCCTCCCCTATTTGAACATCATAATCTCTAGAATAACGACACTCCACAGGTTCATTTGCATAGAGAGCTACCGCACTAGAGTTCGTTCCTTGTGCAAGATAAGAATTATCCTCTGGAAAGAAAAATTTAATTTCTGGAGGAGTCAAATCAGGTTCATCTTTTACTTCTACTCTAACAACAAAGTCTAAGTCAGTCGTTTGACCTGCAAAATTTCTACATTTGATGTAGTAACTATTTTCTACACCTTGATTAAGAGGCAATCTTCCGTCGGAGATTTCTTTAATAAATGCGTTCAATTCAATTGCGTGATGTGTCAAATCTTCTTTGCCAGTCAAAGAATCTATAGAGGTAATCATTTGAACTCTCATATCTTCAAAATCTTTACCTCTAATATTATCTATCCTGCATAAAGAAGGTTTATCAGTAATTATACCAAAAATAATTGAGCGCCACGAATCTACTTTTCTATCATTAACTCCCTCTATTCTGAATCCTTGAGAAGAAATCTGAGTGTATTTATTTCCTTCTGTTAAAATTTCTAACCAAGGAGTTATTTGAGCACTCCATGTTTCATTTATTGAAGCACAATAACCAGGTTCTCCATTTTCTAAAAAGTAATAACAGTTGCTTCCTAGACTTCTGCACCTATATTCTGAACAAGGACGAACATCTTTATTACATTCCTCACAGTTTCCATTCCTTGGAGGGTTCCAACCTTCACATTTAAACTCTAAAAAAAAGAATTCCTGTTCTTTGTATTTTTTAAAGAAACCTGTATAAATAATCATCGCTACTGCAATAGCAATTCCTGCTACACTTAGAATACCTCCTAGATTTCCTGCAAAAGCGCTACTAAACATGCTTCCAATAGAAGGAGTTCCAACTACAGCATGAGATATAGCTATTCCCGCAAAAACACCTCCTAAAGCAAAAACTTGACTCATGAACTCTACAAATAATTTCTTTTTAGCAGGACTCCAATCCTTATTTTTGACTAACATATTTCCTAAAAAAGAGCCGATAAAAGAAGCGACAATTGTCGCACCTATTGTTATTGCCGCTCCTTTCAAAGCTTTAGAGAAAGTAATACTTTTGGGGTAAGATGTAGAAGCAACAATTTCTTTACCTAGAGTAGAAGAACTTAATTCTGTTATTGTAACAGGAATAGGAGTAAGAGCTACTCCTAAATAAGATATAGCGCCTATTGCTAAAGGACCTAATAATCCTGCAGAAGACTTTACTTTATCTGAAATAGGAGTTTCATCCACTCTCAAACCAATAGATTGAGGAGTTATTGGTCTAAAAGATTTAGAAGAGTAAGGAGTGTAGTTAGAATAAACAAAATTCTCAGAAAAGTTTGTTAACTCTTTTAAATTATTAATCGGGATTGTTTCTCTTTTTATAGAATTAAGATACCCTTCTGAAAGAACATAAGAAGAGACATCATAATTTTGTAAAACTTTACCCGATTTTGTTACTTTCACTCTTTTTAATGAAAAACCTGGAGAATCTCTATTTATATTTCCTTGAAGATTAGAAGAAACTCCGCAGCTACCTATTGCTCTGCATCTTTCATTTAAAGCAGCTAGAAGAGCAGGAAGATCCTTAGTTTTTATTGTAGAATGCACGCCGTTTGAATTACATTCCCAATTTCTATCATTATCTTGCCAAGGATCACAACCACCAAAAAGAGTACACCAACGATAAATTTCGCTGACACAAACAAAATCACCTAAACTACAAATAGCAGAGGTTTCTTCTCTACTCGAGCCATAATTAATATTAGAGATTTTTTTCTCATTAGATACAGGAGTATCTAGAGATGACCAGAATTGAAAGCCAGGAGTAAATCTAGGAACGCAATGTGCTAAAATTTTATTATATTCTTTTCCTAATTTTTCTAAAGCACCTTGGTCTGTATTTATTCTGCTAGGATCAAATCCTGCAAAAAAAGAACCATCAGATCTCCTAAGGTTGTCAGGTCCATATAAATCGTTAAACATTATACATTGTGGATTCTCATTACATTTTTTTCTTACTTCTTCAAAAGAACTTGCATCGTTAGCATTTAGGCAACTTCTCCAATCATTTAATATACATTTTGCTTCAGAAAAATTAAAGAAAGAGTTCTTTTTTTCTACACAAATCTCTTGCATAAAATCTGCACATCCTTCAATACTTATTTTTCCCTCGATACATTTTGCAATAAAATGTCTAGTTCCTACGGGATAAGGAGAATCATAAGGATCAACATCATAAATACACCAAGATTCACCATGTCTTCTTTCTCCACAGTTTAGATTTTTACAAACATAATCTCCATAAGTAGGTTTCTCTCCAATTTGTTTTTCATATTTTGAACAAGTATACCCTTTAGAATAGTCGCAGTTTCCACAATCTTTTCCTGGAGAGCTACAAGAGTTTTCTTTAGGAATTATTTTTTCCCAATAGGTTTGATCATCAGCTCTAAAAGAATCGTAAATGTTTGCAATATTACCACAAGAATCTACAAAATAAACTTCATCTTTACCTTCTACACAAGTAGTTCTTTTCGTAGGATTACAAGAAGTATTTAATTCTAAAGATGTACAAAGATATCCTTCTACAAATTTTCCATTACAATTTCTTTTAGTAGTAAAAGTGCATTTATTTTTTCCGGAAGAGTCATCCGAAGGATATAAACATGCTCCTTTAATTTCTTCATTTAAAAATTTTTCACAGCTTCCTTCGACAGGAGGTTCAAATCTCTTAGTTAATTTATATTTTTCAGCGAGAAGAGTACACTCTCTTGAGTTAGTTAATTTCGCTTGTTCGCCGATTATACAACAACCAAGCTGGCATTGAGGAATCTCACAAAAAGGACTATCGAACCATTCTCCTCCATTTTCAGAACACTTTTGTTTGGTAGCCCTTACAGCACAATTGCCTGTTGACTTGCTATAGCAACAACCAATTCTACAACTATCCACATACTCGCAAGTAGTTCCAAAAAGATTTGATTTGCAAAGCTCCGATTGAAAAAAAGGAATATCTTGACAAATTGCTCCTTCCTTTGTTTCTAAACAACAGCCATTTAAATTACCTTCTACTCCGGATACGAAAGAAACTTCAGAAAAGATTTGAGAGGATAAATAACAGAAAGCAAAGATTGAAATAACTACTAAGAGAGCTTCTCCTAATGCAGTTATTCTCTTCTTTTTTAGATTCATATTCCTGCAGGTAGTATGCAAGTCCTTATAGCCATTTTAATTTTTTCATTTTGATTATTAGTATGGATTGGAGAGAGAATATAAACTTTTGTCTGGTCTCCTCCTCTAAATTTTTCTATATGAATTTCCCTATTCAATCTTTGCCAGAATACTTCATCAAACTCACAAAAAGCAGTTTCATAGTTAACTATTGTTTCTGCTGTTTTTAGCAAATTAGGTAAATAACTTGGAACAGAATTTGAAACTGTCTTAAGCTTAAAGGAGGTATCTCCTCTTCTTATAAATATAGGTATCTCTACATTATAAAAAAAGGATTTCTCTTGAAAGTTAAAAGAAAGATTAAAAGACGAAAAATCAAAAGTGTATCCTTTTTTCTCATAGTCTTCTTTTAATTTTAGAACACATTGAGATAATTCTTGAGAGATTTTATTTTCTATTCTCCTTCTGATTACCTCGCTAAAAAGAGGAGATTGTTGTACACAAGGAAGATAATATTGAGTAGAATAACAAACAAAAGGAATTTTTTCTCCTTTATATACATAATAAACATTAAACAAATTATTAAATTCTTTTTTCTCAAAAAATTCTCTTTCGAAATTTTTTAGAAAATCATCAATACAAGAAGAAATCTCTTTAGATAAAGAAGAAGTACTTACTTTTTGGAAGGAAAATAGTTTATCGTGAAAAAAAATAAGAATCAAAACAATTACAAACATAAAAAGCCCTATGATTATAAAAAGAGAAATTTGAGATTTTTTATTTAGACTAAAAATTCTTTTTTTCATTTAGTTAATTAATCTTTTAGCTATTTAAATTTTCTTAATTCACCGCTAAAATACTTTTTAAAGAGATAATAAGGTATTCCAAAAAAAACGATACCTGGAACTAGAGAGATTCCTAAAGTAGGTGCCAACACTGCAACACTAATCGTAGAAAGTGTTCCAACTCCTATGCTCTCTAATATATCATTAACCTTAGAGATTTGTTTCTCGACGTCTTTTTGTAAAGCGTCGATTTGAACGATAATCTTTCCTTTTTTAAATATCTTAACTTTTTTTTCTTCTTGAGAAACTAAAATTGCGATAGTGTCTTTATTTAAAGAAGCAGAATATGCTGCTGCATGCCTTGTCCCATATCCTTTGAATACTTTCTTAGAGTCTATTTTTGCACCATAATCTAAAACGATTCCTTGTTTATTTATTATAACTGCTCCATCTATTGTAGCTATGGAAACAAGAAGTTTTTTTGCACCTACGTCGAAAATAGAAAATTTCTCTATTTTTTGTTTTAACAATCTTTTATACTTGCAATTTTCTGAAACTATAAAAAGAGCCCCTTCGCCCTTTCTCGCAATTTCAATTCCCACACTTATTAAAGTTTCTTCAATTTTTCTAGCGAGGTTCTCCTCTTTTTTTTCTTTTTTCATTTTTTTCATATAAAAATAAAAAAAGAATTAGTTAAAAATGTTTCGTTAAAATTTAATCCATTATTATTGACAAATTAAAAGTTTAATTCTTTCGCTTTTTTAAAATGAACTCTTCTAAAATCTTTTAAAATAAGATAAATGAAAATTAAATAAACTCATTCTAAAAAATAGGTCTTAAAAATTTATAGAGCAGAACCGATTAATATTGATTTTTTCTATCTTTTTAACTTATAGATTTCTAGATTAAATAAAAAGTATTTATTTATGTTTCATTCTTTCATTTTTATTCCTTATTACCCTTATCAATTTTAATATTATATATAATCAATGTGCAAGAAAAAGAAAAAATAAAGAAAAGAACATTAAAAATTAGTTATTAAATACTTTTTCAAAAACTGATTTACAAAGAATATTAGTAGATTCGAATAATTTAACATCGACCTCTTCTTGCTTTATGAACAACGGCAATTCTGTACAAGCCAAAATTATACCCTCACACCCTTTATTTTTTAGAATTTTTATATCTTTAACTAAGAGTTTGTGCATTTTCTCATAATCTTTTCCATGCAACATTTTATCAAAGATAAGAGAATTAAGTTTTTCTTCTTCATCCTTGCTTAAAATTTCAAAATCAATATTATTTTTCCTTAATTCTTTTTGATAAAAATTGTTATAGACCGTTGTTTTTGTTCCAAGAATGCCTACTTTTTTAATTTTTGACTTAGAAATTTCTTTAACTACTTCTTCATGGATTGCAATAACAGGAACTTTAGAAAATTCTCTTATTTCATCAATAATAAAATGTATTGTATTACAAGGAATGGCAATAAAATCAACATAGTCTTGAATTTTAGCAATCTCATTTTTTACAAAATTAATTAAGGATTTTTTGTCATTAAGTAAGCGCACAAACTGCCAAAGATTTACACTATTAATTAGTATACTCGGATATTCAACTTTTTTACGAGTTTGACATAATCGAATAAATTCATGATAAAATAGCTCTGTTGATTGTGGTCCAAGCCCTCCGATAATTCCAATTTTCTTCATGTAGAAATTGATATAGTTAGATATTTAAATTTATCTTTTAATGAAAACAGAAATACAGAAAATAAGAGAGTCTCTATACAAAATATTTAATTATATAATTGAGATTTTATAGTAAAAAAGTAAAACTTAGTGTAAAATTTTTCTTTTAAAGTTGTAAAATTCAAATTAAAGAAGAGAAGTATTAATAAACCAAAAAAATATCTTTATCCTTTCTTTATTTCTAAATTGAGAAAAAAAGTTTTAATCGTTATCTACTCTTTGTGCTAAAATAAAGGATAATCCTAATTTTTCTCCTGCGAAGTCAAGTTTTAAAGGATAATCGTCGGAAAAACGGATTTTTACTTTATCTGCAATCTTAGAAGCCTTAATAAATCTCATTAAATAGTCGACTGAATACTTTGCTTTAGCATTTCCTTTGACTGTTGTAGAATCTTTAGAGAACTCTACCTTTACCGAACTTAAACTCCCTTGGGCTTCTATAGTGAATTTTTCTCCATTAGAAACAAACCTACACGAATCTGCTACAACAGAACAATCCTCTATTGCTTGTGAGAATTCTTCAGAAGAAGCATCTACTTCACAATTAAATTCTAAATTTGGCTCCTTTCTTTCTTCGGTTTCCAAATCAATTAAAGTCACTGTAAAAACTCTATTTGTTTTATCAGAGAGTGAAACTTTCAGAATGTTATCCTCCGTAATAAAAGTTAATGAAGAAGAGGAGTAGGCTCTTTTTAGAATTTTCTTTAAATCTTCAAGATTTAAGGCGATCGTCTCTTTTTCAACTTCATAAGAAAGAAAGCTCTCTTTTGGCATTTTAAAAATAACCATTGCTACATTTGCAGGATCCAAAGCAATTAGAGAAATTCCTTCTTCTTCAAATTTTATTCTTACTTCATTCACAATTTCTGAAATTGCATAGATAGTATCTATAAATTGTTTTGGATTTGAAAGAGTAATTTTCATAAATTTTTTTATAATTTTTAGTTTATAAATATTGCTATACTTTCTCATTTTAACTCGTTTTAAAATACAAAGAGATTAGAAGAGTTCACAAACTGAGAGAGATTGAATAAAAAATCTTTTAGAGAAAAATCGAAAATTCGCTCTCTAAGAATTCTTTTTAAAAGAAGCTATATTTTTTCTTTAATTTTTTATCTGCTAAATAGAAAGGAAAAACACTTTTTTTATTTTTGTTAAAGGATTTAACTGAGATAGATATTAGAGATTAGCTTTTTAGATACTTGCTAAAAATTTTTGGAAATAAAAAAATAAAATGACTTAATAAAAGAAATATATTTAAAATTCTCTTAATAAGAGTTTTCATGGAAGAAAAAAAAGTTAAATTAATTTCTTTGAGTTATTATTCTAGAAAAGAAGTAAAAGAATACATATTTAATTTTTGTAAAAAAAGAGAAACGATACCTAAATATTATGACTTTTTTGGAAAAAGACCTGACATATTAGATTATCCTGACGATGTTTATTCATTAGCAAAAAAAGGAGCTACAAGCTTTCATTGCTCTCAAGAGATATGGAAAAATCCTTTAGAAATAAAAACAGAATTTACCAGAGAAGAGTATAATAGATTAAGAGAAGGATGGGACTTATTAATAGATATAGATTCAAAATATTTAGACTATTCTAAACTGGCTGCTAAATTAATAATAAAAGCTTTAAATTTTAAAGGAGTAAGAAATTATGGAATAAAATTTTCAGGTTCTAAAGGATTTCACATAATTATACCTTGGAAATCTTTTCCAGAAGAGATAAACGGAATAAAAACTAAAGAAATGTTTCCTGAATGGGCACGTCTTATCTCTAACTATGTAGACTCCTTGATTAGAGAAAAATTAAAAGAAGAAATAACTTCTTTAAATACTAATGAAAATGCAGAAAAAGAAGTAGTTTATCTTCCAACGAAAGAAATAGCAGAACAAAAAAAGTTTTTAGAGTATTCCTGTTATCTTTGTAATCTTAAAGCAAGTTTTATACTACCGTTAAAAACAAAAAAGAGAATTTTTCGATGTAGTTTTTGTAACAATTCGATGACTAAAGAAAAAGAAGAGATTATATTTGTATCAAAAAACGGAGATAACTCTAAAAAAAATCCTCAAAATTTTAAAGAAATAATAAAAACAGAGAACCTTATTGACTCTATAGATTTAGTGCTAGTCTCTTCAAGACACCTATTTAGAGCACCCTACTCTCTTCATGAGAAGACTGCTCTTTCTTCTTGTGTAATAAGTGAAAAAGAATTAGAAACCTTTGTTCCTAAAATGGCAGATCCTCTTAGAATATCAATAAGAGAATATTATCCCGAATGTAAAAAAGAAGAAGCAAGAAGACTTTTGATAGATGCGCTTGATTGGGAAGAAAAAAGACATACAAAAATTAAAAGAGATTACGCAGTAAAAGAAATAAATTTGGAAGGAGTAACTATTAATGAGAGTTTTTTCCCACCTACTATATTAAAAATATTAGAAGGGATAAAAAGGGATGGAAGAAAAAGAGCACTCACAATACTTTTATCCTTTTTTAGTTCATTAAATCTTCCAAAAGAGTATATAGAAGAAAAAATAGAAGAATGGAATAAAAAGAACTATCAACCTCTAAAAGAGAATTACATAAAAGCTCAAATAGAGTGGTTCTCTAAAAACAAAAGACTCCCTCCGAATTATGATAAGCCGATATATAAAGAATTGGGAGTTTTTTGTGGAGAGGATAAATTTAAAAATCCGATAAATTATACCATAAGAGAAATATTAAAAAGAAAAAAAAGCAATTATAAAAGTGACTAAAAGAAAGATTAATAAATGGAACAATCTATTGTAAAAAATGGAAAAAAAGAAAATAATAATCTTTTTCTTAATCTTTTTTATAGCTAATCTCGTCTTTGTTGAAGGAGAAAATATTTCTTTAACGACAATGAATGTAAGTAATACTACCAGCGAGATTAGAAACACTTCGACAATTACTCAGAACAGGACAAAAGTAGATCTAGCTTTCACATGTTTAGAAAACATTTTGAAGGAGGATTGTAGTGGCGCATCGACAGTAGAACAGTTAGCTTTTTCTATATTAGCAACTCCTAAAAACTCTATTTTAAAAAAGTGCGTAGAAAAATTAGAAACAAAAGTAAGAGAGAATGCTTGTTTCGGAGACAGTTCTTGTAATATAAAAGATACTGCTTTAGCAATTCTCGCTTTAAGTCACGTCGGAAAAAATACCACTGCTTATGAAAACTGGTTAATTAGCCAAAATAAAACATCAACAGAGATAGAATGGATATTGCAACAAGACTCTCAAGAAGAAACTAACTGTAAGATTGAATACGACGAAGGAGAATATTCATTTAATGCAAAAGAAAATAAAAAATTAAGTGGTAATCCTGGCAATTGCTTCCTGTTTACTTATAACAATTATTGGTTAAAACTAGATGAAACCTGTTATGATAAAGAATTTGTAGTAGGATGTGATAAACCTTTTTACTTAACATGGATATACAGAACCATAGATTCTTCTACTATAAATGTAATGTCAAATACTATAGAAGGCTCTCAAAATACTAAAGTAAGAACCAAAATAAAATCAAAATGTTTTGGAACTTCTAGCAATTGCAATTATGAAGAAACTGCGTGGGCAGTATTAGCATTAAAAAGAAAAGGATATGATATCAAGGATTACATTCCTTATTTAGTTGCTTTAGAAGAAAAGAATAAAAGATACTTCCCGGAAGTGTTTTCTTTTATGATATTAGAGTATAGTAATGTTTATGGACCTCAAATAATGAGAATGCAAAAAAGTGAAAAGTATTGGGAAGCTGAAAATAGTGCATACGGAAGATATTATGATACTGCTTTAGTATTAATAGGATTGGGTTATTTAAATCAACAACAAATTAATGACGCAAAAAACTGGGTTTGGTTTTCTCAAGAAAGAGATGGCTGCTGGAATGGAAAAAACTTAAGAGATAGTGCAATATTATTATGGGCAATAGAAAAAAGAGAAGCAACAATAGAAAATAATCCTCCTATTCCTTTAATAACTCGATGCAGAGAAGCACCTGCAGGAGCAACTTGTGTATCTGAAAGAGAATGTTTAGAAGGGGGAGGAAGTGTCTTAAGAAATTATGATTGTAGTTATATAGGTTTAACACTTTCCTGTTGTAATATAACTCCTTTAAAGAGTTGTTCAGAACTTCAAGGAAGAATATGTAGTGAAGGAGAAATTTGTGAAGGCACAGAAAGAGATTCAAAAGAAGGAAAGTGTTGCTTGGGAGAGTGTAAAAGAGAAAGAGTTATTAAAAATGAATGTGAAGAAGAAAATAAAGGAAAATGCAAAATTAGATGTGGTGAAAATGAAGAAGAAATAGAAGATTATCCTTGTGAAGGGAACAAAGTATGTTGTAAAGAAAAAGAAAAGAAAAGCTCAAGTTCTTTTTTAATTTTTGTAATTATTATTCTCTTAGTATTAGGAGTTATTTTATACTTGTTAAAAGATAGAATAAGAGTTTTTATTTATAAAGTTAAAGAAAAAAAGAAGGGAGAAGGAGGGGATTTAAAAATGACAGGGCAGGTAACTCCTCCACAAAAACCATTTGGACCTCAGAATAACCTTATGATGCGAGGAATTGCTCCACCAAATCAACCAAAACCTATGATGCCTCCTCGTCCTCCTATGAATATAGGCCCTCCTCAACAACAAAAAAATCCTCCCGTTCAACCACCACAAAAACAACAACCATCCCCTTCAGAAAAAATTTTAAGCACTAACAAAAACGAAGAAAAAAAGCAACCTTAAATTTTTTGTTACTAAGAAGATTTTCTTTGAAGAAAAAAGGATACTCTCACTTTAAGAAGAAAAATCAAAAAGAGTTTCTTTTCAAAGTGATTTTGTGAAAAAAAATTTATTGATAGGTTCAAAAAAGATACACTAATTTCCTTTGCTAAAAACATTTGTTTTGTAAATTAAGAAAGAGTATCTTATTAAAAAGCTCTGAGAAATTCCCCTTCAATCGAAGTTATTATTCAGAGGAGTCTCTTTTATTTATTAAGTGTTATAAAGAAAGTAAAAAAGAATTAAAGATTTTCTTTCTAAAATTAAAATGTAAAAAAGAGAATATATAAAAGTGTAGAAATTTTAAATTTTCGCATAGATTTTAGGTTATTGCTTAAATCTTTGAGAACACTAAAATTTATTTTTATAAGGATAACTAATTCTTATTAGAAGTTTAGAGAAAAGTATTTATACAAAAAAGTATAATAGAAGTTATGAAAAATTTTGTAAAAGAAAAAGTTTTAGAAATTTTTAAAGAAAAAGGAGGAGAACTCTCTACAAAAGATATTTGTTCTTATATTTATGAGGATTACGATTTAGTAAGACACTCTCATGAAAAGAATTCAAAAGAAGAAGTAGCGAAAGTTCACAGAAGAATTTTACATCACTTGAATGAATTAGTAAAGGAAGGTGTTTTAAAAGTCGCAAAACATGGAGAGAAGGGATTGAAATTTTTTATTTTGAATTTGAATGAAGGAGAAGAGATTGTTAGTTTAAACCAAAAATTTAAAAAAAGAAGAACTATTTCAAAACCTCTTTTGCCCTCTCTTCCAATAGAAAGTTATGAAGAGAGGGGGTTAATCAGAGTATATGAAAAAGATAATTGGGTTGAAAGAGTAAACTCCATATATATAGACTGTACAAAAATAGAAAAACTAAAAGAAATAGAAGAAATAATAAGAGAAGGGTTAGAAGTAATAAATGATTCATTGTGTATTGAAAACTTCGAAGAATTATTAAAAAAGAATAAGACTGAAGAGGTAATCTATTTCTTTGAAAGAATTATAAAAGAATTTGAAGATTACGGTAAAATTTTTAATTTAATTATAAACCCCACAAGAATAAAAGAGATAGACATTAGTATATTAGAATATCTTATAAAAAAGGAGCCAGTAGTTACTATATTTAATCTTAATTCTGACAACTTTTACAATGCATATCCATCGTTAAAAGAGATTTTTTCTCTTTTTGCAAAAGAAAGAAAAATAATTAACATAAAGAATGATAAGTTTACAAAATCACCTATTTTTATCGGAAAAGCAGGACCTTACTCATTCACTCCGGAAGAATGGAAAAATAAAGAAGAAGCGAGAGTTTATTGTTGTTCTCAATCTTCTTTAATTTTTGACGTGGAAAAGTTCTATTCTGATTATGGCGTAAGTGTTCAAAAATTCTCAGAAGTAATGCTTAATATATCAAGATCTTTATTTTATTTAAATTATGTACAAAGAAAGAAAGCAGAAGAATTATTCTTTTCATTAAAAGAACAGTTAAAAAAAGAAAAAAAAGAATTTTTAGAATTAAGTAGACATTATATAAGGTTATGGAATTACTCCTTAAGCATAATGGACTCTTATAAACAAGAAGAGATAATAAATATGATTAATGAAGCTAAAAAGAAAATTGAAAGTTTTTCTATAGCAGAAGAAACTATTTACAAAAGTTGCGGAATGCCAATAAGATTTAAATTAGCCTTATCTTGTGCATTTAGAAAATCTTTAGAAGAGCTAAGCGAAGCAAAGTATAAAAGATTAGGAATTTATGACTTTAATAATCTTTATGAACAAAAAATAAGAAAAGAAATAAAGTATAGAGAATCTATATCGGACCTATTCAATGGAGGAAATGATGTTTCATTTCATAGACTGGGAGATTATGACATAGAGGACATAATAAGAGAAGTCTTTTTCATTTTGAACAATATGAGATTTCCATTCTTTTCCTATAACTTAGAAGGAATTAAAAATAGTGTTAAACTTACGGATTATCTATAATGGAGATAATAGAAAAAAATGCTTTTGAAGCATGGAAAAAAGTATTGAAAGAAGTTTTAAATAATGGAGTAGAGTTCATTGACAGAAAAAATAGATTATGCAAAGAAATTCTAAATGTAAAAATAACAATTACAGATACTTATACAGTTTCAATTCCTTTAGATATCTTAAAAAGATTTAACAAATGGATATATCCTTCTATAGATGAAATAAAAGAGTCAATATTGACTACAAAAGAGAATCCTGCTTATTATTACACTTATGGAGAGCGTGCATTTAATTTTAATGGAGTAAATCAAATAGATAATTATATAATTAATCTCTTGAAAAAAGACCCTACTTCTAAAAGAGCAATAGCAGTATTTTATGGTGCTGAAAAAGATAGTTTACCTCTAAAAAAAGAAACTCCCGGAATGGTATTAATAAATTTCAATATAAGAAAGAGTAAGTTACACTCTACGACTGTAATAAGAAGTAATGATCTTTTTTTCGGTTGGCCTGCTAACATCTTACAAACATATTTTCTAGTAGAATATGTAAGTAAAGAGTTAAACGTACCTATAGGTGAAATGACTACTTTTTCAATATCTGCTCATATTTTTGAAGACCAATTTGAGGATATAAAAGAAATATTAAAGATGTAAAATGTACAGATTCTTAGAACACAGTGCAGATATATGTTTTGAAGTAAGTTCAAAAAAATTAGAAGGATTATTTGTAGATGCTGCAAAAGCGATAAAAAAAATTTTAACGGAAAAAAAAGTAAAAGAAAAAAAGAATAAAAGAATAAAAATAAAAGCAAAAAGTTTGGAAGAACTATTGTATCTTTTTTTAGAAGAAATAATTTATTTAACGGAAGTAGATTTTTTTATAATTTCTTCAGTAAAAAAAATCAAAATAGATAAAGAAAATTTTGTTTTAGAAAGTGAAATTTATGGAGATGATATAAAAGAGTATAAAATAGAAAGAGCAATAAAAGCAGTTACATATCATTCTATGAAAATAGAAAAAAAAGAAGGTGTTTGGAGAACAAAAGTTATCTTAGATTTATAGTCCCCAGTTTATATTTGTTTTTCTTTTTATAGAAGCAATCTCTTGAAGTATTTGTTTTTCTTCTGAGGAAAGGAGTTCCTTATTTTTTTTGAATTCTCTAAATTCATGTTCTGTCAAATTTGAATAAAGAAATTCTTCAAAATTTAGTTGCCTTTCAAAGTTTAGTCCCGGTACACAAATAGCAACTTCTTCGCCCTTAAGAGCCTTGTCGAGGTTATTTTTTTCTTTTTGAATTGTTTTAACTCTGCCTATTTTCTCACCTTTGGAATTAATTAACTCTTCTTCTTTTTTTAAAACTCCTTCTTCAACTCTGACTCCGAAAATAGCAGGATTCGAATTCCTAAAAACGAAATTTAAAACCCTTATTTTGCATAAAGAAGGGAGAGACTCTAATTTTTCTCTTTCTTTTTGAATTCTATACTCTTCGAGATATTTCTGAAGGTCTTCTATAATCTTGTAAACTACCTCTCCTAAAATAATCTTTATTTTTTGACTTGAAGACAAGCTCTCTTCTAAACCTACATTAAAACCAAGAATTATTCTTTCACCTTCATCCAAAGTTGAAGCAAAGGAAAGATCTTTTTTTGTAATAGGACCTATTCCTGCTTTTCTTATTTTTATGTTATTCTCATGTAAAAGGTTAATTAATGCTTCTAAACTTCCTAAAGAGTCTGCTTTAACAAAGATTCCTTTCTCGTCTAACTTAATAGCATTAGATATCTCTTTGAAAAATTCTTTCTTTATTTCATCAAAGTTATTATTTATTACCATAAAAGGCATTCCTGAATAGATTTTTTCTTCGGAAGTTATTTGAATTCTCGCACCTGCAGCAGCAGTTATCTTTTCACTAAAAGAAAAACCCTTATTCAAAGGAAGAGCAATTTGAATGCTCCTTACTCTCGTACGTATTGGATTATCGAAAGAAGCTATTGCAATCTCATCACCCTCTTTTAATTCGCCATCTGATAAGATTATCTCTAGATAATTTGAAGTGCTATCTTTCTTAACTTCTAGTATTACTCCTTTTCCTACTTCTTTTTGCTCTAATCTCTTTTTTAAGAATTTTTGAGTTAAAGCACATAAAACACAAAGAAGCTCTTCGATTCCTTCTTCTCTTCTAGCAGAACAAGGAACTATTGCAACTTTTTTTGTAAAATCAGTTATTTTGAAATATAATTCGGAATCTATTTTATGAGATTGCAAAGAACCAATCAAAGTTAAAAGCTTTTCTTCGAAATCTCTTCTAACATTTATTGCCTGATTTTTAATAGAATCGATCACTCTCTTAGTTTCTGATGTCTTCCATCCAGATATATTATCAATCTTGTTCAAAGCAATAACGAAAGGAGTTTTATTAGATTTTAAAATAGAAAGAACCTCTAATGTTTGAGGTTTTATTCCTTCATTAATATCGATAACTAAAACAGCAATATCTGCTAAACTTCCTCCTCTTTTTCTTAAATTGGTAAAAGCAGCATGACCTGGAGTATCTATAAAAAGAATTCCTGGAATTTCTAAAGGAATATTAAACTGAGAAAGCAACTCTTTACATCTTTCGAGAATCTTTTCCTTCGGGATTAAACTAAATGAGATTTTTTGAGTTATTCCTCCTGCTTCTCTTTCCTGAAGCGAGGTACCTCTAAGTCTATCTAAAATAGAAGTTTTACCATGATCTACATGGCCACAAACAGTTACAATTGGTTGACGAAGATTCTTGGTTGTACTTTCTAAGCTATTTTTATTTATTTCTTCATTTACCATAAAAAAATAAAAGAGAGCTCATTTATAAAGATAATCAAAAAAGAAGGTTTTAATGAAATTAATTAAATCTTTTTTATTAAAAAATTTTATAAACTAGAAAAAAGATTATTTTTAGATGTTATTAAAAACAAAAAAAGGACAGGTTACTCTCTTTATAATTTTCTCTTTAATAATCTTCTTGGGATTAATTATCTACTTTATATTTTCTACAAAAATTGAAAAGAAAGAAGAAAAGTATGTAAGAGAGAACTTAAGAGAAGAGTTTATAAATTGCTTCTCTCCTTTAATGAAAAAAATTCTAAAAAATTATTCAGAAGAGGGATTATTTTTAAATAAAGAGGATTATATTGAATTTGAAGAAAAAAAAGTTCCGTATTTTTGCTTTTCAAAAGAAAAAGAAAGAATATGTGAAAGAAAAGGTTCTCATAGCATAGAAAGAATAAAAGAAGAGATAAAAGAGAAGTCTAAAGAACCAATAAACTTTTGTTTTGATCAAATAAAAGAAGAAAAAGAAAAAAAAGGTTTTTTTGTTGAAATGAAGGAAAATTCATTAGATATAGAAGTTCTTCCAACCTCGATTTTCTTTAATTTAAAAAAAGAGGTTTTATTAAAAAAAGAAAAAGAAGAGAAGTTTGTAAAAGATTTTAGTTTTTATCTTGATTTTCCGCTATTCGATTTCTTAAAAATTTCTAATGAAATTATAAATGAAGAAGTTTCATGCAGGTGCCCAGAAGAAAGTTGCTATGCTAACATAATAAGGATAATGAAAGAAAATGAAGGTTATGAAATAAGTTATTTTATTAAAAGAGTAGGAGAGAAAGTGTACACAATAAAGGATAACAAAGAAAATAAACTAAACTTTGCTATAAAGAATTGTTATTGAAATGAGAAAGATATTAAAGCCATTTATAATTATTTTTTTGTTTAGTTTAGTCGAAGCTAGTTGCTGTTATGATCCAACAATAGGTCTTTGCTTAGATAATGTAAATAAAGATAATTGTAAGGGAGTATTAGCTCAAAGTTGCAAAGAGATAGAAGAGTGCACAAAAGGATGTTGCATTATAGGAAGTGCTGTTTATCACACTTCTCAAAAAGAGTGTGAATTGAGAGCCCAAGAAAAAAAATTTAGTTTTGTATGGCAAAAAAATAAATCTGTAGAAGAGTGTTTAAAAATTTCTTCTTTAGATAAACTAGGAGCATGCATTTACCCTTTTTCTAAAGATAAAGAATGTATATTCACTAGAAAAAGTAGTTGTAAAGGAAATTTTTTTGAAGGTATCTTATGTTCTAGTCCTCTATTAAACACTTCGTGTAGAAAAACAAATATAAAGAAATGCTTCGAAGATGGGAACATTTATTACGTAGACAGTTGTGGGAATAGAGATGAATTATTTGAAAGATGCAATTATGAAGAAGGATTTATTTGTAAACAAGAGATTTCTAAAGAAGCTTCTTGTAAGAGTATACATTGCAAAGATGAAAAAAACAATACCCGTTTTAATGGAGAAAGTTGGTGTAGTGGAGATACGAAAGAGGGAAAGGTTGGCACGAGAGATTCAATAAAAACATGCGTTAATGGAAAAATTATAGAAGAGCCATGTGCAGATTATAGATTCGAATATTGTTCTGAAGAGAGTATAAAACCGAGATGTGTAAGAAATATTTGGAGAGAGTGTATCGCAGCTAATAAGATAGATGAAAAAACTAAAAAAGTAAAAATAGAAAATTGTAACGAAAGAAATTGTTTCATATGGAAACCAAATGCAAGTGAATACGGAGTTTCGCAACAGTTGCTTGATGATTTAAAATTGGAATTGTGCGTACCAAAAAGACCTATCGGAGAAAACTTCTTAATGAGTTGGAATGAAATGGAAGAAATTTGCAAAAAAGCAAACTACGAAGAGAAAGTATCTATCAAAGATATTTATTACTGTCCTTATTATTGTGGAATAGCCTCTTTTTCGATAGCCGTCTATCCAATAAGAGGATTCTCTTCAAATTCTTATCGCTACTCTAAGATTTACCCAGTAATAATAGAAGGAGACTCTTTTAATAATTTTGGAAAAATAGGAATAATGAGCTTAAATATAACAGATTGGGATTTTCAATTTTCTATAAACAGATTAATATATCCGAATATAAATGGAAGTTTAGCAAATTTTTTTATGAATCCTAATTTACATCTACAGAGAATGATGATAGATAACTCTTATTATTTTGAAACGAATAAGAGTATACCTGATAGAACACTTATTGAAATATTAAATAAAAGAGCATCTCTACTAGGAGATTGCGGAGAAATAAAAAATTGGTTAAACCAGAGTGGAAGCAACAAAAATATTCTTAATGTTTTTACAACAAGAAATAAGGAGAAAATTGAAGTTAACTTCGTATTTAATGTAAGTGTTTGGTCTCCTCCAACAAGAGGAGAATGCGAGAAATGTAACAATCAAGATTTCTTTTGTTCAGAATATAGATGTTTATCTATAGGAAAAAACTGTGCTTATAGAGAAGAAGGAGGAATAGATAAAGGAGTTTGTTATTCACGAGAAGATATAACCTCTCCTAAAATTTCTCACGAACAAACACCTCTAAATCCTGTACCTCCTTTTGAAGCTGTGAGAATAATATTAAAAACAGATGAAGATAGCAAATGCAGATTTGACTTTTCTAATACAAAAGAAAAAATTGAAGAAATGCAATATGAGATAGATAAATCCTTTAAAAAGATTCATGAGATTGTACTTTATCCACCCGGAAAAATTATTGAAGAGGAGGTTCCTTCTTATCCTCTAATAAAAGAAGGAAAAATGAGTATTTTTGTAAGATGTGAAGATTTAGCAGGAAATTATAATGTAGCACCTTATTTAATAAGCTTAGATATAATGAAAATACCAGACAACTTACCTCCAATAATAATTAACACTTCTCCCCCTTCAAGAAGTTTTATTAAAAATGGGCTGAAAGAAAAAGAAGTGACACTTTACTTAAATGAACCTTCGGAATGTAGATGGGACTTTGAAGATGTAAATTTTGATTTAATGAAAAATGAATTCTCTTGCAGTCAAGAGATTAGTTATTCAGGTAGTGTATATGGATATCCTTGCAGAGGGGAATTACAAAATTTAAGTAATGAGATAGGAGAAATAATAAAAGTTTATATAAGGTGTAAAGATCAACCATGGTTAGACAGAGAAAATCAAAACAGTACAATTTATTCTAGAAATGAAAACAAAGAAAGCTTTGAGTATATTCTTATGCCTTCCTCTCCTTTAGATATTTATGAATTCTCACCGGAAGGGGAATATTTCATAGGTTCAAACAAGAAGAATTTAACTATACAAACAAAGACAAAAGAAGGTGCAGAAAATGGAAAAGCAAAATGTCAATGGAGAATTATCATAAATAACATAACTACTGCTTGGCAAGATTTTGAAAGAACAAATTCTGTCATTCACACTCAAACTATACAGAATATAGAAGGAGGTAATTATATAATAGGAGTAAGATGTGAAGATATTGCTCAAAATATAGAAGAAAGAAATTATAGTGTGAACGTAGAGATAGACAGAGAAGGACCAAAAATAAGAAGGATATATCAAAGAGGAAGCAATGTAAAGGTAGTTTTTGATGAAAAAGCAAAATGTAAGATTATTGAATCGAACGAATGCTCCTCTGCTTTCATTAATGGAACAATCTTAAGCACTTTAGAGAGTAACGAAATTTCTTTTTATGCAGTAAGAGGAAAAAAATATACTCTAACTTGTGAAGATGTTTTTGGGAATTATAAATGCTACAGAGAAATCTCTTTTTCCTAGAATATTCAAAACTCTTAAAAACCCTCTTTTGTATTTTTTAGTATGAAAATAATAGAGACTCTCTATGAAAAGCATTACAAAAGAATTCTAATTATACCAGTTTTAGCTCTCATTTTCTCTCTTTTATTTCTCTTTTATTTTTACAAAACAAACGGAGATTTATTCTACAAAGATGTTAGTTTAACTGGAGGAACAACAATAACTATCTTTTCAGAGGTAAACGCGAAAGAATTGGAAAAAGAACTTTATAAAATAACAAATAATTTAGAAGTAAGAAAAATTTCCGATTCTACTGGAAAACAAATTCAAGTGGTTATTATAGTGCCAGAAAAGTATAGTGAAGAAGTAAAAAAGAAAATAGAAGAATTTTTAGGACATAAACTAACACAAGAGAATTCAAGTATTGAAACTACTTCTTCATTTTTAAGTTCAAATTTTTACAAACAAATGCTCGGTGCAGTATTTCTTTCTTTTTTCTGGATGTCTGCTGCAGTTTTTTTAATTTTTTCTAATAATACTAAATCAAAAATTGTTACTGCAATTTTAAGCATTTTTCTTGGTATTTTATTTGGTAAGTTTATAAATAGTCCTTCCTCGGTATATCTCCTTCTTATTGTGATACCTTTTTGTTTAGTATTAATATATATGTATTATAAATATTCAATTCCTTCTTTGGCAGTAATTTTTGCTGCTCTATCTGATATCATTATGACCTTAGTTTGTGTAAATTTAATAGGAATGAAAATTTCTTTGGCAGGAATTGTTGCTTTTTTAATGTTGATAGGTTATTCTGTCGATACGGATATCTTATTAACGACGAGAGTATTAAGAAAAAAAGAAGGCTCTGTTAACGATGAAATTGTTCGTGCGTTTAAGACAGGAATAACTATGTCCTTAACATCATTATTTGCAATAATTGCAGCTCTTTTTTTTGTTTATAGATACGGAACTGTTTTAAATGAAATTTTTATAATACTTTCTTTTGGTTTAGTTTTTGATATTTTTAATACTTGGCTCGGAAATGCACCTATAATTAAATGGTACATTGAAAGAAAAAAATGAGAGTTACATTCAGAATGTATCTTTTAGTCGCATTAGTAATAATCTCTCTAATTTCAATATTTTCTATCCCTCCACTATTTTTAGAAAAAGGAGTAGTTGTTTCTTCTATAGAAAAAAATTCAAGTCTCTTTAATGAAGGATTAAGAACAGGAGATATTATAAAATCCCTAAATAGTATAGAAATAAGAAATGTTTCCGACTACACTAAAATAGTCAATAGTCTTCCAAATGAAACAAAAATTGAAATAAAAACAAAAGATAAAATCATTTTAGGAGTTTTCTCAAAGGAAGATTTTTCTAAGATTACAGTTAGTCCTCTCCAAAAAACAAGAATAAGAAAAGGATTGGATTTGCAAGGAGGTGCGAGAGCTCTTGTAAAATCTGAAGAAAAAATAAGCGAAGAACAGTTGGATGATTTAATAGCAATATCACAAGAGAGATTTAATGCTTTTGGTCTTTCTGATGTTCAAATAAGAAAAGTTTCAGATTTCTTAGGGAATAAATATATGTTAATAGAAATAGCAGGATCTTCTCCTTCTGATTTAGAAGAGTTAATAGCGAAACAAGGAAAATTTGAGGCAAAAATAGGAAATGAAACTGTTTTTATTGGAGGTAATGAAGATATAACTTATGTAGGAAGATCTGGAAAAGACTCTTTTATAGAAAGTTGTTTTAAAGTAGAAGGAGGAGAAGCATGTAATTTCAAGTTCGTTATTAGATTGAGTGAAAAAGCAGCTAAAAGACACGCGGAAATTACTAAAGATTTAGATATAAATTATTCTGGAGGAGGAAGATATCTCTCTAAACAAATAGACTTTTATTTAGATGACCAATTAACAGAATCTTTAAACATAGGGGCAGAACTTAAAGGAAAAGAGACTACAGAAGTAATGATAAGTGGATCAGGTTTTGGGACAACGAGAGAAGAAGCATATAAGGAAGCAGAAAAACAAATGAAAAAATTACAAACGATTTTGATAACTGGAAGCCTTCCGGTGAAACTAAAAATAGAAAAAGTAGATAGAA
This sequence comes from Candidatus Pacearchaeota archaeon, assembly GCA_038891175.1. GTDB lineage: Archaea > Nanobdellota > Nanobdellia > Pacearchaeales > GW2011-AR1 > CAKZRD01. The sequence continues at coordinate 27,649 of JAWAET010000003.1, forward strand.
TTTCTCCAAAATTAGGAGAAGAATTTGTTAAACAGATATGGATTGCAGGAATATTTGCTTTCTTAGCAGTAGGAATGGTTATTTTCTTCAGATATAAAAAAGTTAAAATTTTACTTGCACAAATGAGCGTTTTAGCTTCTGAATTGGTAATTATCTTAGGTATTGCTTCATTAATAAGATGGAATTTAGACTTGCCTTCAATAGCAGGAATCTTAGCAACTATAGGAACAGGAGTAGACAGCCAGATAGTAATACTCGATGAAGCTAGAAGAAAAACATTTGAATCTTTAAAAGAAAAAATAAAAAGAGCCTTGTTTATAGTTTTTAGTTCTTTTTTAACAGTATTCATAGCTCTTCTTCCTCTTACAGGATTGCTAGAATTTTTAGGTATTGGAGCAGTTTCTGCAGGATTATTTAAAGGGTTTGCGTTAACAACTATTATAGGAGTATCTGTAGGAGTTTTTATAACAAGACCTGCTTTCTCAGAAATAGCATCTCAGTTAGTAGAGGAGTAAAATGATGCCTTTGGCTCACATTATTACAGGAGGTTTCTTTTCTTTGATAATCTTATATTTTTTTAAACTAAATTTTTTTGAGTTCTTAATTTTGTTTATATCTACTTGGTTCTTTATTGATTTAGATATCTTCTTTTATTTTATAGCTAAAAATAAAACAGTCAACCCGATAAGATTTATTCAATGGCATAAAAAGAGAAAAGAAGAATTTTTAAGTCTCTCAGTGAAAGAAAGAAAAAAGTTCGAATATCCTCTTAGAGTATTTCATTCAATAGAAATATTAACACTAATCTTGTTGTTTTCATTATTTTCTAAAATTTTTATATTAATTTTTGTTGGTTTTATATTCCACTTAATTCTGGATTTAATCGATTTATATTTGATTAAAGGAGATTTGAGCCATAAAGTTTCTTTTTTATACTACTTAAATAAAAAACAAATTAAAAATGTTTAATTTTTTAAAGAAAGAAGTTTTAGGGATAACGAAGAGAATTATTAGAAGAGACTTTTCTGGAAATACTGGCGTTGCAATTAAAAATTCTATTCTTCAATTCTCGAGTTCTATAGTTTCTAAATTGGGAAGTTTAGCACTAAACATAATATTAGCAAGAATGCTTTTACCTGAAACTTATGGTCTTTATACTCTTTCTCTTTCAATAATTGTGTTCTTTTCAAGTTTTGGCGATATGGGAATAGGAAGTGCATTGATAACTTACTTATCAAGATATAAAGACAACATAAAAAAAGCAGGAGCCTATTTATTCTTTTTAAGAAATTTAAAAATTAAACTAGTACTAATCGTCGCTCTTATTTTGATGATGTCTTCTTATTTTATAGCAAATGTTCTTTATAAAAAACCAATATTTTATTCTTTATTGGCAGGAGGCCTTTATATAGTATCATCTCATCTTCTAGCTTTTGTCATTAGCTTATTTCAGGCACAAAACAATTTTAAATATCCTTTTTATAAAGAAATTTTCTTTCAAACTATCAGAGTTATTCTGATACCTATGACCATTCTTTTTTTAATAACGAAAGGAGAAGAGATTCTGATAGGAGGTATTTTCTTAGCACTTTCTCTTTGCTTTATACTTTCTATATTTTTTATTTATCCAAAAAT
>JAWAET010000004.1:0-23672 GCA_038891175.1 Candidatus Pacearchaeota archaeon
GGATTCCAGAATTAATTGATGATTATTTAATTTGGAATTATAAGTTTTTAAAAATTTTCAAGCCGGAAATAACTTTTGACTATGCTTCAGCAATTTCTGCTCCAATTTTCTTCGCTTTTGGATTAACCCTTTTTTTTATTTTGTCTTATTTATTAACTAAATCAAAATGGATTTCTTTGATATCGAGTGCTTTTTTAGCTTACTCTCCTGCATTTTTGTTTAGAACAATTGCAGGATTTTATGACCATGATCATGTAGGAGTTTTTGCTATTTTTGCTCTCACTATAGGATTATTCTTCTCATTAAAAAATTTTGAAAAGAGTTTGAAGAGTTCAATTCTTTTTGGAGTTCTTATAGGTTTTTTAACTTCGCTTGTTCTTGTTTCGTGGGGAGGAGGGATTACTTTTGTATTAGTTTTTCTACCTTTTGCTCTTTTTTTACATTATATTTTTAATTCTAAAAAAAATAGAGAGTTTATATTATTCTATTTAATATGGGCAATATTTTCAGTCATATTTACTCCTTTATTAGGAGGTAAAGCAGAAGGGATGTATTCTAGATTTATAGATACTCAAGGAATTTTAGTTTCATTTGTGCTTTTATATTCGATTATTCATTTTATCCTTTTAGAGTATAAAGAAAAATTAAGATTCTTAAAAGAAAATAATTTACATATATTCTCTTTTGGAACAACTTTGATTATCGGGATAGCAGGTCTTATTTTAATAGGAAAACATCCTGTTCAAATGTTTAAAAGAGCATGGGCTACGCTTATTTATCCTTTCTTTGGAGAGTTTACTGGAAAATTGGGAACTACTGTTGCAGAAAATGCTCAACCATACTTAGTAGATTTAATACAACAAAATACTTTTTTAATTTTTTTATTTTTCTTGATAGGGTTAATTTTTCTTTCGTGGAACTTTGCTAAAAATTTAAAAAAAATAACTAATAAGCTGCTTCTTTTCTCCTCTCTTATCTTTTTGTTTTTTTCTATTTTATATTCTAGAATTTCTCCAGAAAGTATACTAAACGGAGAAAATTTTATTAGTCAAGCAATATATTTTTTAGGAGGAGTTTACTTTTTATTTGCTTTGCTATACACTCTTTCTAAAGAAAAAATAAATATAGAAGTAGAAGAAGTGATACTTTTTTCTTTAGCACTAACTGTTGCTATAAATGCAAGAGCAGCAGTAAGAAGTTTCTTTTTGATTACACCTTTCATTTGTTTAATAGGCGCTTATGGAATAAACGAAACTATAAAAAAAATAAAGGAGACGAAAGATAAAAGTTTCAAGTCTCTAACAAAATTTGTTTCTTTATTCTTAATTTTATTAGTTTATATTTCTATTCTTGGCACCTATCCTTTAGGAAAAAGCCCTGGAAACTATCAAATAGTTTCAACTCAAGCTAAATATATAGGACCTTCTGCAAATATTCAATGGCAAAATGCAATGAAATGGGCAAGAGAGAATACTAATGAGAAAGATATTTTTATTCACTGGTGGGATTATGGATATTTTATACAAACATTAGCTAATAGGCCTACTGTTACTGACGGAGGGCATGCTGGAGGAGGAGAGAGTACAGACCATTTTATAGGAAGGTATGTTCTTACAACAGAGAATCCAAGAACAGCACTTAGTTTCATGAAGACTTGGAATGTTTCTTATTTATTAATTGATCCTACAGAAATGGGAAAATATGGAGCTTTCTCTAAAATAGGAAGTAATGATTCCTGGGATAGAGTTTCTGCAGGTATTTTTGGAGGAGCAATGGATGAAAAACAAGTTAGAGAGACATCAAAGGGAGAAGAGAGAGTTTATCCTTTAGGAGGATGTGTTGACGGAGACATAGTTTACGAAGAGAATAACTCAAAAATTTTTCTTCCAGGGATAACTGTCACTAAAACACAACAGATGATTTGTAACTCTTATATAATAGGAGTTATAATAGGGATAGAAAAAAGTAAAAATGAAACAAGAATAAAACAACCTATAGGGGTCTTCTATTATAAAAATAAGCAATATAGAATTCCATTGAAGTATGTTTACTTAGACGGACAAATAACTTCTTTTGAGAAAGGAATTGATTCTTTAGTTTACTTAATTCCTAAAGTAGACGAAAAGAATAAAAAAATAGATTTAATGGGAGCAGTCATTTATTTATCTCCTAGGACATTTAATAGTTTAATGGGCAAACTTTACATCCTAAATGACCCTTATAATGAGTATCCTACGATAAAAAAAGCACATTTTGAGGATGACCCTGTTGTTGCTTATTTTAAACAATTTTATCCAGGACTAAATGAGTTCATTTGGTATCAAGGAATAAGAGCCCCTTTAAAGATTTGGAAAGTAGAATACCCTGAAGACACTCCTACATATAGAGAGTTCTTGAATCTACAAGAAGATATAGACAGAGGAGTATATTATATCTCTGGAGAGATGGATAAATACTTCTAAAATGATAGTTATAAAATTAACAGGAGGACTAGGAAACCAATTATTTCAATATGCTTTTGGTAAGTATTACTCTATAAAAAATAAGACATCGTTAGGAATAAATGAAGATTCTTATAAGAATAACAAAAGAGATAGTATTAACAGAAGAGTGAACCACTTACATGACTTTAAAACAAATTTTGAAATTGTTAAAACAGAAAAATTAAAAGAGTATTTATTTATAACAGGAAATAAGTTCTTAGATGATTATATCTTATTAAAAATAAAGAGGATTCATAAAAAAGCTTTTTTTGAAGGAGATAGATTATTAAAACTGAAGAATAAAAGAGATATCTGCATAATAGGATATTTTATCTATGGGGAAAGTGAAAGATTAGAGAAAATAAAAAAAATACTTGTAGAAGAAATAGACTTGAAAGAAAAAAGTAAATATCTAAAAAGAATGATAAAAGAAATTAATAAAAAAAATTCAGTCTCAATCCATGTAAGAAGAGGGGATGTCGCTATTATGAAAGAAGGGTATTTGCTCCCCTTGAAGTATTATAAGAAAGCTGTAAGAATAATAGAGAGTAAAATAAAAGAACCAGAGTACTACATTTTTTCTGATGATATTAATTGGTGCAAAAGAAATTTTCATTTTATAAATGGAAAATTTATTCATATGAAAAATGTTTCAGAAGATTTTGAACTGATGAAAAGATGTAAAAATAATATCATTGCAAATAGTACTTTAAGTTGGTGGGCAGCTTATCTAAATAAAAATAAGAGAAAAGTAATTATACAACCAGAAAATATGGGACATTGTAAAGAAGACAAAAAAAAAGCGTTGATATTTAAGAAGGCATATATAATAAAAGAAAGAGAATATCTTTTTTGAGTATCTGAAAAAGTAAAGAGAAGATTAGTAAGATAAAAATGACAGCTATAAATTTCTAAGATATATTCAAGAAGCTATTCTTAGAAAGAAAAAAAGTATAAAAAAATAAGTTTCTTAAAGCAAGTTTAGTATAATATAAGTTATATATACTTTCTATAGTAAAAGAAATTTTAATCGATTGCATCAAAATAAATTTTTGTTAGTAATTTATTTCTTTTATCAATGGAGAATTTTTTTTCTGCTTCTTTTCTCGCATTTTTACCCATTCTTACTCTCAATTTTTCATTTTCTATCAATAAAGAGGTTTTTTCTTCAAATTTCTTTAGCAATTCTTCATTCATATCATGGTAACCTTTCCAATTAGAAGGCAAATCAATTAAGAAGCCCGATTTTCCATCTGTAACTAGCTCTCTTTTGGCAAAAGTATTCGTAGTGATTATAGGTAAACCGAACATCATTGCTTCAGGAACGGCAAAGCCATAAGAGTCTCCAAAGCCAGGGTAGAAAAAAATATCTGAAGAAGGATAAATTTCTTCAAAAAGTTTTTCTTGTGGAACTAAATCTAAAATTCTTATTCTTGAATTTTGATATTTCTCTTTAAGATCTTTAGGAGTCGGACAGATAAAAATAAAATTTACTCTTCTGAATTTATTTGATAATCTTTTAAAAACTTCAAGAGTTTGCCTCCCTCCCTTAGCATAGAACCATCTCGCAACAAAAAGAACATTAAGACTTCCGTGAGGTATCTTTTTAAATTCAAATTTGGGAAGAGCAAAATGAAGGATAGTTATCTTTTTTAGAATTTTTTCTTGATTGGGAAAGGCCTCTTCAAATGTCTTCTTACAATCTTCTGACCAGCAGATAATCTTTTTACAATATTTGCTTTCTAATAGCTTTCTTATGATAAATTTTCCGAAGCGAGAATAGGCAATTCTTCCTGTTGCTGCTATTCTATCATAGGTCTCAGTGTCTAAAACCCATGGTTTCTTGTTTAAAGATAAACAATGAGCACAATGAATTAAATCGCAATCTTTATTAAAAGTATAAGTTAGATTGGGGATTTTAATAAGATTTAAAATTTGTCTAATAAGGTTTTTAAGAACTCTATAAAATTCGAATTTTTTAGATGAACCGATTATATTCACAAGGTTTTTTTTATAGTTTATGTAAACTACTTTATTGGGAGGAAATTCAAGAATATTCTTATAATAAGAACTATCAGAGAATTTCCAGGGATACTGAAGATAAACCTTTATTTTGTCCATAATATTTAAAAATTATAGTCTTTTAAAAACGTTATGGAAGAAAAGAAAGAAGTATGTTACGTTATTGCTGCTAAAATAGGCACTCCTGGCATCGGTAAAATAGCTTATTATGCACTAAAAGGATTAGAAAAGTCTAAAATAAATTACAAGGCTTTTTGTAGAGGGTATTCTTATTACTTAGATATAAATAAAAAAAGAATAACCAATTATATTTTTTTAGAGTATCTCTCTTACCCTCTTAGGTTTATTGAAAAGATGTTAAAAATGAATATAGACTCTTTCAAAATTGTTAATTCTTTATTTAGTTGGATTGTTTTTTTAAATATTCCAAAGACTAGAATTTATCATAGTTGGATAGGAGTAGGAAAAGATGCCGCTAAAAAATCAAAAAAAGAAGGAGCAATTCTTATTTTAGAAGGAGCAAATAGTCATCCTTTAAATATATTAAAAATTCTAAAAGAAGATTACAAGAAGTATCTTTCTTCAGAAAAAATAAAAAAGATTGAAGAAAACTTAAAAAAAGAAGCAGAATTTATAAGAATTTTTGATTATATATTATGTCCAAGTAATTTTGTTTATAACTCTTTCTTAAAAGAGGGGTTTAGAAGAGAACAATTGATTCTCTTGCCTTATGGAGTTGATATAAATGACTTCTCTCCTAAAAAAGAAAAAAAAGACAAGATATTTAGAGCAATTTTTGTTGGTAGTGTTCAATTGAGAAAAGGAGTACACTATCTTCTTCAAGCGTGGGATAAATTAAAGTTAAAAAATGCAGAATTGTTAATAGTCGGAAGAATTTGGCCAGATGCTAAAGAAGCTATTAAGAAGTATAAAAATAACAAAACAATAAAGTTTATAGGTTTTGCAAATCCTAAAGAGTATTATAAAAAATCGGATGTTTTTGTATTTCCTTCTTTAGAAGAAGGATCCGCATTGGTTACTTACGAAGCAATGGCTTCGGGATTACCAATCATAACTACTTTTAACTCTGGAAGTATAGCAAGAAATGGAAAAGAAGGATTTATAGTGCCAATTAGAGATGTAAAAGCTTTAAAAAAAAGAATACTTTATTTCTATAAAAATCCAGAAGTAGCAGAAAAAATGGGAAAAGCTGCAAGGAAGAGAGTGGAAAATTTTACATGGGAAAAATATGGAGAAAATTTAGTTAAAGCTTATAAGAAAATTTTGAAGAAGAATAAATAAAAAAATTGAAGAGGGATGTTTTGGGAGAGATTAAAAAAAGCTACCGAGTGAACAAAATATTGGGTATGATTCCTTCGGATGTAGAAAGCGTCTTAGATACTGGTTGTGCTGGAAATATTTTTAATAAAAAATATAAAACAATAACTATTAATGTGTTGGAAAATGCTGACATTAAAATGGATTTAAATAGAAAACAAAATTTACCTTTAAGAGATAATTCCTTTGATATAGTAATTCTAAATCAAATACTAGAACATTTAACCAATGTGGAGAAGATTATAAAAGAATCTAAAAGAGTTTCAAAAAAGTATATTCTTGTTGTGCTTCCTAATGAGTTAACTTGGGGATTTAGAATAAGATTTTTAATAGGAAAACCTGCATGGGAATTTTACTTGCCTTATTGGCATAAACATTTTTTTACGATAAAAACTGTTGAAAATTTTATAAAACAATTCTTCGAAAAAGATAAGACAGTAAGAAAGGAGTATTTGGGAGCTTTAGGGAGGGGTAAGATTTTTACCATGAAAAATTCTGGATTTTTTAGCAAAAATTTTCCTTCCATATTTGCAAAAGAAATTTATTATCTTGTAAAGATTAAAAAATGAAAATCAAAAAATTTAAACTAACAACCCCTGTCCTTTTCCTAATTTTTAATAGACTAGAAACTACAAAAAAAGTTTTTGCTGAAATTAGAAAAGCAAGACCGACAAAACTTTATATAGCAGCAGACGGACCAAGAAATGAAGAAGAAAAAAAGAAAACCGATGCCGTCAGAAAATATGTCTTAGAAAATATTGATTGGCCATGCAAAGTAAAAACGCTATTTAGAGACAATAATTTAGGTTGTAAGTATGCTGTTTCTGGAGCTATATCTTGGTTTTTTGAAAATGAAGAACAAGGAATAATTCTAGAAGACGATTGTTTGCCTTCTCAAAGTTTTTTTAGGTTTTGTCAGGAATTATTAGAGAGATATAAAAATGATGAAAGAGTAATGCAAATTAGTGGCACCAATGTAGAAAAGATCTCAAAGATAAAAGAGGACTACTTCTTCTCAAACTGTTTTAATGCTTGGGGATGGGCTACATGGAGAAGAGCTTGGAAAAATTATGATGTTGAAATAAAAGAATGGAAAAAAATAAGGTTTTCTAAAAATTTTTTAGAAATTGTTAAAGATTACAGTTTCCTAGATAAAATCAAGTCTTGGAGACTTTACCAGTTAACTTATGCCGGAAAAATAGACACTTGGGATTATCAATGGATACTCTGCTGTTTGATAAATAAGGGTCTTTGTATAATTCCGAAAAAAAACCTAATAACAAATATTGGTTTTAAAAAAGGAACACACACTACTAATTATAAAGAAAAAGACAAAAGTTTAAAGAGATTTGAATTGAATTTTCCTTTATCTGATAATAATAGAATAATTAAGAGGGATGAATATTTAAGGAGGTATATTAAATTTTTTAGATGATTATTTAACCGCCTCTAAAATTAAATCCTGGCCTTTCCAAATAAATGGAATTTTTTCTAATTTTATCCATTGATCTTTTGATAGTAAACCAAATCTCATTAAATGCCTAAAACCAAAAGAAGGAAAATGGTAAACTCTATATTTCCTAAAACCGCAATCAAAAGCTAATTTTTCTAAAGATTCTGGAATAAAAGGTCTTTTATGCGTATAGTCGGACCAAAAACCATTTTTATATTTTCTTGATGTCATTATATAGTCCGGAGTTATAATAACTATTTTTCCTTTATTTTTTAAAACTCTTTTCATTTCTAAAAGTGCTTTTTTTGGATCAAACAAATGCTCTATGACATGGGAACAAAAAACCCCATCAAAAGAAGAATCTTTAAAGGGTAACTTCCTAGATACATCCGCGAATTTCACACTATATCCTTTAGATGAAGCAATTTTTAACGCTACTTTATCTATATCAACGCCTTCAATTCTTTTTGGATCCAAGGAAATAACTCTTCCAACAGAACAACCTACATCAAGGATCCTTTTACAATCCTTAAAAAAACTACTAAAGAAGAGAATTTTTAAGTCTTTAATCGCATTTTGTGGCAACTCATCAATATATTGTTTTTCGGCATAATAACTCATAAAAAAATTTAATAACTATCCTTTTTAATTATTTCTATGAATAAAAAACTAAAAATTTTGGTTTTGGGAAATGTTAAAGGGGACTCTACTAGTATGAGAGTTTATTTAAATTTTTTAAAAGAGATCTTAAAAAAAGAAGATGCTGATTTTCTAGAACCCTCCCCAAAATTTATTCCAAAAGACATATTTAAAATTTTTTTCTATCCATTGATAATCAAAAAAGATTACGATGTTTATCACATTATAGATCACAGTTATTCTTACTTGATTAATTTTTTACCTAAAGATAGAACAATTATAACTTGCCACGATTTGATACCTTTAAAATTTTCTGAAAGAATTAGCTTAAGAGGAAGAATTCTTTTTAGATATTATATTAAGTTATTAAAAAAAGCAAGAGCAATTATAGCAGATTCTAATAATACTAAAAGAGATCTAATGACAGAATTCAAAATAATCAAAAATAAAATAAAAGTTATTCCTCCGATAAGCATAGAAAGAAAAAAGTTTTCTCTTACAAAAAAAAGAATAAAAGAAAAGAGAGGGCTAGAAGACAAAATAATTTTACTTTCAGTAGGAAGTTTCTTTTATAAAAACACTTTGCTAATTTTAAAGAGTTTAAATTATTTGAAAGAGAAGTACCCTAATATTGTTCTAATAAAGATTGGAGAATTTTTAAAAGAAGAAAAAAAATTTATAGAAAAAAATGACCTACAAAGATTCATAATAAAAAAGAGTTCATTAACACAGAAAGAGTTAGAAGAAACTTACTACTTGAGCGATATCTTAGTCTTTCCCAGCTTATATGAAGGATTTGGAATTCCTCCCTTGGAAGCAATGGCTTGTGGAACACCAGTGATAACATCTAATACTTCTTCCTTACCTGAAGTTGTAAAAGATGCTGCAATAAAGATAAATCCTCATTCCGTTGAAGAATTAAAAAGAGCAATAATAACTATTATTGAGAATAAAAAAATAAAGAAGAAATTAATAAAAGAAGGATATAAAAATTTAAAGAGATTTAAAAAAAACAAAATAAAAAGTAAACTTTTAAGATTATATAAAAAATGTGCGGAATAAACGGATTTAATTTTGTTGATAAAAAGCTAATAAAAAAAATGAATGATTCTTTAAAACATAGAGGGCCGGATGGAGAAGGGGTTTATTTTGATGAAAGAAATGGAGTTTCCTTAGGACATAGAAGATTGGCGATTATAGATTTGAGTGAAAAGGGTAAGCAACCAATGACTTATTTTCATAAAGGAAAAAAGGCAGTTATAGTTTTTAATGGTGAAATATATAATTTTCAAGATATAAGAGAAGAGCTTATAAAAAAAGGCTACATTTTTAAAAGCAAAACAGATACAGAAGTAATCCTAGCTAGCTATTTTGAATGGGGTTTTGGTTGCGTAAATAAATTTAATGGAATGTGGGCTTTTTGTATTTATGACCCTCAAAAAAAAATCTTATTTTTAAGCAGAGACAGAGTGGGGAAAAAACCTTTGTACTATTATTTTGATGGAAAAAATTTTATATTTAGTTCAGAAATAAAAGGAATACTCCAAAAAAATATAAAAAAAGAAATTGACAAAAATTCTATTGATCTGTATTTTTCTTTGGGTTTTATACCTGCTCCATGGACGATTTATAAAAAAATTTTTAAATTGGAGGCTAGGCAAAATTTAATCTTTTATTTGAAAGAGAATAAAATCAAAAAATACTATTATTATGACTGGCCTGAATACGAACCCGTCTATAACAAAGAATATCTAAAGAAAAAAATAGAAACTACTATAGAAGATGCTATAAAAATAAGACTTATAGCTGATGTTCCTCTTGGTGCTTTCCTTTCTGGTGGTCTAGACAGCTCTACAATTATCAAAAAAATGTCTAAATTTATAAAAAAAGAAAATTTGAATACTTACTCTATTGGATTTGAAGGAAAGTTTGATGAGACAAAATACATAAATATTGTTAAAGATTATATTAAAACAAAACATCATCATAAATATTTTAGAGAAGAAGATTTTAAAAAAATAATAAAAAAAATCTTCTATTTTTATGATGAGCCTTTTTCTGATCCTTCTATGTTTCCAACTTTTTTTTTGAGCGAATTCGCCAAACAAGATTTAACAGTCTCATTATCTGGTGATGGAGGAGACGAAATATTCGGAGGATACCCAAGATATAGATATGCCGAGATAATTTATCTATTGAAAAAGGTACCCTTTGTTCTTAGAAAGCTTCTTTTTTACTTTCCTATAAAAAGAATAAATGAGGCTATAAATTTGAGTTTTTTAAAGGAAAATAAAATTTACTCTGAAGCAAGAAAAGAGATTTATAAGCCAAAAATAGCTAAAAAAGTTCTAAAAGAAAAACTATCTGAATGTCTAAAGAAAACAAAGGGTAATCTCCAAGAAGCGATAAGGCTAATGGACATTTATTTTTATACCCTACCAGAGAATTTTTTATTAAAAGTTGATAGAGCTTCAATGGCAAATGCTTTAGAAGTAAGATGTCCTTTTCTTGATTATCGGTTAATCGAACTTTCTATGAAGATACCAGCAAAGTGGAAATGCCAAATGTTTCGAGATAAAATATTATTCAGAGAAATAATAAAAAAAGAATTACCGAAAGATATATTAAAAAGAAAAAAAATCGGCTTCACTCCTCCTATAAGTGAATGGATTAATAAAGAAGATTATAAAAAAGAATTAAAAAAGATCATATTTGAATTTGAAAGATCTAAAATTATTGATCAAAAATGGTTAGACTTTTATAAAAAGATAATAGAAAAATATGACCTTATTTCGAGTAATTATAAAGTAAGGTTATACTCTTTTTACAAATGGAAGAGATACTGGTTAAGTTAATAAGCAAATGAAAGTATTTCTAAAAAATTTTTTTCGTAATTTTTTATTTCGAACTTTTTAAGAAAAGCTTTCCTTCCATTTAGTCCTTTTTTCTCAGCAAGTTTTCTATTTTTTAATAAAGTTTCTATTCTCTCTGAAATTTCGATAGGGCTATTTTCATTAAGAAGAAAGCCGGTCTTTTTATCTTCTATTATAGAAGGTATTGTTGCAATAGAATTGGCAATTACGGGAAGAGCGTACATCATCGCTTCAATGATAACTCTCCCAAAAGTTTCAAGAGGATATTCAGTAGGAAAGACAAGAAGATGAACCTTAGAAAAAAGATCTTTTTTCTCTTCAGGTTTAATTTGACCAATATAAAAAACAACATCTTCGAGATTATTTTTTTTTAAGTAATTAAAAAAGAAACATTCATCTTCTTTATTTTGCCACGAACCGGCAAAAAAACAATTAAAAGAAAATCCTCTATCCATAAGAATTCTAGCAGACTCCAAAAGTTTAGGCCATCCTTTCGTTTTATCCATATTAGACAAAAAAAGAATGTTAAAAATTTTTTGACTTCTTCTCTTTTCTAAGATTTTTTTTAATTCTTTATCAGAAATCTCGTTTTTGATAGCATTTGGGAGAATAAACAAGTTTTTTTTAGGAATATAATTTATAATATCTTCGATTAAAGATTTACCCAAAATAATTGCTTTCTCATTAGAAAACATAAATTTATAAAAAAAGTTGTTTAGCCTATTTTTAATTAGTCTGCTTCTTATATGAAACAGAATAGGAATTTTAGACTTTTTTATGAATCTAACAAAAAAGAAATCTCTAATTAAACCAAAATTACTAGTAGCAGGTACAAAATAAACAAAATGAGGTTTGAAATTACTAATTTTTTGGTTGATTATTTTTAAAACAGAAAAAAATCCTTTTATTTTCTCTAAACTTATTTTTCCAACATCCGTCATTTCTCTTGAGTAGTTAAGTTTTATGCTTTCAACAGAAAATTTTTTTGATTTCTTTAGAATTTCTAAACAATCTTTACTAGACAAAGCACTTCCATAATTTGGTGGAGGTAAAGGGCTTAAAAATAATATCTTTTTTTTATTGAAGCTCATTTAAAAAATCCAATTTTTATTTTTTCTTACTCTCTCATTTAAACGCCAAGCTTCCTCTAGAAGGTAAGGTCTGTAACCTTTCTCTCTAGAAAAATAAATTAAAGAATTAAAATCTTTAGGGAAACATTTGCCACCAAAACCAAAATCTCCATCATTACCCGGAACATCGATGTTTTTGGCAATTCTTTCATCTAATAAAAGAACTTTTTTTATTTCTTCATAATTAACATCAATTACGCTACAAATATTATAGATCTCATTCGCTAAAGCAATTTGTCCAGCCAGCATAGCATTAGAAGAATATTTAACCATTTCAGCAGTTTTTCTATCAAAATAAAAATAAGTTGCGTTAGGAAAAACAGGCTTGTATATTTTATCTAAAATTTCAAAATCTTTTTTATTTTTTGCTCCGAAAACGATTTTTTTTGTGTTGAGCATGTCTTCTACAGCTGTTTTTTCTCTTAAAAATTCAGGATTTGTTGCAAGATTAAAAGAGTAAGTTTTTTCTAGTTCATCTGTAGTTCCTGGAACCACTGTTGACCTAATTATTATTAAAGGGTCTATCTTGAAAGAAATATTCTTTAAAGTCTCTAAGGAATCTTTAATCTCTTTTAAATCTATTTCGCCACTTTTTTTCATTGGAGTGGGAACACAAATGAAAATAGCCTCTACTTCTCTTAAAATAGAAGGATCATTATATTCTTCTTTAAATTTATCATAGGGGAAAATTTTATGATATTTCGAAAGTGCTATTGCTGTAGATTTACCCACAACACCAAAACCGACAAAACCGATTTTCATAAAGATAAAATAGAGAACACGTTTAAAAAGATTACTAAAGTATCCAATAAGATAGTATAAAGAAAAAAATTATAAGATTCCTTTTTTCAAATCAATCTTTATCTTTCCAAAAAGCAAGTAGAAAACAGCAATAAAACTTCTCCAAACTTTCTTTTTAGAGTATTTAAAATCCGTAATAAGACGATAAAACCACTCTACTCCAATTTTCCTTACGAAAGAAGGAGCTTCTTTCTTTTTTCCTAAAAGGAAATCCATTGCTGCTCCAACATTGAAAAAATATTTTGCATTAGTTTTTTTAAAAAGCTGATAAGAAAGGATATTTTGTTTAGGACTTGCTATTCCGACCCAAACAAAGTCTGGTTTAAACTTATTTATTTTTTTAGATATTTTTTCTATTTCTTCATCAGAAAAAACAACATCTTTTATATAAGGAGGATTATAACAATCAACCTTTTTTAAATGGGAGAATTTTTCTATTAAAACCTTCAAATCCTCTTTTTCTAAACCTATAAAAAAATGTTTTTTTGAAGAAGAAAGTTCTTTTTTTAAAAGGAGCTCTCTCGTAAAGGTTGGTCCGCGCACTCTTGAAATTTTTTTAAATTTTTTTATTGAAAGAAAAAATGTTAAAAAGGAACCATCAATAATATTTATACTAAAAAAAGTATTTAAAGATTCTCTAAATAGATTATTATTTTTAAAATTGTAAATGTCGTGTTGGTTAAGAAAGTTAAAAATTTTTCTTTCTTTATTTTTCTTTATAAAATTAAAAATTTCTTCTAAAGAAAATTTAGTAAAATAGAGAGTTTCCATTAATAAATAAGAAAAAGAAATTTTTTAAATTTAAGTAAGATTTAAGAAGGTACTTTCTTTTTTGATTTTTTTGAAGAAGAACCTTTTCGGGAGTTTTCATTCATATTTAAAGAATCGCTTAACATTTTCATTTTTGCATAAGCCACTCTCAAAGCATCTTCATACCTATGCAATTTTCCAGCTAAACTATTTAAGATCATAGTTGCCTCGTATAAGTCTAAATTAATTTCTGAGGGTTCTAAAATTTCTATAGAGTTTGGCATAAGCTCAAAAATCAAATCAAGCACTTTTTCAAAAGAGTCGACCTTTAATTCTATTTCACAAAAAGAAGAAAAAATTTCATTATTCTCTTCTAAACTTTTTGGTTCTGAAAAATTCTTAGATAAAACTTCTACTCCCTTAAAATGATTTAATTTAGAAAGATGTATCTCGAGAGCCTCTTTTAAGTAAGAGGCAGGCTTTCCTAGCATCTGAACTATCATTAAGAGTCTAATACTGCTCATCTTTTTTTAAGATAAAAAAAATTATCATTATTAAAACTAAAGGGAAGATGTAAAAAGATATCTTTCTTATCTTCTCTGATTTTGATTCATAAACCAATTTTTCACTTTTTTTAGTTAAGTTTACTTCTTTAGTTAGGTTTATAATACTTTGCTTTTTTGTTTCGTTTGTACTTTTTTCTAAAAAAATTTCTTTCTCTTCTTTATGAATAGAATAAGAAGGATTTACATTTTTATCACAAAAGGTTTCATCTACATAAGCAAGATTTTCTTCTTTTATTTTTTCTAATAATTTCTTTCCGATACCTTTTACTCTTATAAGATCATCAATTGAACAAAAAGGACGAGATTTAATTATCTCTTCTGCAATAGTTTTACCAATACCATAAATTCTCATTAAGTCAGTTTTAGAAGCATTGTTTATATTTACTTTTTTAGTCTCTCCGAAGGAGTCTTTATTAAAATTGCTCTCGGAAGAAGGAATATAATTATCGCTTACCAAAAAATCTTCATGATTAGAAAAAAATAATTCTGAAGAGTTCTCTTTTATTTTTAAAGAGAAAGAGTAATTAAAAAAGATTTTTGTTGTATTTGATTTTCTTAAAACTAATTTTGCATTTGCATCACCTGTAAAATTTTTGGTTATTTTTGTTTTGATTTTAAAAAAGCTCTCAGAAGAAGTAGAATAAATAACATTCTTAAGATACCAATCAGCTCTTTGCCACTTCTCTCCATCCCATAATTGGTTAATCAAACTATTGTTACCTCTTAATTCGAGTTTAATATCGAAAAACTCTTCTTTTGGCAAATCAAAAAAAGAAATATTGCATTCAAATTCAGAATAGGAAAATACTTCGTCGGGGCAGTAGATTTCTAAAGAAAAAGAAGAAACAAAACTAAAAAATAAAAAAGAAATGAAAGAACTACTCAAAAAACTGAGAAAATTTTTTTCCTTCATTTTTAGCTTTTTCTAAAGTTATTAAAAAATTTTTACCTGAATCTTCCAATTGCGAAGGTGTTAAAAAAAACCATCCTTCTCTATCGAACCTCAATGCAATAACGGGCGTTAGCTCAAAAATCTCGGAGAAAATTAAAAAGTTTTCTATTTGCTCTTTTGAAAGATATTTAAACTTGCTTTTTGTGGACTTAACTTCAATTGCATACTTCTTTCCTTTTTTTCCGGCAATTAAGTCACAGTCTGCATTTTCCATTACACCAGAACCGGCAACTCGAACAGCTCTGTATTGGCTACTAAGAAAAAGTTTTATTAGTTCTCTCTCTGCCTTAGATCCTTTTGTTTTATTTTTTGGCATATTAAAATTAAAAATAAGAGTTATTTAAGTTTTTTTAAAAGAGCATTTCTTAAACAAAAAAGAACAATTTTTAAAGGATTAGAAAAATTATTGTGATTTTTTGTAATTTCTTTTAAAAAAATTAAGGATATAAAAATTTATTATGATGAGTTATTTTCTTAAAAAGAGAATTAAAAATTCTAAAAAGAAAATTTAATTTATAAATCTCTAGCAAGAAGAGTTCTCCTAAAATTTTCTTTTGCTCTTTTTTCAGCTTTTTTTACTAGTTCCTCTACTTGCTTTTCTAATTCGTTATAAAATTCTTCAGATACTTGTAGTTCTGTTATTTCTTTCAGCTTGCTTCTGTTTATTAATGCCATTTTATTCTGGTTTCATAAAAGGAAACATGATTACTTCTCGAATATTATCTGTATCCGTTAATAACATAATAAGCCTTTCTATTCCTATACCTACTCCGCAAGCAGGAGGGAGACCATATTTTAGAGCAGTGATAAAATCTTTATCTGTTGGCATTGCCTCTTCATTTCCTTTCTTTCTATCTTCTTCTTGTTGCCTAAAATGTTCTTCTTGTAAAAACGGATCGCTTAATTCCGAATAAGCCCTGCCTATCTCTAAACCGCCGATGAAAGGTTGAAATATTTCTGCTTTTGTTGGGTCGCCTCTTTTGGGTTTAGCGAGAGGAGCCATTTCTATAGGATAATCTATTAAGAAAGTAGGTTGAATAAGCTTATCTCTAAAAAGTTTCATTAATTCATCTGGGAGAGTAATCTTAGTAATTTTTGACTCGTCTAAATTAAATTCTCTCGCTATTTTTTTTGCATCATCGTCATTATTAATCTTAGAAATGTCTATCTTAAGATACTTTTTTATAGCATCTTCTAAAGAAATTTTTGTCCAAACGGTTAAGTCTATTTCATTTCCTCTATAAACTATTTTAGTTTTTCCAAACACTTTTTTTACAATAAAAAGCATAAATTCTTCAAAGAGTTTCATACCTTCTTCATAACTTGCATTTTCTTGATACCATTCAATAGTCATATGCTCTGGATTATGATTTTTATCTACGCCTTCATTCCTAAATTTCTTAGTAATCTCATATACACTACCTAATCCCCCGACCATTGCTTTTTTTAGATAAATTTCTGGGGCGATACTTAAAAAAACATCACTATTGAAAGCATCACAATGAGTTTTAAAAGGTTTTGCTGAAGCTCCTCCGTAGATAGGTTGTAAGAGAGGAGTTTCTACTTCTAAAAATCCTTTAATTTTCATGAATTCTCTAATTGCTTCTAAAACTTTTGCACGAATAACAAAAATCTCCCTCGATTTTTCATTTAAGATAAGATCTAAATATCTTTTTCTGTATCTCTCTTCTTTATCTTTAAGTTTGTAATACTCATCTGGTAAAGGTAAAACAGATTTTGTTAATAAAAAAACTTCTTGTACTAAAACAGAGATCTCTCCTCTCGTAGTTTTAAAAATATTTCCTTTGACTCCGATTATATCGCCTATATCCAAAAATTTTTTTAAAAAGTCTAAACTTTTTTTAGGAGTTTTTTTTTCTTGAAAAACTAGCTGAATATTTCCCGTCTTATCTTGTAATTTCAAAAAAACAATTTTACCTAGATCTCTTATGTTCATTATTCTTCCAGAGAGAGAGTAAGTATCTTTTGTTTCTTCTCCTTCTTTTAAGTAAGAATACTTCTCCCTAATTTCTTTACAAAAAGAATTTACATCATATTTGTAATTATAAGGAAAGATTCCTTCTTTTTTCATTTCTTCTATTTTTTTTATTCTCTCTTTTAGTATCTCTTCTTCCCTAGCCATAAAAAAACTAAACAAGCTTACTTTAAAAATATTAGTATAACAAAATTAAAAATGAAGAATTTTAAAATCTTTAAACTCGCCAGACCACTTTTTTTCTTCTATTGTTAAATTTTTTATAATAGCATGTTTAGGACCTTCTTTCACTTTATCTAAGAAAAAACTTATATTGTCGTTATCTCCCTCAGCAAAAATTTCTACATCTCCATTTTCTAAATTTCTTACGAAGCCCCTTATGTTAAGTTTATCAGCAGTATCTTTCACAAATTGTCTAAAAAAAACACCCTGCACACTTCCATTGACTATTACTTTAATAGCTTTTTTCATAATAAATTATACACATTGAAGTTTTTAAGAGTTTGTAATTTTTTATAAGATTATAAAAATAAAAAACGACAAATTTAAAAAGAGAGTCTTTCAAAAAAAAATATGAAAAAGTATGTTTATTCTTTTAAAGAAGGAAAAAAAGAGATGAGAGATCTTCTTGGAGGAAAAGGAGCTAATCTCGCAGAAATGACTATTCTCGGATTACCTATTCCTAAAGGATTTACAATAACAACAGAAGCATGCGATTTATATTATAAAGAAGGAAAAAAGATTCATCCTGAAGTTCTAAAACAAGTAAGAGAAAAATTAGAAGAGTTGGAAAAAGAAACAGGAAAAAAGTTAGGAGATAAAAAAAATCCTCTTCTCGTATCTGTTAGAAGTGGTGCTGCTTCCTCTATGCCAGGAATGATGGACACTATTCTAAACTTGGGTTTAAATGATATTACAGTAGAAGTATTAGCGAAGAATACAAAAAACGAGAGATTTGCTTATGATTCTTATAGAAGATTTATACAGATGTTTGGAGACGTAGTAATGGGAGTTGAGCATAGTTTATTCGAAGAAATCTTACAAAGAGTAAAAGATAAGAAAGGAGTTAAGTTAGATATAGAACTAGAAGCGAGAGATTTAAAAGAAGTTGTAGTAGAATACAAAAAATTAATAAAAAAAGAAACAGGAAAAGATTTTCCGCAAGATGTTTTCTTACAATTAGAAATGGCTATTAAAGCAGTTTTTGATTCTTGGAATAATCCTAGAGCAATAACATATAGAAGATTAAATAATATTACAGGGCTATTAGGAACAGCAGTGAACATTCAAGAGATGGTTTTCGGAAATATGGGAGAAGATTCTGGCACGGGAGTTTGTTTTACGAGAAATCCTTCTACAGGAGAAAATGTTTTTTATGGTGAATATTTAATGAATGCACAAGGAGAAGATGTAGTAGCAGGTATAAGAACTCCTGAAAGTATACAAAAGTTAGCTGAACAGCAACCTAATGTTTACCAACAATTATTAGAAATAAGAAAAAAATTAGAAACTCACTACAAAGATATGCAAGACATAGAATTTACTATAGAAAGAGGAAAATTATATATTCTTCAAACGAGAAATGGAAAAAGAACTGCGCAAGCAGCTGTAAAGATAGCAGTAGATTTAGTTAAAGAAGGAATAATCACAAAAGAAGAAGCCTTATTAAAAGTAGATGCGGAATCGATAAACCAACTTCTTCATAAAAGATTAAATCCAGAAAGTAAGAAAAAGAAAAAATTAATAGCTAAGGGACTTCCTGCTTCACCGGGGGCTGCCGTTGGAAAAGTTGTTTTCAGTGCAGAAAAAGCATTTGATTTGGCGCAAGAGGGAGAAAAAGTAATTTTAGTAAGAGTAGAAACGTCTCCTGAAGACATAGAGGGAATGCATGCTGCACAAGGAGTACTTACTTCTAGAGGAGGAATGACTTCTCATGCTGCTGTAGTTGCAAGAGGTATGGGAAAATGTTGTGTTGTTGGCTGTTCAGATATAAAAGTTTCAGAAAGAGAAAGAATTATTGAAGTAGGAGATTTAATAATAAAAGAGGGAGACATAATTTCCTTAGATGGTAGTACTGGGGAAGTTTTTTTAGGAGAAGTTGAATTAATAGAGCCTGAATTATCTGGAGACTTTGCAGAATTGATGAAATGGGCGGACAGCATAAGAAAACTAAAAGTTAGGACAAATGCAGACACTCCCAAAGATGCTAAACAAGCTTTAAAATTTGGAGCAGAAGGAATAGGATTATGTAGAACAGAACACATGTTTTTCGAAGAAACAAGAATAAAAGCAGTTAGAGAAATGATTTTAGCAGATACTAAAGAAGGAAGACAAAAAGCATTAGAAAAAATATTACCTATGCAAAAACAAGATTTTATAGAATTATTCGAAATAATGGATGGATATCCTGTAACAATAAGATATTTAGATCCTCCTCTTCATGAATTTTTACCAAAAGAAGAAAAAGACATAGAAGAAATAGCAAAAGAGTTGGGAGTTACAAAAGAAGTTTTAAAAAATAAAATAGAAGAATTACACGAATTTAATCCTATGTTGGGTCATAGAGGATGTAGATTAGGAATTACTTATCCAGAGATATCTGAAATGCAAACAAGAGCAGTTTTTGAAGCAGCGGCAGAATTAATAAAAAGAGGAAAAAAAGTTGTCCCGGAGATTATGATTCCTTTAGTGGGAAATGTAAAAGAGCTAATTCATCAAAAAGAAATTGTTGATAGGGTTGCTAAAGAAGTTATGAGAGAGAAGAAGGTAGAAATAGAGTATTTAGTAGGAACAATGATCGAAGTTCCCAGAGCTGCATTAA
The DNA here is from genome assembly GCA_038891175.1 of Candidatus Pacearchaeota archaeon. Lineage (GTDB taxonomy): Archaea > Nanobdellota > Nanobdellia > Pacearchaeales > GW2011-AR1 > CAKZRD01. Next base: position 19,825 of record JAWAET010000004.1, read on the forward strand.
CAGCAGATGAAATTGCGAAAGTTGCAGAATTCTTCTCTTTTGGAACAAATGATTTAACACAAATGACTTGTGGTTTCTCTCGAGACGATGCAGGGAAATTCTTAAAGAAATACGTCGAGATGGGAATTTATGAAAGAGATCCTTTCCAATCCATAGATAAAGAAGGAGTTGGATTAATAATGAAAATTGCAATAGAAAAAGGAAGATCTATAAAGAAAGAGATGAAAATGGGAATTTGTGGAGAACACGGAGGAGATCCTTCTACGATAGAGTTTTGCCATAAAATAGGATTAAATTATGTATCTTGCTCACCGTTTAGAGTTCCTATCGCAAGACTTGCTGCAGCACAAGCAGCTGTAAAAGAGAAGTTAAAAAAATAAGAAATTTACTCTTCTGAAAAAATAATTTATAAATTAATATTCATTATACGAAATTTATTCTTAAATAAAAAACAAAAAAAGGTTTATAAATAGTTATTGATTGTTGGATATATGGATTTAGTAAAAATATTGAAAAACTTACCAGAGGTAAAAAAACCGAGAGAAAAGAAGTTAAGTTTTAATGTAAAATTAAAATGGACTATTATAGTTCTTTTAAGTTTTTTTGTATTAGCAAACATTCCTCTTTTTGGTCTTGCAGAATCTGCTTTGTCGAGATTTGAGTATTTAGCAATATTATTAGGAACTGATTTTGGTTCAATAATCTCCCTAGGAATTGGTCCCATAGTTACTGCCTCTATAATTCTTCAATTATTAATAGGAGTTCAAATAATAAAAATAGATTTAAAAACTGAAGAAGGAAAAAAATTCTATCAGGGATTAAATAAGTTACTAGTTTTTTTCTTTGTTATTTTTGAAGCAACTGTTTATGTTCTTATGAAAGGATTACAAGCACAACCTGGAATGGAACTAATTATGATAGTTCAATTAATTATAGGCGGTCTTCTAATAGTTTTTATGGACGAAGTCGTTCAAAAATGGGGATTCGGTTCCGGTGTCTCTCTTTTTATCGTTGGAGGGATTGGTTGGAGACTTTTTGCTAGATTATTCCAGTTTATAGATTCATCTGGAGCAATAAGACCTTCTGGAGAGGTCTTAGTTTTTATAATGAGTTTAATTAATGGAGACGGAAAAGGAGCGGGACTCGCATTTTTTGCAATAGCAGTTACAGCTATTTTATTCATTATAGTTGTTTGGGCACAAGCTTTGAAAGTCGAAATTCCATTAGCTTTTGATAAAGTTAGAGGTTACGGTATAAAATGGCCTCTTCCTTTCTTTTATACAGGAGTAATTCCCGTAATATTAGTTTCAGCTTTAATAGCGAACATTCAACTTTTTGGAAGTTTATTACAAAACTCTCTCGGTAAACCGACTATTTTAGGAGGATTTCAAAACGGTGTCCCTTACTCAGGATTAGCTTTTTGGATAAATTCAGTTTCTCTTCTTCCTTTGATAATTAGTAATAGTTTAACTTTAACTGCGGTTCTACAAGGTTTAGGACACTTAATTTTTTATGTTGCTTTTTCAATTCTTTTCTCTTATTTTTGGGTAATGACTGCAAATCTTGGTCCTGAAAGTCAAGCAAAAAATATATTAAGTTCCGGATTAAGTATTCCAGGTTTTAGAAGAGACGAAAGAGTACTAGAGACAGTCTTAAGGAGGTATATAGGACCTCTCACAATTATGGGAGGTGCAGCGATAGGACTCTTAGCAGCACTAGCAGATTTAACAGGCTCTTTGGTTGGAGGAACATCAATTCTCTTAGCAGTAATGATTTTGTATCAACTTTATCAAAATATTGCACAACAACATGCGATAGATATGAATCCTGCACTAGCTAATTTCTTTAGAGGTAATTAAATGGAATTATTAAATAAATTAATAACTGCTTATCCAAAAGAAAGTTTAATTTTAATTTCTATTTTAGTTTCATTGGTTACTACATTAATAACGAAACATTTTACAGACCAAAATCTTTTAAAAGCAATAAAAGAAAGACAAAAAGAAATTCAAAAAGAAATAAAAGAAAAGAAGTATTCTCCTCAAGATAAAAGATTTATCAGTTTACAAAATGAGCTTTTGGAAATAAGTGGAAAAATGATAAAGATAAGTTTAAAGCCCGTTATGTTCACATTTGTTCCATTTTTACTTTTGTTTTACTTTTTAAAAGAGCATTATGCCCCTCTTCTTGGAAACTATTGGTTAGTTTATTATATTGGTGCTAGCATTTTAGGAAGCATGATATTCAAAAAAATTTTTAAAGTGGTTTAATAAAATAACTTTATAAACTTAAGAATATTTTAGTGAAAATGGAAACATTAAAAAATTTAGTATTGGCTTTTATAGGCGAGTGTCAAGCTAGAAATAAGTATACTTTCTATGCCTCGATAGCGAGAAAAGAAGGATACGAATTAATTGCAGAAGTATTTCAAGAAACTGCTGAACAAGAAAAAGAACATGCAAAGAGAATTTTTGAAGAGATACAAAAACTAAAAAAAGAGAATAAAATTAAAATTAAAGAAGTAGAAACGGAATTAACACTTGGAAGTACTATAGAAAATCTTAAGGCAGCAATATCCGGAGAGAATTATGAATGGAGCGAGATGTATCCGAAGTTTGCAGATATTGCTGAAAAAGAGGGTTTAAAGGAGATTGCTACAAGATTAAGAGCAATAAAAAAAGCGGAAGAGCATCATGAAGAAAGGTATAAAAAGTTATTAGAGCAACTAGAAAAGAAGAGTATATTCAAAAAAGAAAGAGCTGTAGAGTGGGTTTGTATGGAATGTGGATATGTTCATAAAGGCAAAGAACCTCCAGAAAAATGCCCTTCTTGTGACCACCCAAAAGCTTTTTATAGGCTTAAATGTGAAGAATATTAATGACAAATAGAATTTTTAAGTGTAGTATATGTGGAAATGTAATAGAGTTCTTAAGATTAAACCAACCAGTAATAATATGCTGTGGTAAACCTATGGAAGAGATTACTGAAGCATCTTCTGAAGAAGAACATAGTGTAAAGATAGAAAATAATAGAGTAAAAATAGGTAAAGGAGAGCACCCTATGACAAAAGAGCATTATATAGAATGGATAGAAGCAACTGATGGAAAAGAGATATCAAAAGTTTTTCTTAAACCAGGAGAGAAACCGATAGGAGAGTTTTCTTTTGAGCCTACTTCTGCAAGAGCTTTTTGTAGTTTTCATGGATTATTAAGAAGTAGTGATTAAACTAAAAAGATATGGACTTGCTAAAAAAAATAAATCTCTTAAAGAGAGATAAAATTTCAAAAGAGATATCAAATAGAATAAAAGAATTTGAAAAGAATAAAAAAGATAAAAGAAAAGTTTTTTCTGAGCTTTGTTTTTGTATTCTTACTGCGAATTATCAAGCAGAAAAATCCATAGAAATTCAAAAAAAGATGGAGAAAGATTTTTTTTATTCGAAAAAAGGAGAATTAGCTAAAAAATTGAAAAATTTTGGACATAGGTTTTGGTCGCAAAGAGCAGAAAGAATTGTGAAAGCAAGAAAAAAGATTTATTGGATTCTAGAGATTATTTCTTCTAAAGAAGAAAAAGAAGCAAGAGAAGAGATAGCAAAGAACATAGATGGATTAGGAATGAAAGAATCTTCTCATTTTTTAAGAAATATAGGATTTAAAAACTTAGCAATAATTGATTTTCATATAGTCAACCTATTAACAAAAGAAAAGATAATCCAAAAACCTTCTACTATTACAAAGAAAAGATATTTAGAAATAGAAAGAAAACTAGAAGAAATAGGAAAAAAAGTTAAACTTTCACTAGCAGAATTAGACTTATACTTATGGTACATAGAAACTGGAAAAGTTCTA
>JAWAET010000005.1:0-22253 GCA_038891175.1 Candidatus Pacearchaeota archaeon
TACTATAAAGGCAGTATCTTCGAAGTGTACTCAGATGAATTGAATGTTTCCCTTGCTGGTGGAGGAAGTTACTTAATAAATGGGATCCCTTCAACAGGAATCTCTTTAGGTTTAGAGCCTATTTTCTTATTAGGAAAAATTGATTTAGATGAGGAAAGATTTTTAGTAGTATCTCTTGGTAGAGATAAAGAATCTATTGAGATTGCAAGAAGGCTTAGGCAAAAAAACTTTATTGTAGATTTTATCTCTGGAAAATCTCCAACTAAAGCGCTTGAATATGCCAATTCAAAAAAAATTAAGAAAGTAATTTTTGTAGGAGATGAAGAAGTAAGAAAAAATGAATTTAAGATAAAAGATTTAGATAGTGGTAAAGAAGAAAAACTTTCTTTTTAATTGTTTTCTTCTCTTTTTATCTACAGGATTAAGATAGTCCATACATAAATAAATTTAGAAAGATTAAAACAAAAAATTTAAAAGTAAACCTTGGTGAATAAAGTGATAGCTCCTATGGTGTAGAGGCCAAGCATGCAGCCCTTTCGCGGCTGCGACCCGGGTTCGAATCCCGGTAGGAGCATTTTTTATTAAAACTTTAGAAAGAGTAATTTTCTTTTCTAAATTTCTTTAAATTTATGCTTCAAAATCTCCTTCTCTCTTCAGAACTTTACCGTCAATTTCTATTTCTCTTATAATTTTTCCTTTTCTTTTACTTTTTTCTCTTACTTCTTCAGGTTTCATTTTTGTGAAATCTTTAGGATAACTTATTTCATTTATCATAAAAGTATGTTTAACTTTTAATTTTTCGAAGGGCCAGCAATCAAAAAAGAAATCTTTAAGAAAATCTTCATCTTTTGTTTTTAGAATACAAAAATCTGGTGAAGGAGCACTTTCTCCTTTTGTGGAAGGTTTGGGAGACTTTGGAGCTTTAGGTTTTATTTTAAGTTCGTAGTCATCTAAAGAAAAGCTTAATGCATAGAAAACTCGAGGATACTTTTGCATTAAATTAAGAATTTCCTGAGGATTTATTTCTCCAGAAATCTTAAATTGTTTTATTCCTAAATATTGTTTTTTTTCAGTTTTGAAAGGAATTTCTAAATCAAAAGTTGAAATAATCACTCCTTTTATCATTAAACTTTTTTTTGCTTTTTCCAATCCCCTTTTAACAAAAAAATTTGCGAATTCATTCGTAGTTTTTATTGTACAAATATCTTTGTTCCTTTTGGCTTCAATAAGATACTTATCTTTGAATTCTCCTTTTCCAAATTTAAGAAGTTCAGAATGAACTTCTTCATCAAAATTTTTTTCAAATATTTTTTTTATAATCATTAACTTTTCATAAATTTTTTATTTAAAAAGATTACTTTTTTACTAATAAGATTTAAATAATTCTTTTTATTTGATAAACTATGGGGAAAAAGATCTTTTTAATGTCTTTTATTATCTTTTTTAGTGTTTTACTTTTATTTTTATCTTTCGCTGTAGAATGGAAAAAAGAGGCTTATTATAGCGTTAATTATAGTGTTTTTGAAGAAGAAGACTACCTTCATAATCTCTCTTTAAATGTTACTTCTTTCGATGAGAATCTCTCTTTTTCTATTGTACCTTCAATACCATCGAGTAATGATACCCTCTTTAGTTTATGGGAAAATAGTAAGGGAGAAAAAATAAATATTACTGATTTGTCTATTATATCAAGTTGGATAAATATAATCTCCTCCTCAAAAGGACTTCTTCAATTTAACTCTACTTTAGATAATCAAACGGGTTTTTTCGAATTATTGCTTAAAGTAGATAACAAAAGCAAAACAAATGATTTCGATATAAAATTTTTTTATTTTATTATCTATGCAAAAAATGATCCTCCTACTTTTATTAATCTATCTACTCCTTATAGAAAGTATATCTCTCAGAAAGATAGTGAAGTTGAAATTTTTATTAATGGTTCAGATGAAGAAAGTCATTATCCTTTAAATTTAACCTTTTTTAATTTTACTTCTTGTATTTTTCCTTCTTGGAGTTCTAGAAATGAAGATCCTTTAAATTGTAGTCTAGATTATGAAATCCAAAATATATCTAATACTTCTTTTCGTTTAATTTTCAAAAATTTAGATTTTAACGATAGTGGAGTTTATAATATTACTCTTTGTATCAATGATAGTTTACCTGATAATGAAACTCTTTTGCCTCTCTTTAGGGTTCTAGATTACAATCAATCAAAACAAACTTGTGAAAATATAACCTTGGAATTAAGAACTGCTTTAACAATCGAAGATATAAACTGCTCTCTTATAGGCGAGATGAAAGACAACGAAACGAATTTTTGTCAAATAAGAATAAAGACGGAGGGACCTAATAACTCTCTTCAAATATGGAGTGTAGCTAACTTTAGTGATTATTCTTCAGGAGTTCCTTATGGAGATTATAACTCTTCTTGGTTTTTTCCTAATACAACAGCGTCTGCAGAGAATTACTCTTACATTGTAAATATCACAGTTTCTCCTCAATTGAAAAAATCAGTAGGTTTTTGGAATATTACTTTCTGGGTTCATGATACCACTCCTCCACTAAACAGCGAGACGACACCAAGGAGTATTAATTTTCTTCTTAATGTTACTACATCTAATAACTCATTACCTATTATTGAGGAAATAGAAAGTAGAGAGCTATCTAAAGATCTTCTTTATGAAATTTTCTTTAATGTTACAGATGATGATCTTTTAATTCCTGATAAGAGAGTTTATAATGAGACCTTTTCTTTTAACTATATTGTCTTGAATCAAACGAATAACTCGCAAATTTTATCAAACTTTTCTAATTTTTCTATAGTAGAGGATAGTAGAACGAAAAATTTTTTAATAGGTAAAATAAAAATAAAACCTTCAGAAGAAGATATAGGGAATTTTACAGTAAACTTGAGTGTTAGAGACGGTGCTCAAAATTTAGATTTTGTTTTATTTAATTTATCTATTGTGAATAACAGCGCTCCTTCATGGAATCAATCAGAGTATTATTTTGAGAAAAAAGTTTTTGCAGTGTACAACTCTTCAAATATTCTTTACATAAACTTAACAAATCTTTCTTATGACGAAGATGAAGGAGACTTTCTGACATTTAGTTGTCAAAATACTTTCGGCGGAAATTTTCTTTTGAATGAAACAAATTGTAATCCAAATGGTTTAATTAATTTTACACTTTGGAAAAATCACGTAGGTATCTTTGAGTATAATATTACAGTTACAGACAGGTTTGGTATGTCCTCTAGTGCTAAATTTAAGTTTAATATCACTAATGAGAATAGTCCTCCTAATGTAACTTTTGTAAGAATATTTAACGGTTCTTTAATTAATATAGGTAGAAATAGTTCATTAGTTATTTATGACAATTCGAATATAATCCTTCAGTTAAAAGTAACTGATTTTGATTTTCTTATAAATCAAAAGAGTTATCTTGATGAAAATCTAACTATAAAAATCATCGTTAATAACAACACTATAGTAGAAAAAAAGATTACAAATGAAGATTTTGTTTTAACTAGCTCTTCTCTTTCTAACGAGAATAAAACTTTCGAATATAATATAAGTCTGAGTGAAAAAAATATAGGAAATTACACTTTACTTTTTAATGTTAGCGATAAATTAAATCTTAGCGATGAATTTGTTTTTAATTTAACTATAAAACATGCTAACACTCCTCCGATAATCCATATTAAGAATCTTTCTTCTGCAATAAATAGAACTTTTTTTTATCAGTTCAATGTTAGCGATAAAGAAAGTGGCAATTCCTTAGATTCTCTTAATTTTTCTTTTTCTCTTTTAAATCTTAGTGGTTTTGATTTTCTTTCACAATTTTTCAATGAGACTTCTGGAACTCTTAATATATCTCTCAATAGTACTCATGTAGGTAAACATATGTATAATATTACAGTAGAGGATAGCGGATATGAAGGCGAAGATAAAAAATCAACTACAGAAACATTTTGGTTTTTTGTTTATGATTATCCTAATATTTCCTATCCTTTAGATGAAGAAATTTTCAAGGGAGAGGAGAATAGTTCTCTCTTAATTAACTTTAGTGTAAATCATACAATTGGTGATGAGCTTATCTATGAGGTACTACTTGATAACATCATATGGAAAGATAATAATAACTATTCTTATGAAAATCAATCTTTGCGAATAAAACAAAATTATACTTCTAATGGAACAAACATTACTCTTTCTATTTTTTTAGACTTTTCCGATGAAAGTTACAATCTTTTAAAGAATCTTACTTTAATAGTTTATCCTGCAAATGAAGATTTAGAAAATAGTTTCTTAATAAACTCTTCTAAGGTATGGAAAATAAATGTGTCTCATAAAAATGCACCTATTTTATTTAATGGAATTATTCCAAATTATACGTCTTTTGTTTCACAAAAGATAGAGATAAACTTATCAAACTACTTTTCAGACTTAGACAATCAAGATAAATTTTATAATCAGCCTTTAAGATTTAATTTTAGTTCAAATGAAACTTTTTCTAAATTAAAATTTTCACTAAATGGTTCAATTGCAATTTTTTCTTCAGATTATCCTACCGTAGAAATAATAAATATTACAGGAGAAGATTTAGATGAAAACAACTCTCCTTTAACTAACTCAACAAGTAATAATTTTAAAATAGAATTTCTTAATGCTACTCACTCTCCTTCTTCTTCAACAAGTACGAATTCTGGTGCTTCTTCATCTAGGAAGGTAGATGTACCTTACTCTTTAAAAATAGTTTTTCCTCAAAGCCCTATCGTATTCGAAGGAAGAAAACAAATTAGAATACCAATAATAATCATTAATGATGGTAAAAGAGATTTATTTGAAGTTAATCTCTCTTCGATAGTTTTTTTTAATAACTCCTTCTTTAGTCCTGTTTATATTAACTTCAGTAAAAGTCTCTTTGGTTTAATAAAAGTAAACGAAAGTGAAGAAGTTTTACTAGATCTCTTCGGAGATTTTAGTAAAGAAGGTACATATGAGATAGTAATTAATGCTTCTGTAAAAGAACCTGTTTATTCTGCTTGGGAAAGAATACAAATTACTCTAAATGAAAGAGATAAAATTCTCGAGAAAATTATTTTTGCCGAAGAATTAATAGCAGAAAATCCTGAATGTTTAGAATTAAAGGAGATTGTTGATAGGGCTAGGAAACTTTATGAAGAAGGAAAATTGAAAGAATCCCTAATAGTTACAGAATCTGCTATTAAGTCTTGTAAAGAGTCTGTTACCCAACTTAGCGTTCTTCCGAGAAAAAAGAGAGATAATGGTTTTTTTTCAGAAGAGAACTTATTTAGAAATCTTTTAATTTCTATTTTAGTGGCTTTTGTTCTGGGCATTTTCTTTTTTATTATTAGAAAAATATGGCTAAGGATTAGAAGCGAGTAGGGTGTTTTTTCTTTATTTACTTTTTAGTAATTTTTTAGAAAATAAATCCAAATATGATGGCTTTTCTTCTTGAGTTTTAAAGATATAGAAATATTTTTTTAAATCTGTCTCCTAAAAAAATTAAATGCTCCTTCTTTAAATTAATAAATCTCCAAAACTTAATCTTTATAGATCTTTATTCTATCATCTATTTTTTTCCAATCTATATGCTCTAAAGTGTATTAATGTAATCTTGTCTTTTAATACCAAAATCATTTATATATGCATGTTCAAAAACATCAAATACGAAAATGGGTATCCCCAAACTTAAATGTCCTACGTCGTGCTCATTTATCCAACAATTAAATAATCTTCTTTTTAGAGGGTCTAAGTAAGTAATCACCCATCCTATACCTCTAATTGTTGCAACAGAATAAAAATCTCTTTTCCATTCTTCAAAACTTCCGAAGTTTTCTTTTATCATTTTGAAGAACTCTGAATTCTCGCTAATTTTTGTTTTATCTTTTGAAATTTCCTCGAAAAAGAGTTCGTGAAGTTTAGCTCCATTAAACTCCCATGCAAATCTTCTTTTTAATTCTGAAAATTCGGGAGTGTTCATCTTGTTTTCTTTTTTTAAATTATCTAAAAGAAGAATTATTTTATTTAAATTATTAACATATCCTTCATAAAGAGTTAAATGATTTTTTATTAAATTCTCGCTTAAGAATTGAATTCCTTCTAGATTTTCAAATTTTTTTATCTCATACACCATTTTATATCTTGCCTACTAAATTCAAACCGGGTTTTATTGTTTTTTTCCCAGGTTTCCAACTAGCAGGACAAACTTCTCCTTTATGTTCTCTTACGAATATTGCTGCTTGTAATTTTCTTAATAACTCCGCGGCATTTCTTCCAATAGAATTGTCATTAACTTCATAAGCTATTAAAATCCCGTCGGGATCGATAATAAAACTTCCCCTTCTTGCCACTCCTTCGTTTTCTACATAGACGTTAAATTCCCGAGAGATTTTACCCGAAGGATCTGCTCCCATCGGAAATTTTATTTTAGAAACACTTGGAGAATTGTCGTGCCAGGCTTTATGTACAAAAACACTATCAGTACTAAAACTAATTACTTCGCTGTTATTCTTTTTGAACTCTTCATATAAATCTGAGATTTCTTCTAATTCAGTCGGGCAAACAAATGTAAAATCCCCAGGATAAAAAAATAAAATTAACCATTTACCTTTAAATTGTTCGAAACTTAACTTTTTTATATTATTCTCATGAAACGCTTCAAATTCCATTTCATTTATTTTTTTCCCTATTTCTACTACCATAACATTTATATAGATGTTCTATTTATAAACTTTATGGTTCGAATTTCAAACCTAAAATTAATAAGTCTCCTCGAAAAGAATTCAAGAATTTCTTTAACAGAGTTAGCAAAAATATTCAAGGTAAGCGATACTGCTATAAGAAAAAGAATAAAAAAATTAGAAAAGGAAGGAATAATAAAAAAGTATACTGTAGAAGTAGATTGGAAAAAACTAGGTTATGGGATGAAAGTAGTGATAGGAATAGATACTCTGCCTGAAAAATTAATCGACGTTATAGAAACTTTAAAAAATAAAGAAGAAATCTCTTCTATAGAATCTTCAAGCGGAGATCACATGATTTTAATTAATTATTTCTGTAAAGATTCTTTTCAATTAAAAAATTTTATTTCTTATTTAAAAAAATTAAAAGGAATCACTAGGATTTGTCCAGCGATTGTCATAGAAAGAATAAAATAATCCCTTATATTTTGTTCACACCTAAAATAAAAAACTCTTTTTTTATTTTATTCAAATCATAATTCTCTAAGAGATAAAAGGATTATCTCTTCTCTTTTTAATATAATTTTTTCTGGCGATAATTAAAGTTTATATCTTTTCATTAATAGAGAATTTGAAACAACAGAGACTGAACTAAATGCCATCGCTATTCCTGCGACGATAGGACTAAGCAAAAATCCTGTAAAAGGATATAATGCTCCTGCTGCTATAGGTATTCCTATAGAATTATAAAAAAATGACCAGAAGAGATTTTGTTTAATTTTTTTGAGAGTATACTTGCTTAATTCGATGGAATCTACTACTTTTCTTAAATCATTTTTAACTAAAACTATATGGCCGCTTTCAATAGCAACATCTGTGCCTGTGCCTATCGCGATACCTACATCTGCTTTTGCAAGTGCCGGAGCATCATTTATTCCATCTCCAACCATCGCTACAATCTTTCCTTCTTTTTGCATTTTAGCGATTTCTTTTTCTTTATCTCCAGGTAAAACTTCAGCTAAAACCTTATCTATATCTAGTTGTTTTGCAATTGCATTTGCTGTTCTTTTATTATCTCCAGTAATCATAATAACTTCTTTTTTCATTTTGTATAACTCTTGTATTGTTTCTTTAGCCGATTCTTTTAAACTATCTGCGACAGAAATTAGTCCTTCTATTTTTTTATTAATTGCTAAGATTATAACCGTTTTACCTTCTTCTTCTAAATTTTTTATATTTTCTTCAATTTTTCTAATACTTATCTTGTATTTTTTCATTAAATTTCTATTTCCGAGGAGTATTTCTTTTTGATTATACTTGGCGACAATCCCTTGCCCTGGTATTGCTTCAAAGAAATCGGCTTTTGGAATACTTATTCTTTCTTCTTTCGCTTTCTTAATAATTGCTTCTGCGAGAGGATGTTCTGATCTTTTCTCTGAAATCGCTGCATATCTTAAAATTTCTTCTTTATTTAATTCTCCTATCTCTATAATCTCCTTAACGACAGGTTTTCCTTCAGTTAATGTTCCTGTCTTGTCAAAAACAATTGTTGTTACTCTACTTAGGTTCTCTAAGGCTTCTGCATTTTTGATTAAGATACCTTTCTCTGCACCTTTTCCTGTTCCCATTATTACTGCTGTAGGTGTTGCTAAACCCAAAGAACATGGACATGCTATAATCATTACTGCTATAAGAATAGTTAAAGAGAAAATAAAACTTTCTCCGATAACAAAGTACCATATCGTAAACGATAAAATTGCGATAATAATCACTGTTGGAACAAAATAACTACTAACTTTATCTGCTAATCTTTGAATTGGTGCTTTGCTTCCTTGTGCTTCTTCTACCAAATTTATTATCTGATTAAGAAATGTCTCCTTTCCCACTTTTGTTGCTTTAAACTTAATGTAACCGTTTTTATTTATTGTTGCTCCTATTACAAAGTCTCCTTTCTTTTTTTCTACAGGGATACTCTCTCCTGTAATCATAGACTCATCAACAGAAGAAATTCCTTCTATGACTATTCCATCGACTGGGATCTTATCTCCTGGTTTTACTATTACGATATCCCCTATTACAACTTCTTTTATTGGAATTTGGACCTCTTTTCCGTTTCGAATAACTGTTGCTTTCTTTGGTTGTAATCCTGTTAACTTTTTTATAGCTTCTGATGTTTTTCCTTTTGTTATAGCTTCTAGCCATTTTCCAAGAAGAATAAATGTGATTATTATCGAGGCAGTTTCAAAGTAAACTTCTTCTCCTAAAGATTTCGGAAAAAGTACGACAAACAAACTGTAAAAATAAGCAGCAGATGTTCCTATAGCTATTAAAGTGTCCATGTTTGCCGTTTTTGTTTTTAGAGCTAAAAACGCTCCCTTATAAAATTTATAACCTGCAATAAATTGAACAGGGGTTGCGAGTATAAGAAGGATTATATTCTTATAAGGAATTTCTATATTCAACCATTCGAAAGGCATTGCAATTAAGAAGATAGGAATTGTTAAACTTAATGAAAAAATAAACAATTTTTTTAGAGATTCAATTTCTTTTTCTCTAGCTTTCTGTTCAGATTCTTCTTTTTTTTCTTTAATTACTTTATACCCTAATTGCTCGATAGCATTACTTATCTTTTCTTCGCTAATTATCGACTCATTAAATTCTACATTCGCTCTTTCCGTTGCAAGATTAACGTTTACTTTAGTAATTCCTCTTAAACTTTTTAGCGTAGTTTCTATTCTTTGTACGCACGATGCGCAATGCATACCTGAGATTGGAATTATCACTTTTTTCATTTTGTGAGGATCTCTTTTTTGTTTTTATTTTTTTTCGATAAGAAACAGCTCATTTCTTTTGTCATATTTTTTATAGTAACTTTCTCTTTTACTTTATGTTCTTTTTTAGTTAAGTTTTATTTTAACAACCTCCCTCTATTGAACAAACAGAACTGATATTCTTTCGTAAGGGTTTTCCAGGTTCTTTTCCTGTAGCAATATAATCTTTTACATCTGTTTGATTCCATTCAGGTTCGTGATTCCATAACTTCCAATAGTATCTCCACTCATTCCATCCTATTCCCAAATGTTTTACATAAATTCCGTTTTCTGCAAGAAGCAGACCTATTTTTCTACCACTCATACAAGGAGTACTATAACAATAAACTATTACTTCTTTATTTTTTGGAAGTTTTGAAAATTCTTCTATTATTCTTTCTTTATTATCATAGTCAGGAGTAAATTCATCTTTATACACCGGAATATTTATAGCGCCAACTATATGTTCTTTTTCATACTCGTTTTGACTCCTTAAGTCTACTAAGATATAATCCTCAATCCCTTTGTCCATTTTGGTTCTTAGACTGTGCGGACTTACATACACTTTATTTTGCATTAAATAAAACTCTTTTATAATCTCCTTATCCGAATTTTTATAATGCTGAATTATTAAGTTAATAACGGTTCCACCAAGAGCTCCCAAGATTAAACAAAATAATAGAAGATACAAATAAGTTTTCTTTTCTTTAATTTCCATTCTTGCTTTTATTTAATTACCTTCCCCCTCCTAGGAAATTTATTTTATCGATTAACAAAAAAATAATTAAAACAAGCACAACTGTAAACAATAAAAGGTTAATTCCGAAGAATCTCTCTCCAGCAAAATTCCAATCAAGTGTACATCTATACAAAGTAGTTTGAGCTGACACTAAGTTAAAAAAAATTATACTCGAGAGTATTTCTGTTGAAATAATTAGGTTTACTTTTCTTCTTTTCATGTAAACCTCCATTTTCCTTTTTCTAATTCTTTCTTTTTAATTATGATTTTATCATCTTCTACTCTGTTTGGTAAATACCCTGGCCAACAACCCTTATTATTTTCGTTTTCAGTTCCTAAATTATTTATTAAATATCTATTCTCGCAATTGTTACAAACCATGTATTTATCTTCTTGCCTATATCCTCTTTTTTTCTTATAGCAAATATCACATGTATCAAAAGCAGTCTTTATACTCCCATCTTCTGCTTTTACTACAAAGAATCTCATCTTTACTCCATCGATACTATACTCGTACCACTTTGCTTGTTCTGAAATTTCAGATAAAGGAATTCTTATATCTCCGCTTCTTTTTATCTTTTTTTCTGCAAACAAGCTAAAAATAATTAAGAATCCAACTAAAATAAAGACACTCGTTAAAATTTTTTTATTTTTCATTTTCTTACCTCCTTTAATTTTTCTTCGATAATCTGTTCGAATACTCTAATTTACGTACTAACAATTTTTTTTCATCTATAAAAAAAGTTTGTTTTTCAAAGACCTCTTCATTTTGGCTTTCTCTTACCTCTTTTTCTACTCTTTCTTTACACTTCTCAGATGTGGGAAGCTCATTAAATTTTTTCGTGTTCAAATTTAATTTTTTTGCAGATTCGCTGAATGCTCTTATTTTCCATTTAACTCTTTTTTCGAATATTAAATTATTTTTCTCAAAATAGTCCTCTTGTTCTTTTGCGCTTTCTACCAACTCTGTAGATTTTTTTGCACTAAGATGAAAATCTGGCGAAAAATTAATATAAGCACTTCTTACCTTTTTTTCTTTAATGATAAATAATTCTTTATAGAACCTTTCCCCAAAAGAGCATTCAACATTAATAAGATCTATTCTATTTAAATGTATTTTATTATTTTCAAGGACTGCATTATCACTACAAGAATTAATAATTGATATCTGGTCTGGAATTTTTTCTGAGAATTTATTCTCTTTACTCCTCTTCTTGTTTTTTAGTAAGATTCTAAAATCTAATTTAACATAAACTCTTAAAATATCATAATTCTTTATTAAAGCTAATACTTCTTCTTTATTTCTCTCTTCCATTTTTTATCTTAGACCTCCACAGCTACATCTTCCGTTACCTTTTCCACAACAACTTTTATTTGAGTCTATTAAATTTGTCTCTTGTTGATTACTCTTTTGGAAGTTAATATTTTGTTTATTCGAGCTTTCTTCTAAAATAGTTGCCGTATAACTATTAAAAACTTCTAAAGAAAGTATTCTTTCTTTTTTTGTTTTTGCAGTATCGTAAGTTATAACAAAAATATCTGGAAAAGTAAACTTAACTTCTTTTATCCCTTCTAATCTCTTTAAATCGCTTGAAATAAGAGGTGCATGACCTGGGCAAGGGATGTCTACTTTTAGTTTTAATACTGAATAAGTCTTACTTATTAATTCTGAATTTTCATCGATTGTTGAAGACCCTACAGAAACATTCGCAAGAAGAGGGAACACTACCATAAATAATAAGAAGTTTATTCCTATTGTAGAACCATATAATGTAATAAGGTACTTCTTTTTCTTCTTTATCCCTTCAAAAGACAATAGCTTGCTTTTTTTCAAATATAAAAAAGATGAAATCGTTGCAAATAAAAGAGATATAAAAAAAAGTATGTGGAAGAAGTAGCGATTTAATAAAAAAGATCTAAAAACTTGCATTAAAATAGTAACTCCTGCTATCGAGCCTATAATAAACACTATACACCCTATATGAGGTATTAATCCATACATTATTCCTTCTAAAAAACTTCTCTTCTCTTTTTTTTGACAGATACAGGGTTTTTTACCACATACACAATAACCCAGAGAGACTATTTCAGATTTTATTCTTTCTAGTTTAATCTTTTTAGGATCAAATCTAACTATCGCCTCTCCTTTTTCCAAATTTACTTTAATACTTTTTACTCCTTGAAGAGAACTTACTCTTGTTTCTATTCTTTTAACGCAACTATCGCATTGTAATCTTTCTATTTTGATTATCTTTTCTTCTAATTTTTGTTTGTTCATGAAAATACACAAGAAAAACACCTTTTTACTTTTTGTATGAAACTAGTTTCACTAAGTTTTAACAATTTTTTCTTATAAGATTCTTTTATTAATTAACAAAAGAGTATGAATTCTTATTAAGAAGAAAAAAGTATTTAATATGTGTAGCTATTAATTCAGATTACTCTAAATTATTTTTCGTTTTTTTCACCTGTAATTTTTTTTGTTGTTTATTTACTTTCACTCTCTTAAAAAGATTTATTTTATGTTCTCTTTATATCTTCTCTTAATCTTCACTTTGTTCTTCATTAATTTTAAAAGAGAGACATAACAAGAAAATCCTAATAAAGCGAATTTAAATGCAATTTTACTTTCTATCTTACTTTCTTTTTTATTTCTTAATTTTTTTAAGAAAATTTAAAGTAGGATCTCTTTCATTTTAGAATCAATCATCTGCATGGAGAATTTTAATTAAGTCTCTTATGTGACTTTATCTTTCTTTTTGTTATTTTTTGTTTAGTTAGTTTCTTTTCTATTAATTCTTTGAAAAATGTTATAATCTTATTAACCTTTCTTTAGATTTTCAATAAATTTTAGTATATCATTTACTATATCTTCGAGAGATAATTCTTAATTTTTAAGATATTTTTTGAGAATATTTTTAGAAGAAAAAGATAAGTAGATTTGTTATTAACAGCTGTACTAAGATATTTCTTTTTTTATTTATCCTTTTAAAATCTTTAGATGTACTTTATAGAATAATGAACTGATGACTATTAAGAATTTTGTAATCTCTTTAATATTACAATATTTGTCATACCTCTCCTTCTTCTTTCAATTAACCCTCTTCCTTCTAGTCTGTCGAGAATTCTACTAATCTTTGTTTTATTGAAATTTGTTTTATCTACTAGATCAGATTGAAAAATAGCTCCTTCTGATTCTATTAATTTATCAAAAACTATTCTTTCTTCTTTATTTAAAAGCTTTAGTATACTCTCATATTCCTCTTTTTGAAATTTTCTCGGTTCAATTTGGGGTTTGATTATTCTTGTTTTTGTAATTATTTTTTCTTCTTTTCCAAAAAAAATTAAGTACAATGCAATAATAATAACAAATATCATTATTCCTATACTCAAGTTTGTTTGAAAATCAATTGTTCCCCACATCGGGCAGCTAGGTCCATGAGTACAAGAAGTATTTACTATTTTTGTTAGAGCTTTATTGAATGAAATTATAATAAATCCGATTAAGGCGGCAATTCCTAATATAATAAACCCTACAATTTTATTTTTCATCTTTTTTTATATCTCCTTTTCTTTAAAAGGTTTCTCTTTACTCTCTTTGTAATAAAAGAAGTTGGATTTTTCTTCGAGAAAATATTTTTAGTCCCTGTTAACTGTATGATTTTTTATGTATCCTTTTTAATCTTATTTTGAATAGGTAATTATTTAACTTTAATCAAAAGAAGTTTTTACAGATATTCGTTTCTTACCTATAAATCTTTTTTCTTTATTTGTTTTTTTCTCGATATACTTTATAAATGAGTTGTAATAATCTATCGAAAAAAGAAAATTTATCGAAAGATTTATAAACTCCCTCATTAAAATACATTTCTATATGTTAATCCAAGAGATGAAGCATGAGTACTACAATTAAATTGTAGTATGATGTAGTCTAGTTCGATAAAAGATTTTAAGCGGAGTAGATCTTGCGCTGGACATATTCTCCTTAGTATGTCCAGACTAGCTTTATGCTAGTTCAATTCCAGTTTATCCTGCTGGAGGTTGCGGCTATTCGGCTTGGTTCAAAGCATGCAAGTCTGACGATGAGTCGGCGTACTGCTCAGTAACACGTAGCTAATCTACCCTTAGGTCGGGGATAACCTCGGGAAACTGAGGGTAATACCCGATAGGAGTTTAGTCCTGGAATGGCTTTACTCTGAAAGGCAACGCCTAAGGATGAGGCTGCGGCTGATTAGCTAGTTGGCGGGGTAAATGCCCACCAAGGCTATAATCAGTAAGGGCTCTTAACGGAGGGGCCCTGAGAGGGAATCTGAGACACTATTCCCAGCCCTACGGGGTGCAGCAGCTGCGAATTTTCTGCAATGCGCGTAAGCGTGACAGAGCGAGCCGAAGTGCTTATCCTTTCGGATAAGCTTTTGCCGACTTTAAAAAGGTCGGAGAATAAGGACTGGGCAAGACCGGTGCCAGCCGCCGCGGTAATCCCGGCAGTCCAAGTCGCAACCAACATTATTAGGTCTAAAACATCCGTAGCTTGCTAAGCAAGTTTCTTGTTAAATCCGGCATCTTAAGTGTCGGGCTGCAAGAAATACTGCTTAGCTAGGGATCGGGAGATGCAGGAAGTACGATTAGGGTAGCGGTAAAATGCGTTAATCCTAATCGGACTAACAATTGGCGAAGGCATCCTGCAAGAACGAGTCCGACAGTGAGGGATGAAGGCTAGGGGCGCAAAAGGGATTAGATACCCCTGTAGTCCTAGCAGTAAACCCTGCTCACTAAACATTGGGATCTCTTCGGGAGTTTCCAGTGCTGAAGCGAAGGCGAAGAGTGAGCTACCTGGGAAGTATAGTCGCAAGATCGAAACTTAAAGGAATTGGCGGGGAGATACTACAACGAGTGACGCGTGCGGTTCAATCAGATTCTACACCGTGAACCTCACCAGGAGCGACAGCAGAATGAAGGACAGTCTGAAGGGCTTTCCTGACACGCTGAGCGGAGATACATAGCCGACTTCAGCCTGTGTCGTGAGATGACCTGTTAAATCAGGTAACAGGCGAGACCCGCGTCAACAGTTACTACCGAAAGGAGAACACTGTTGAGACTGCCTTGGTAACAAGGAGGAAGGTGCGGGCTACGTCAGGTGGCATGTCCCTAATCCCCTGGGCTACACGCGCGCGGCAATGGTACACACAGTGGGATGCAACTCCGAGAGGAGAAGCTAATCTCTAAAGTGTACCTCAGTTCAGATTGAGGGTTGCAACTCACCCTCATGACGCTGGAATTCGTAGTAATCGTTCGTTAGCAGCGAACGGTGAATACGTCCCTGTCTCTTGCACACACCGCCCGTCAAACCAACCGAGTTGTGTAGAGAAGAAGCTCGTATGAGAAGATTCTTTGCACGACAAGGTAGGTTAAGTCGTCACAAGGTATCTGTAGGGGAACCTGCAGATGGATCACCTCCTTTATTTAATCTTTTTATCGAACTAGCGCTTCATCTCTTAGTGGGCTCGTAGTCTAGTAGTAAAACGCCTCGCTTGCACCGAGGGGTCCCGGGTGCGATTCCCGGCGAGTCCACTTGCATAATGAACTTTACCAAATTCTTTGGTAAAGGGAGTCTGAGTAATATTCGATGAAGACAGTACTTATGGTCTATAGGAAGAATCCTACAAAGCCATTAGATGGATAGCTTGGCTTGGATAGCGATGAAGGTCGTGGCAAGCTGCGATAAGCTTCGGCGAGTCGCATGCAGACTTTGAACCGAAGATGACCGAATGAGAAACTCTTCCTGCAAAGGAAATTCCTTAAGGAAGGCATACGCCGGGAATTGAAGCATCTTAGTACCGGCAGGAAAAGAAAACAATAGTGATTCCCCTAGTAGCAGCGAGCGAAAAGGGAAGAGGGCAAACCGAATCTTCTTCCGAAAGGAAGATAGAGATGTGGTGAGGCGATATGAGCTAAGTTATCGAATCGAACTTCTCTGGAAAGAGAGACCTTAGAGGGTGATAGTCCCGTAGATGAAGATAATATGCTCTAGCCTCAAAGAGTAGGGCGCTCCGGATTGAGCGTCTGAATATGGCAGAATTAACTGCCAACCCTAAATATTTATCCAAGTCCGATAGCGAACGAGTACCGCGAGGGAAAGCTGAAAAGCACTCTCACCAAGAGGGTTAAAAGACTTGAAATCTAATGGCTACAAGTTTGTTACGGCCTTACGGGGTCGTAACGTCCGTTTGGGAAAACGGGCCAGGGAGTTCATTTCAGTGGCGAGGTTAACTTAAGGAAGCCGTAGCGAAAGCAAGTGCGAAAGCGCGCTAGTCACTGATTTGAGACCTGAAGCCAGATGATCTATTCCTGAGCAGGGCGAAGTTTCTCGAAAGAGAAATGGAGGCCCGAACCAGTGTTGTGCACATGCACTTGGATGACTTGGGAATAGGGGTGAAAAGCCTCTCGAATCTGGCGATGGCTGGTTCCTGTTGAAATATGCCGGGGTATAGCCCGGTAGTGCTTGTCGAAGAGGTAAAGTACGGATAACTCTTGCAGAGGCTTATGCCTACGGGGAGTTTTCCAACTCAGAACTTTTCGACTGCTGACTACCGGAGACAGCTTGGGTGCGTAAGGCACTTAAGCGAGACCAGAACAATGGAGACCGAAGTTAAGGTCCCTAAGTTTTCGCTAAGTGTATCAAACGGAGTTCCTATTCTGAGACAGCGGGGATGTAGGTCTAGAAGCCGCCATCATTTAAAGAAAGCGTAACAGCTCACCCGTTGAGAATAGGAGCACGGAAAATGGACGGGGCTAAAGCGAAACACCGATACTTCGGGGGCCCTCTGTATAGAGGTGCGCCGGTAAACAGGCGTCTTATCTGCGTCGAAGTCTTTCCGTGAGGAAGGATGGAGCGGATAGGATTGAAAATCCTGGTGCTAGTAGGATCTGATCTTCCTGAGAACCGGAAGATGTCGTAAGGGCAAGGTTTCCTTGGCAATACCAATTAACCAAGGGTTAGTCGGCTCCTAAGGCATACCTTAACTGAGTATGCCGAAGGGTAACAGGTTAATATTCCTGTACTATTTATCTTCGCTTGATTCTCCTAAATTTGCTTTCGGATAAGCGGAGTACCGAGAGGTATAGGGAAAGAGAAAAGAACGGATCGTAATGATGAGAAGTTCTTGAATCTTCCCGAATCCGCTGACTCCAAGAGCCAGTGAAAAGTTTAGGAGATAGAAGATAAATAGCCGTACCAAGAACTGGCACAGGTGCCCTAGCTGAGAAGGCTAAGACATGAAAGGTGAATCCAGTTAAGGGAATTCGGCATAATTAGTCCCGTATCTTCGGTAGAAGGGATGTCTATTCCTTTGTGCGAATTCTCGTACGGAGGAGTAGATCGCAGTGACAAGGACGGCCCGACTGTTTACCAAAAACGTAGCTAAGTGCCAAGCCGAAAGGCTTTGTATACTTAGTGAGACCTGCCCAGTGGTGGTGTCTAAACCTCCCTTCCAAGGGAGTGAAAGCCCATCAAACGGCGGGCCTAACTATGAGGCTCTTAAGGTAGCGTAATGCCTTGTCGTCTGAATGGCGACGTGCATGAATGGTTTAACGTGGTTGTCACTGTCCCTAACTGGAGCCTTCCGAACGCATTGACTGGTGTATAGACCAGTATCGCCTAGTGGGAAGCGAAGACCTTGTAGACCTTTACTGCAACCTGTTGTTGTTTTTTTAGTCAAGGTACCTAGAGTAAGTAGGAGCGACGAAGCCAAACTTCTGGGTTTGGTGGAGCGAAAGTGTAACACTACTTACCTTCGCTAAAAAAACTAACCCTTTTGGGGACAGCAATTGGCGGGCAGTTTGGCTGGGGCGGCACCCGGTCGAAAAGATAACGATCGGGTCCAAAGACAAGCTCATCCAGGTTGGAAATCTGGAGTAGAGTATAAAGGCAAAAGCTTGTCTGACTGTTTTCCGAATAATAAGGAAAGCAGGGGTGAAAGCCGGGCTTAGCGAACACTTGTGGCCTTTTAATGGGGCCCAAGTATGGCAGAAAAGGTACCTCAAGGATAACAGGCTCGTCGCGCCCGATAGTCCACATTGACGGCGCGGTTTGGTACATCGCTGTCGGCTCTTCCTATCCTGGCTGTGCAGCAGCAGCCAAGGGTGCCGGAGTTCACGTATTAAAAGGGATCGTTAGCTGGGTTAAATACGTCGCGAGACAGTATGTATGATATCTACTAGGCGTGCAAAAAGTCTGAGCGGAACAGCCCTTTAGTACGAGAGGAACGGGGGCTGGGTGCCTCTGGTTTACCGGTTGTTACGAGCAGGCCGGGCAGCTACGCACTATCCGATAAGTACTGAAAGCATCTAAGTACGAAGCGGACCGCAAGACGAGACTTTAAAGGCCGTCATAAAACATGACGTCGATAGAGATGCGGTGTAAGCAGGAAGCTTCGGCGACCTGTTCAGCCGGCATCTACTAAAAGCCTTTTTTCCTAAGACCATAAGTACTGTCTTTTTTGAAACTTTTTTACTGTTTTTCGATATAATCTAAATAGAATTTTTTAATTAAACAGTTTTCTTCGCTAAAAAATAAAACCTTTCTATTTTTCATTTAATTATTTTGATTTATTTATTAGAAAGCTTTCTTTTCTGTTATACACAAACCTACTTACTAATGATAGTGAGGATTATTCCAACCTTAAAGAGTTTTAACTTTTTAGTAATTACAAAAAGAAAGATTTAAATACTCTTTTTTCTTTAATACTTTATGAAACTTTATTTATTAAAGAAAAAACAATTGAAAGATTTCTAGAGAGAATCTGATAAAGGTTTAGTTGAACTATTTATAGGAGAAGATCTTCTCATAACTAAAAAAGAGGATTTAAATAAATATTATAATCAATCGAAAGTTTTCTTTTTTACAGATAACCTTCATATAGACTCTTGTTATTGCATTAAGAAGATAGCTTCTAGAACACTAGAGAAAAATAGTTTAGAGAATCTAGCAAAAAATTATGGGTTGAAAGAGATTGAAGTTATTTTAGGAGCCAAATTTTTAGATTACACTATAAATAAAAATAAAAAAAAGTTTGTTTTTATGGATTCTCCTTTTCAAGTAAATAGAGCCCCTTCGTTATACTTTGAATATACAAAAAGAATGCTAAATGAAGAAAACCTAAGAAAGGCAGCACAAAATTTTTATGATTCTAACCAAAAAATTCAGAAACTTTTTTCTCTCGAAGATATTGAAGATTACGCAAAAAAAGTGCACGGTTTACTAAAGTTTAATATTTTTATAGATAAACCAAAAGTAATAGACATGAAAGGAAAAAGTTGGTGGTCTTTTGAGAATCTTGGCTCTGGAAGGTATACTTTAACTGATAGGATACCTCAAGGTTATGAAGCTGTTCGAAAATGGGAAGAGTGGAATAGTATGATAGAAGATTCTTTAAATAAAGGATATAACGCAGTAATTTTAAAAAATTTAAAAGATGGAGGAACTCCTTTTCTTACAAATACTGTTTCTAATGTTGTGGCTTTTAAGAATTTAAAAGAAGACAATTATATGATAGAAGAAATAGTAACCTAATCTTTTTTAGAAATCTTTTAGCATTGAATCTATAAACTCTTTTTATAAAAATACTTAAATTAACGAAGAGATATGTCTTTTTAAAAGAAAATTAAAAAAATTTATTGATAATTTTCTAAATTTTTATCGATTTATTAATTAAAGAAAAATTATTAAAAATAAATAACTATTTTTTGCATAGATAGATTTAAAAACCCTTATATACAAAATAAAAACATGGCAAACGGCATTGACAGACCTCTAGATTTATTAAATAATTCGAGGGATAAAGAGATATTGATACAATTGAAGAATGGAAAGCAGATGGTAGGAAAATTAAAAGCTTTCGATGTACATGTAAACATTGTTTTAGATAATGCAAAAGAAATAGAAGACGGTCAGCAAACAAAAAGTTTAGGTTTGACTTTTGTTAGAGGAGACACAATAATTTTTATCTCTCCGGCAACCCAATAAGAATCCTCTTAATAATTTTTATAAAAGTTTCTCGTTATAGTTAGTGCTCTCCAAGAAAGTGTTTTTATTAATTTGTACTGTTAATCTTTTTCGAATATATCTTAAAAGAAAAATTTATCTTCTTCACTTCTTTTTTTCTTTAGAATCCTCTTCACTCTCTTCTTCATTTTTTTTATTTTTTAATTCTTTTAATTCATTGTAGGTATCAATTAATGGATTCATTAACTTTGACATTGTATTGTGAATATTATCTAAATCTTTTTGTATGTAACTTGCTGTTTTAGAAAAATCGCCTATTCTTCCTATAATTGCTTTTTGAAGATAGTCGAAGTTGTCTTCAATTTTTTTTAAGCGTTCGCTAATATTTTCAAACTCTTTTTCCAAAAAGACTTGATTTTTTTGAATTTCTTCTAATTTTGATGTTACTTCTTTCAATTTTTTAGAAACTACTTGTTCAGCTAATTCTGTAATAGTGCTGAAACTCTCTGCAGTATTCGGATAATAAGAGGAATATTCTTGATTAGGAGAATACTCTTGGGGATAAGGAGGATAATTTTGAGGATAGCTCATTTCTTGTTGAGGAGCAGCACTTTCATAGTAAGATGATTCAACATATTGCGAATCTTCTGGAGATGGAACAGTTGAAGGGTCTTGAGTTACTGCATATTTAATATTTGCTTGGTTTATGGCGTCGTTGATTTCTCTCATCGAAAAACCTTCTTCTTGCATTAAAGAGATTATCTCTCTATCCGATCTTCCTTCTTGTTTAAATTTTAGATACCTCTCTATAGCTTCCATTATTCTTCATCGTTAATCTCTTTTTTAATTTTTTCTAAACTTTCTTCCAAATCTTTTTTTCTCACAAATTCTAAAGGTTGAAAATCTTTTAACATTCTTTCAATTAAAACCAAATCGTCTTTTCTTACAAAGTTTGATAAGTCTTCATTAAAGATTATTATCTTTTTTTTTAAGTTTTCTACTTCTATTTTCATGGATATTGTCTCTTTCTCAAGAACCTCTATTTTTTTTTGAAGGTCTTCTTTCATTTCTATAAAATTTCTAGTTAACAAACTTAATTTTTCTTCTAAAAAATTTATTTTTTCTTCAATAGAAGCTAAAACAAAGGAAGGATCAAAAACATTTTCTTTTGGATAAGGACTTGCTTTTTCCGGATTCATAATTTTAATTATAATTCTCTATTTAAATAATTTCTTATTTAATATCTTTAACCTCTGTTTTTAATTCGTAAATTTTAATTTAAACTTTAAAGTTATAGGGTTATGAACCTTATTTTTAAATAAAATAGTGAACAAAATTTTTTGCATTTTTATATAGAACTAACTATTTAAGCAATCTAAAATTACTAGTAGTTTTTACTCGAAAACTAAAGAAATTAAAAAAATAAAAATTAAAAGAGATGTTGAATCCTTTTTAATAAATAACCAATTCTATTAGTTTGAATATAACTAAACAAATAAAGAGCGTTTTAAATTAGTTAAATTTATTAGAAAGTTAATACTCTCTTTTTTAGAAAAATTTAAAAAGGCCTATTAATAATATCAAAAATGCAATTTTGTCCAAAGTGTGGTGCTATGCTTGTTTTGAAGCAAAAGAATTACGGTTGCCCTAGATGTAACTACTCTTCTAAAGACAAAGTAAGTTTAAAAGTAAAAGAAAAATTTGAAGAGAAACAAGAGATGAGCGTCATAAAAGATAATGATGTAGATATTTTGCCTACGGTAGCAGCAGAATGTAAAAAATGCGGGAATAAAGAAGCGTATTTTTGGACTTCTCAAACAAGAGGAAGCGATGAGACAGAAACTAGATTTTTTAGATGTAAAAAATGTAATTATACGTGGAGAGAGTATAAATAGTCTTAAAAGATTTTTAAGAAGATTTCAATAAACTATTGATTTTTTAAAAATAAACCCTCTTCAATAAAATATGATTCTTTTTCTTTTATTTTAACTC
>JAWAET010000006.1:0-22194 GCA_038891175.1 Candidatus Pacearchaeota archaeon
TAAAGAAAAAAATTCTTAAAGAACAAAGTTAAATTGAATAATTTAGAAGTTAGATAAATGTAGATAAATCATTAAACTTAAAAACTTTTTAAGATAAAAATTTTAATGGAAAAAAAGAAAGAAGAGTTAACTCCTGTATTGCTATTTGCTCTCGCTTTTATAGTAATATTAGTTTTAGCATTCTTCTTCAATCAATTAGAGATTTTACCTTTGAAAGATAATAATATAACAGAAAGTGTTAAAGAAGATGTTTTTTCTTGTATTTTTAAAAAAAATATAACTTTATATGGTAAAAGTAATTCTCTCTATTTTAAAGAGCAAAAAGAAGAGTTAGGCGATATCTTTAAATATCTTAACTTTGTAGATTGCTCAAAGGAAGAGTGTATAGGTATATCAATACTTCCTCTTTGGATAGTTAATAATAAAACCTATTATGGTGCACTATCAAAAGAGATTTTAATTAAAATCGCCGGATGTGAAAATGCCTTACAAAATCAAAGTAGATAAAAACAAATGTATAGGATGTGGAAGTTGCGAAGCTATTTGCCCAAAATCATTTTATCTTAAAGAAGGAAAAGCCACACCAAAAAAAGAGAAGGTTACTAAAATAACTTGTGAAGAAGAAGCAAAGAATTCTTGCCCTGTAGGCGCCATAAGCATTGAAAAAGAATAAAATGAAAGATGACAAAAAAAATTTTCAATTAGACCTAGCGAAATATCTTTCTGAAAAAGATTTTGTTTATGGTCCAGAACCAGAGATATATGGAGGTCTTTCGGGTTTTTATTCTTATGGATTAAATGGTAAATCTATGAAGAATAAAATTGAATTAAAAATAAGAAAGATTTTTAACATGAATGGCTTTTTTGAAGTAGAATTTCCCTTAATAAGCCCGGAGATTGTTTGGCAAGCCTCCGGACATTTAAAAAGTTTTAGCGATCCTATAATAATTTGTTCTAAATGCAACTCTTCTTTAAGAGCAGATAAATTAATTGAAGAAGAATTATCAATTCAAGCAAACGTAATGAAAGATGAAGAAATTCTCAGTTTAATAAGAGAAAATAAGATAGTCTGTCCTTTTTGTAAAGGAAAGCTAAATTTAGAAATAAAAAGACAGAGTTTAATGATGAAAACGATTGTAGGAAAAGACACTGTTGCCTATTGCAGACCAGAAACTGCTACTACAACATATCTTCCTTTTAAGCATTATGTAAATTTTTTTAGAGGAAAACTTCCTTTTACAGTTTTCCAAATTGGGAAAGCGTTTAGAAACGAAATCTCTCCGAGACAACACTTACTAAGAATGAGAGAGTTTACTCAAGCAGAGTCTCAAATGTTTATTTCAAAAGAGATGAAAAATAATTTTGAACCTTTTAAAAAAATTAAAGAGTTATCTCTTCCTCTTTGGACAGAAGAAATGCAAAAAAATAATAAGAAATTTGAATGGATAATGTTAGAAGAAGCTATTAAGAAATCTTTAGTCAAGAATGAAGCTTTTGCTTGGAATTTATGGTTAAGTTTTGAGATAATAACTTCTTTAGGAATTCCTTCTGAAAAAATAAGATTTAGGCAACATCATTCTGATGAGAGGGCTTTTTATAGTGAAGATACTTGGGATTTAGAAGTAGAGTTAAACTCTTTTGGATGGACAGAGCTTGTAGGAATAAGTGATAGGTCAAACTATGATCTAACTCAGCATTCAAAACTATCTAAACAAGATTTAACTGTGAAGAATGAAAGAGGAGAAGATATAATTCCTCAAGTAATAGAAATTGCTTTTGGAGTCGATAGGCCTTTTTATGCAGTTTTAGATCTCGCATTTTTTAGAAGAGATAAAGATTCTAAAAGAACAGTACTTTCTTTAGAACCTGACATCTCTCCTATAGAAATAGGAGTTTTACCTTTAGTTAACAAAGAAGGCATAGATAAAAAAGCAAAAGAGATTTTTGAGATGTTAAAAGAGTTTAAAGAATATTATGATGATAGCGGGAGCATAGGAAGAAGATATGCTCGTATGGATTCAATCGGAACACCTTTTTGCATAACGGTTGATTACGAAAGTTTAGAAAAAAATGATGTTACTTTAAGAGAAAGAGATTCAGGAGAACAAATAAGAATTCCGATTAAAGAGTTAAAAGAAATTTTAAGAAAACTAATTTCTAAAGAGATATCTTTTGAATCTCTAAAAAAAGAAAAAGGGATAATAAAAAAACCTGAATTGTAGCTCACTGCAAAAAGAAGATTTTAGTTTTATAAATATAATTTTTAAGTAATCTTTAAAAACAAAAACTGTTTTTATTTGAAATAGGGTCCATAGTTTAATGGTAAAACAGACGGCTCCAGACCGTCAGTTGGGGGTTCGATTCCTCCTGGGCCCACTTAAAATAATAAAGATTTCTATAAGAAAAAAATAAATTAAAATTAAAGAAGGATTCTTTTATTTTTTCTTTTTAGAGAGCTCTCTAACTCTAAACTCTATATCTTCTAAAATGTTCATAAAACTTATAAAAGCATCATAAGGACTTTCATAAGGACTAAAGTATTTGTGCACATCTCCATCATTAAACCATTTTATACACATATAGTAAAAATGATCGGAAGTAGTTAATTTTCTCCAATCTTCGATTAGCTTTTTGTTTCTGGTTTTTAAAACATTATTTTCTAGAGAATAAAGTTTTTTTAATGCTGATTCTTGCATAGGATTTCCTTTCCAAGCAGTCAAATCTCTTTCTACATCAGCCCAAGAAATAAAATAAGGACAGTCGATTTCTCCAACAGCATTGTAATCTTTTATTATCTCCGAAGGAGTTTTAAAATTATTATCCGAGTGTTTTAATATCTCTTCGGGTAAGCGAGTAATGAAATCAAAAATTCCCGTATCTTCCCACTGATGTTCACCGAAAGTCTCATAATCCATAAATAGGTTAACATGAGTACCATTTCCATTTATTTTTGAAATCCAATTAGCGAATTTTTCTGCTGTTAAGGGCCACTCTTTCCAATCTCTCGAAGAGAACCTAAAAGCTATATCATCGCTTAATTGATAATTTTTTAATAAAACTTTAATTTTTTGTGTTCCAATTGGTTTATAAACAAAATTAGGGCTTCTCCATCCTAAAATTTTTTCTGTTCCTTCAGTTATTATTCCTTCGTATCCTAAATTTTCTATATGTTTTGCTAATTCGTTATTATAGATTAATTCTGTATTTCTAAAAACTTTTGGCTTAACCCCAAATAGCTTCCTTATCTTTTTTTCATGGAGTTTTAATTGTGCATCAAACTCTTTTTTTGAATATAAAAAGGCTAAGGAATGATAATAGGTTTCTCCTAAAATTTCAACTCTTTTTGTCTTTAAAGCTTCTTTAAAAAGAGATATAACTTCTGGAAATTGACTTTCTAATTGCTCTAATAGAACACCAGAGAAAGAAAAACTTAATTTAAATTGAGGGTATCTCTTCAGAAGTTCAACAAATTTTTTCGTTGCGGGAATATAACATTTTCTTGTAACTTTCTCTAATATTTTTTTATTTTTTTCATCGTCGAAATAATTGTTTTCCTTTCCTATATCGAATACTCTATAATGTCTTATTCTGTAAGGTTGATGAAGTTGAAAATAAAAACAAACACTTACCATGTTATCACCTTATTATATACCTCAATGCATTTCTCAGCTACTTGATCCCAACTAATCTTTTTTACTTCTTTATAAGCATATTCAGAGAGACATTGAGAAAGTTCAGGATATTTTAATATAGCTATAATCTTATTAGCCATTTCTTCAATATCCCAAAAATCTACTTTCATAACATTTCTAAGTATTTCGGAAACTCCTGACTGCTTAGATATCACTACAGGAGTCTTATTAACTATTGCTTCTAAGGGAGTTATTCCGAAAGGTTCAGATACTGATGGCATTACATAAACATCCGAGAGTTTATACGCTTTTATTAAATCTTCTCCTCGTAAAAAACCTGCAAACAAAAATTTATCGAGAACTCCTAATTCTGATGCTTTTTCTATCATATAATTTTTCATATCACCATCGCCTACAACGAGAAATAAAACATCTTTATAAAAATCAGAAACGACTTTAGACATATACACGAAGTATTCTGGTCCTTTTTGCAAAGTGATTCTCCCCAAAAAAAGAACTATTTTTTTTTGTTTTTTTAGAGGAAAATTATAGTGTATTTCTGGACAAAATTCTACAGCGTTATGTATTACAACTATTTTTTTTGAATCTATGCCATAATATTTGATTACTTTTTCCTTTGTAAAATTACTCACGACAATAACAACATCCGCATACTCCATCCCTCTTTTTTCTATTTCGTAAACATCTTGATTTATACCATTCCCCCCGCTTCTATCAAATTCAGTAGCATGAACGTGGACTACTAAAGGTTTATTTGTTTTTTCTTTTGCAATTATCCCTGCTTCATATGTTAACCAATCATGAGCATGAATTACGTCGAAATTTTCTTCTTTTGCAATAATCTCTGCCTTTTTTGCATACTTCTTTACTTCTTCAAAAAGATTTGAAGAGTAATTATTTTTTAAATTCTCTTTTTTTATTTTCTCTGAATATTCTCGAGAAGTTATATAAGGATAAAGAAAACAGTCTACTCTTTTAATGTTCAATCTTTCCTGTAGTTCGAATTGATTCGTATTAATTATTTTTAAGTTTTTAAATTCGCACGGAAAAGGAAGAACTAAACAAACATCTACTTTTTTTTCTAATAAAGATTTTACTAACCCGTAACAAGCAGTTCCAAGACCTCCAGAATTGAAAGGTGGAAACTCCCACCCAAACATTAATACCCTCATTTTTATAAGAATATGAATATTAAAGTATATAAATTTTATCTTACTCTTAAATTTTGGGTATATTTACAAAAAGAACAGCTACTTAAAAGAATGTAAAAAACTAATAAAAAAACAATTTCTTAACAGCCACGTAAATTCCTTTATTTAGAGTGTTTTAAATAGAATAAAAGTAGAATTTATTTATTATTCTTAGAGAGATTTTCTACTAAAAGTTAAAATGAATTTGATATCTAAAATTACTCAAATTGAAGATTATCGAATAAAAAAAGATTTAGTAAAGGATATTAAAAAATAAAGAAGAGTTAAAATAAGATACAAAGGTTTATAAATCACTTACAAATTTTTAAATTTATGGAAAATAGAAAAATAGTAGTACCTGGAGAAAAGATAGTCGTAGATGAGAGTTTATTGCCAGGAGAATTTGTTAGAAAAGAAGAAAATGCGTTGATATCTATGAAATATGGACTGGCTGAAATCTCTGAAAAAATAGTAAAAGTTATTCCGCTATCAGGAGTTTATGTACCAAAAAAAGGAGATAACATAATAGGGTACGTAACAAGTATAAATTATAATGGATGGGTAATAGATTTTGATGGACATTTTAACGGATTTCTTCCTATATCAGAAACGTCTAGATACATAGAAGAAGGATTTTTAAGAGATTATTTAGACTATGGAGAAAGCGTATATGCTAGGATAAAAGATGTACAAATGAATAGTATTTTATTAACAACTAAGTTCAAAGGATTAGGAAAACTAAGTGGAGGCCAATTAACTTATGTAAATCCTTATAGAATACCTAGAATCATAGGAAAAAATGGGAGTATGATCTCTTTAATTAAAAACTTAACGAGAACAATGATATTAATTGGCCAAAATGGAAATATATGGATAAAAGGAGAAAGAATAAGTGATGAATTAAAAGCAAAAAAAGTGATAAAATTTATAGAAGAAAATTGTTTTATAAACGGACTAACAGAAAAAGTAGAGGAATACTTTAAAGAAATAGAAAATGAGTGAAAGAAAATCAAGCTACACAAAAAGAAAAGATGGAAGAGATTTTGAAGAGCTGAGACCCATAAGAGCAAAAGTAGGCATTGTTCCAAGTGCCGATGGTAGTGCTCTTTACGAATCTGGAAACACAAGAGCGATAGCAGTTGTAAGGGGACCAAGGATTTTACATCCACAACATATGCAAGACCCTCTAAAAGGAATTATAAGAGTAAATTATCAAATGATGTCTTTTTCTGTTTGGGATAGAGTAAAACCAGGGGTATCAAGAAGAAGTATGGAAATAAATAAAGTAATTGAGTGGGCTTTGAGTGAGATAGTAGATTTAACAGACTACCCTAATTCTGTTGTCGATATTTTTGTTTATATTCCTCAGGCGGATGCAGGAACAAGAGTTGCAGCAATAAACGCTGCTGTAATGGCTCTAGCACAAGCAGGCGTTCCAATGAAAGAAATGCTTTCAGCTCTTGCAGTAGGAAAGATAGATAAAACACTAGTAGTAGATGTTAACAAAGAAGAAGAAGATTATGAAGAAGGAGAAGGATCTACAGATATTCCTCTATGTTTTGGTTCCTTAACAAAAAAGATTTACCTATTACAATTAGATGGAAAGATATCTATAGAAGATTTTAAAAAAGTAATTAAAATGGGAGAAAAAGCCTCTGAAAAAATTTTAGAAGTACAGATAGAAGCATTAAAGAATCCTGGAAAGGAGATAAGAAGATGATACCGAATATTCAAAAGAAGAGAATACTAGAATATCTAAAAGAAGGAAAGAGATTTGATGGAAGAGAACTTCTACAATTTAGAGATATAAAAATAGAAAGAGGAATAAGCAAAAATTCAGAAGGTTCGTGTTCCGTTAAAATAGGGAATACCGAAGTTTATGCAGGAGTAAAAATGAGTATTTCAGAACCTTATCCAGATAGTCCTGATGAAGGTTCTCTTTCAGTTAATGTAGAATTAGGTCCATTAGCAGATGAAGAATTCGAGATTGGGCCACCAAAAATAGATGCGATAGAGATGGCAAGAGTAGTTGATAGAGGGATAAGAGAAAGCGGCTTTATAGATTTTAAAAAATTATGTATAAAAGAAGGAGAAAAATGTTGGCAGATAAACGTAGATATCTATGCAATAAATAACGATGGAAACTTATTAGATGCAGCATCTCTAGCTGCTCTAGTATCTTTAATATCGGCAAAAATGCCAAAATATAATGAAGAAGAAGAAAAAATTGAAAAGGAATTTACGAATAAAAGCCTCCCTCTAAAAAAAGAGAATATGCCTATAACTATAACGTTTTATAAGTTAGGAAAAGATTTTATAGTAGATGCCAATAGGGATGAAGAAGAAATATCAAACTATAGACTTTCTATTGCTATCTCGGATGGAAAAGAAGGACCTATAATAAACGCGATGCAAAAAGGAAAAGAAGGAGGAATTGCCTTTGAAGAATTAGAAAAAGTTTTAAATATCTTAGAAGATCTATATAGTGAGTTTTATAAAAAAATAAAAAAAGAAATATTAGAAGATGGAAAATAAATTTACTAAATATGAAAGAGCAAGGATAATAGGAGCAAGAGCTCTTCAGATATCTATGGATGCCCCTGTTCTTATAAAACTAACAAAAGAAGAGCTAGAAGAGATGAATTACGATCCTCTAAAAATTGCAGAAAAAGAATTGGATAGCGGAGTGCTTCCGATTTCTGTAGATAGACCACTGCCTATAAAAGCAGAGGCACAAATAAAAAAAGTAAAAAAAGAAAAAATTCTAAAAGAATTAGAAAAAGAGAGCGAAGAAGATATAGCTGAAGAAATTCTAGAAGAGATAAATGATAGCGAAGAAGAAATAACCGAAGAGAGTTCTTCAGAATATGAATAAAAATCAAATTATGAATATTTAAAATTAAAAATTTCAATCTTTCTCATTAAAGTTAAAAAAGATTACTTACAAAAAAGACACGATTTATTAACAAAATTTCTTCGAGTAGTTGTTTTTTAAAAATAATTAAAGTTTTATAAAGTATTAAAAGAGATTTCTGCTAAGAAAAATTCTATTTAGATTTCGTCTTCATTAAAGAGAGATTTATTTAGAAATAAAGAATTCTTCAACACTACAAAAAGTTTAGTAATAAAAAATAGAAAACAATTTCATAAATAGAATATCGTTTATGTAAGAATTAATAAAAGATTATTAAAAAAGTAAATTTTTAAGACTAAAGAAGACTTCTTAATATAAGAAAGATTTATAAACATTAATTTACTTAAATTTTTAAGAGGTGATAGAATGAGACTTGTAGAGAACACTGCTCCAGAAGTTAGTTTTTTTCTTGTGAATGGAGGAATCTTAAAGAATATACCTGAGCTTGTAAGTGCGCTAAAAGAAATGCCTGATGAAAC
This sequence comes from Candidatus Pacearchaeota archaeon, assembly GCA_038891175.1. Lineage (GTDB taxonomy): Archaea > Nanobdellota > Nanobdellia > Pacearchaeales > GW2011-AR1 > CAKZRD01. The sequence continues at coordinate 8,237 of JAWAET010000006.1, forward strand.
ATACAACTACCATGTAACAAAGGAAAAAAATGATTTTGCAAATTGGATACGAGATATATATAAGAACGAAGAATTAGCAAACAAACTTTTTAAAGCAAAAAATAAAAAAGAAGTGATAAAAATTTTAGAAAAAGCTTTAGTTGAAGAAGAAAAAGAATTAAAAAAAAAGCAAAAAGAAGAGAAAAAAGAAGGAATAAAGAAAATTGAACCTCCGAAGAAAAGATCAGAGATTTTGAAATTATTAAAAGTTTAGAATGGGAAAAGTAATAGGAGTAGTTTCTTTTAAAGGAGGTGTTGGAAAAACAGTTACTGCAATTAATTTAGCTGCGGCATTAGTAAGACATAAGAAAAAAACACTTATTATAGAAGGAAATTTTCTTGCTCCAAATTTAGGGGTTTATTTAGGATTATTCAATCCGGACATTACTCTTAAAGAGGTTTTGCAAAAAAATTTGTTTATATTTGATGCAATTTATGAACATAAATCAGGAATCCACGTACTTCCTTCAAACTTTTTTAGAGGGATACATATAGAAAGATTCAAATCGAAAATTAAAGAATTAAAAAAAACCTATGACTTTTTGATATTAGATGCAGGTTCAAATTTTACAGAGGAGATAGCTGCAACATTGGCGGTATCAGATAGTATTCTTCTAGTTACAACACCTGATTATCCTACTCTTTTGGCGACATTAAGAGCAGCAGATATGATTAGAAAGTATAATATCCCAATTGAAGGAGTAGTTATCAATAAGATAAGAGGATTAAGATTTGAATTGACACCTAAAGAAATTGAGAATAAAGTGGAAGTAAAGGTTCTAGCAAAAATAAAAGATGACAATAGAATCTTAAAATCAATTTCAAAATTTTCTCCATTGAGTGGGAGTTCTTTTTTTAATAGAAATTTAAAAGAATATAATAAGTTAGCTCGTTATTTAATAAGATGAAACTTTTTGAGGTATCTTGGGAAGTTTGTAATAAAGTGGGAGGAATATACACAGTAATTAGCTCCAAGTCAAACTACATAAAAAAATTTTTTAAAGAATTCTTTTTTATCGGACCTTACTTACGAGAGGATAATGAAGAATTTTATGAAAAAGAAATTCCAGAAGAATATCAAGAAATTGTAAAAATAATGTCAGAAAGAGGTGTTAAAGTGCATTATGGAAAGTGGATTAAAAATAACACTCCTACTTTCTTAATAGAATTTAGAGAGTTATTTAAAGAAAAAAATAAAATAAAAACAGAATTGTGGGAACATTTTAAAGTTGATTCTTTATTCTCTTCTTTTGATTTTGAAGAGCCTGTTGTTTGGTCATATGCAGTAGGAATGTTTTTAGAAGAAATTGCAAAAAAATTTGAAAATTTAAACGAAAAAATAATTGCACACTTTCATGAATGGTTATGTGGAGCAGGATTGTTATATTTAAAGATAGTAAAAGCGAAAGTAGGAACTGTTTTTACTACACATGCTACTGTTTTAGAAAGAGCATTGGCTTCGAAAAAAGTGAAGTTTAACTTCCAAGAAAACCCTGAAGAGATTGCAAGACAAATAGGGGTTATAGACAAGTACACTTTAGAAAAACAAACCATTCTTAACGCTGATGCTTTTACTACAGTAAGCGAATTAGTTGCAGAATCGTGTGAAAAGATTTTTGGCAGAAAAGCAGATTACATAACCATAAACGGATTGGATTTAAAGTCTCTTCCTAACTTAGAAGAAATTCCATTATTCCATAAGAAAAACAAAGAGAAAATAAAAGACTTTGTAAAATCGTTTTTCTACCCTTATTACTATTTTGATGTTGACAATTCTCTTTTCTATTTTATTTCTGGAAGATATGAAATAAATTCTAAAGGGATAGACTTATTTATAAAAGCATTGGGAAAACTAAATAAAAAGATGGTTTTAGAGAAAGAAGATAAAACAATAGTAGTTTTTATATTCATTCCTTCAGGAAATTACGAAGAAAATGAAGAAGTTATAGAAAATTTATTATTATTTAAAACAATTAAAGAAAGAATAAAAGAGCACTTCCCAGAAATAGAAGATAAGATATTAAACTATTTTATATCACAAAAAAAAGAAAATTTTTTTCCAGAAGATTTTTCACTTTTATTAAAACGTTATTTAAGAGTATTTAGACGAGGAGGGATTCCACCTATTTCTACACATAAAGTAAAAGAAGATTACATAATTTCACAAATTGAAAAAGAAGGACTGAAAAATAGCGAAGAAGATAGAGTAAAAATTATTTATTATCCTTTATATTTAAGTGAAAAAGACGGTTTACTGAACTTAGATTATTACGAAGCAACAAGCGCATTTCATTTAGGAATATTCCCTTCATTTTATGAGCCTTGGGGCTATACTCCTTTAGAGAGTGCAGCTTTAGGAGTGCCAGCAATAACCACTGATTACTCAGGTTTTGGAAAATATGTCCTAAATAACTTAAGATTTTATGATAATGAAGAAAGAGGAGTTATAGTGATAAAAAGAGAGAATAAAAGTGATGAACAAGTGATAGATGAACTTGTAGAAGATATGCATAATTTTTTATCTCTTTCTAAAAACAAAAGAATAAAAAACAAGATTATTGCAGAAACTCTTGCTTTAAGATTATCATGGGAATTTTTAATAGAAAATTATTTAAACGCCTATAACTTAGCTGTTGAAAAGAGGTTCGGAATATGAGAATTGCAATTAATGGATTTGGAAGAATAGGCAGAACAATTTTAAGAGTTCTTCTCAAGAATAATGAAAGAGATTTGAATGTTGTCGCCATAAATGATTTGACAGACGCAAAAACTTTAGCGCATTTATTTAAGTATGATACAGTTTATAGAACGTTAGAAAATTTTGTTTCTTCAGAAGAAAATTTTTTATTAATAGATGATAAAAGAATAAGAATATTTTCAGAGAAAGATCCTTTGAACTTACCCTGGAAAGACCTTAATATAGATGTTGTTATTGAAAGTACCGGAGTATTTAGAAGCAAAGAGCAATGCGAGATGCACATAAAAGCAGGAGCAAAAAAAGTTATTCTTACAGCACCTGCAAAAGGAGATGTCGATATAACCATCGTAAAGGGAGTAAATGAACATCTATATAATCATCAGATACATCATATAATAAGTAACGCAAGTTGTACTACTAATTGTTTACTTCCCTTATTGAAAGTATTAGACGACAATTTTAAAGTAATAAAAGGTTTTATGACGACTGTTCACTCTTATACTGCAGACCAGAAATTAGTAGACTCTCCTCATAAAGACTTAAGAAGAGCAAGACATGCTGCATTAAATATAGTTCCTACAACAACAGGAGCTTCGAAAGCAGTTAGTGATGTACTTCCTCATTTAAAAGGAAAAATTGATGGAATGGCTTTAAGAGTTCCAACAGCAGATGTTTCAATAACGGATTTGGTTTGCGAAGTGGAAAAAGAGACTTCTGTTGAATATGTTAATTGGTTAATGAAATCTGTTTCTGAACATGAATTAAAAGGAGTAGTTCAATATTTAGATTTTCCTGCAGTTAGTTCTGATTTAATTGGAAACTCTCATTCTTGCATTTTTGATCCTGAATATACTCGGGTAAACGGAAGATTAGTGAAGGTTTTAGCATGGTACGACAATGAATGGGGATATTGTTGTAGAGTAGTAGACTTGTTAAAGATAATTCAAAAGAACTTTTAGAAAATGAAGTTAAGATGCATTGATTCTGTAGATGTAAAGGGGAAGAGAGTCTTATTAAGATTAGATATAAACTCTCCTGTCGAAAAGAAAAAAGTTGTTATGAATGAAAGAATTGAAGAAGCAGTAGAATCTATAAATTTCTTAAAAAAAAGAAAAGCAAAAGTTATAATATTAGCACATCAAGGAAGACCAAATAGCGAGGATTTTATTAGTTTAAAACAACATGCAGAGCTTCTTTCGAAAAAAACTAAAGTCAGATTTATTGATGATGTCTTCGGAGAAAAAGCAGAAAAAGAAATTTTAAGACTAAAAGAAGGAGAAGCACTTCTTCTAGAAAACATTCGTTTTTTTAAAGAAGAATATGATAATTCAGAAAATAATCCTTTAATAAAAAAACTTTCTTCTTTAATAGATTTTTTTGTGAATGATGCATTTTCAGTTTCACATAGAGAACAAGCATCAATTACAGGATTTCCAAAGATAATGAAAGAGAGATGTTTTATCGGAATTCTTATGAAAAAAGAACTAAATGCTTTAGAAAAATTAAAGATAAAAAAAGCACTTTTTATTCTCGGAGGAAGCAAAGCAGAAGAAAATTTACTTTTCTTTAAGAAAAATAGGAAGATTTTAGTAGCAGGGCTATTTGGACAATTATGTCTTAAAGCAAAAGGAGTTAATTTTGGAGCTCAAGAGAAATATTTAGAGTTAGAAAAATTGAATGAAGTAAAAAAAGTAATTAATAAACCGACTATAGTTTTTCCTAAAGATTTTGCAGTAATAGAAAACAACAAAAGAAAAGAAATTTCTTTAAAAGATTTTCCGAATGATAAAGAGATATACGATATAGGGGAAGAAACAATTAAATCTTTCGAAGAAGAAATTTTGAAAGCTAAAACGATTTTTATGAAAGGCCCTTGTGGATATATTACAGATAAAAGATTTTTAAAAGGAACAGAAAGAATCTTAAAAGCAATTATAAGAAGTAAAGCTTATTCTGTTTTAGGAGGAGGACATTTAACTACTGCATTAAAAATTTTAAAAATTCCAAAAAAAAGCTTTAGTCATATAAGTCTCTCTGGAGGAGCACTAGCTACTTATTTAGCAGGCAAAAAATTAATAGGATTAGAAGTATTAAAATGAAATTTGATATAGTCTCTTTTGGATCTGCTCTTGTAGATATTTTCGTCGAGAGTGAGATAAAAGAGAGAGGAAATCTTATGTGTTATAATGTAGGAGAAAAAATTCAGATAAAAGAGATGGATTTTAGCATTGGTGGAGGAGGATTTAATAGCGCGGTTACTTTTTCTAGAATGGGATTAAAAACAGCCTTGATGACAAACATAGGAAACGAGTTACTCTCCGAGAAAATATTAGAACGATTAAAGAAGGAAAAGATTTCTTTTCTAGGAATAAAAAAAGGAAAATGCGGATGTTCTATTATTTTAGATAGTAAAGAAAAGGATAGAACAATATTAACATTTAAAGGAGCAAATGATTTTTTTTATTTGAAAAATGTAAAAGTAAATACTTCCTGGTTTTATTTTTCTTCTCTTGTTGGAGAAAGTTATAAGACTCAATTAAGAATAGCAAAGACAAAGAGGTATAAAATAGCTTTCAATCCTAGTAGCTATTTTCTTAAAAAAGAAAATGTAAAAGAGATTCTTCCTTTTATAGAGATTTTAATTTTAAATAAAGAAGAAGCAGAAATGATTTCGAAAGATTTCAAAAACATTTTAAACTTAGGTCCAAGAATTCTTATAGTTACTGACGGAATTAAACCTGTAAGATGCTTTTTCGAGAAAAAAGAAGTAGTTATCTATCCTCACGAGAAAATAAAAGTAATTGAGAAAACAGGAGCAGGAGATGCTTTTGCGTCTGGCTTTGTTGCTTCTTACATAAAAACAGGAGATATTATTGAATCATTAAAAGTTGCTCTTCTAAATTCTGAAAGTGTAATTCAATATAAAGGAAGCACGAATAAAATTCTCACTTGGGAAGAAGTTCAAAAAGATATTAAGAAAAAAAAATTTATTATAAATATTAACTAAAAAAATTTGCAAAGAAAGAGAATTAATAAAAAACTCGTCAATAATTAAAAACGTTTAAATTTTTATTTGGAATTATTTACAAAAACCTCTCTTTTCTGGAGGATTCCTCCAATCAAAAAAAATTAGTTTTATCCATCCGAGATATGGAATTCTAAAAAGAGATTTTGCTAAAATTTTATCCCTGCTTATATTTTTCTCTACTTCTAGAATTCCATTATTGTTATCTCCTTTTGTAACTATAGTATCGTCTATTTCTATGATCCTATGAATAATAGGATATTTATACTCTTCTTTCTGAGGATTAAAAATGATTACGTCTCCTACTTTCAAGTTAGAAGGCCCTACAGAAAAAATGATATCTCCTTTATTAAAACCATTTTTAAAGGGCCATGAAGTAATATTCTCTTTCGAGATACCTCTTTCTTTGTAATATTTATTATTGATTATCTCTTCAAGAGGATAACGATGATGCATAGAGCAGCTTTCTACAATTACTAAAAAATATTTTGTTCCTGTAAGTAAGCTTGCAAGAGGAAAAATAACGAAGTAGATTATTATTAAAAAAAGAATGAGGGAAACAAAAGTACTCTCCCAACTGTCTTCATTTAAGAATTTCCAAAATTTTTTTACTTTCTCTTTAAATTTCATAAAAAGTTATAAATGAGGGATTTTAAAAATGTATGCTATCAATCTAATGGGCCCAGGAGGAATCGAACCTCCGCCATCTCGGTGTAAGCGAGAGGGTCTACCACTAGCCTATGAGCCCATAGAATTTAAGTAATAGTATTCTTTTTAAAAGTTACTTTTTTAAAGCTTCTTTTTTAATTAAACATAAGCGCGGATAGTTTATCGGCAGAATGCGACCTTGCCAAGGTCGTGAGCCGGGTTCAATTCCCGGTCCGCGCATAACTTAAAGAGCTATTTCAAAATTTGTTCTCTTTTTTGTTTTAATATAAAAATGAAAAATGCAATTAAGTTCTAAGATTATTCTATTGAGAAAAAAAGAAAAAATAAAAATTCAAAATTAAAAAAATTTTAAGGAATAATTATGAAAAAAAGAGAATTTGTTTAACAAAGAAATCAAAGATTAATTAGTAAAAAAAGATTATGCAAAAAATAGAGAGGAATAATCTTATGAAGTATGAAAGATAAAAAGCAACACAGAGTAAGAAGCTCTTAAGAGAGAAGAATCTTTATTTAATAAAAAAATAAAAGAAAGAAAAATAGTCTCTAAAAAAGGAATTTCAAAAAAATGAAAACAGTTAGAATCAAATTAAAAAGTTTTTTAAATCGAAGAAAGCAATAATATTTATGATAAAAAACAAAAAAGGGATTAGTCCAGTAGTAGCAACAATCCTTCTTATTTCTCTTGCGATAATTCTTGCTTTAATAGTTCTCTTCTGGGCATTAGGTTGGCTTAGAGAACAAATAGAAAAAAATGGAAAACCTATAGAAAGTGCTTGCAAAGATGCAAAAATAAAAATAGAATATGAAAAATCTGCTGCTGGAATAAAAATAGTAGTAGTAAATATAGGAAATTTACCTATTAATGAGATAGGAATAAAAGAGGAAGCTAAAGATGGAGCATCTAAGATCCATACAAGAACTATCGGATTATCACCTGGTGCAGCAACAAATGAGATAGAAATCCCTCTTCCAAATATTCCAAACAAAAGACTCTCCGATTTAGATAAAATAATAATTTATCCATCTTTAATTGGAAAAGTGAAAGGAAAAGATGAAAAAAAAGCTTATAGTTGTTTATCAAATGCGAAAATTATAAAAATGTAAATTTTTAATTAAAATGAAAGGAGGTGCAAAATGAAAACAAAAAAAGGAGTAAGCGAGATAGTATCAACTGTGTTAATTGTAATGATAGCTGTTGCAGCAATAGGAATTATAGGAGCGATTGTAATACCAATGGTAAAAAACAGTTTAAGCACTGGGCAAGCTTGCTTTAGAGCTTTATCAGATATTTCGATTAACCAAGAAAAAACATGTATAAATAAAACGTCTGGAAATTTAACAATAGTAATTAAGAAAGGAGCAGAAGAAAGTGTTAAATTAAGAAGAGTTGATGTTATTATAACAAAAAAAGATGGTTCAACAGAAAAAAAGAGGATTGAAAGAAATAATTTCGATTTGAACTCGGAAGTTGTTGAAATAGTTTCAGTAAGTGATGTCAATAGTACAACAGTTGCAATAGCTCCTGTATTAGAAATAGGAAACCAAGATAAAACTTGTGATATATCTAATACAGTTCCTTTGAGAGAGTGTATCTAAAAAATTTAAATTTTTACTTTTATTTTTTTTATGATGAGAGATAAAAAAGCACAAGTTTGGATAGAAACAGTAATATATACTTTAATTGGGTTATCTATAATAAGCTTATTGCTAATTTATGCAAAACCAAAAATAGAAGAAGTTCAAGATAAGATTGCAATAGAAAGTGTTATTGATCTTTTTAACAAAATAGACTATTTAGTTCTTAATGTGATGTCTATCGAAGGGAATAGGAGAGTAATTGAAATTAATGTACCAAAAGGAGTTTTAACCATAGATGCAAAAAATGATGAGATTGTTTGGAAAAGTTTCCTAAACTATAAGTATAGTGAAAGTGATGTTGAACTAAAGTTAGGAAGGATAAGTATCTTAACTTCTGGAAATATTTCTCCTTATGAAGTTAAAGTAAAATTGAATTACACTAACATAAATATCACAATAAATGAAAAAGAAGAAGTTTTTGATATTGGTGAGACAAAGAGTCTTATTAAAATAACCTTCACTAATAAAGGGAATAGAAATCTAGATGTTATAATAATATGATAGAAATAAAACCTTTAGATAGAGCACCTAGCATAAAAGACTTTCAAGACAAAACAAAGATTAATCTAATTTACCCTTTATTAGCTCCTTTCGCTTATGCTCACATATTTTTTGATCCTACTTCGAATCAAGTAGTATACAATGTTATAGAACCTCCTTTAACTAATAAAGAAGTTCTTGAGAGAATAAAAAATTTAGTAAAGGAAAATATAAATATTAAAAATGATTATATAGAAAAAGAGAAAAAACAAGAGTATATAGAAAATCTTCTTAATGAAACAATAGAATTATTAAGAATAAATGTAGAAGAAGAAGAGAAAAGGAGAATTTTTTATTATCTTTATAGAGACTTTATAGGACTTAATGAAATTGAACCTTTAATGAATGACCCTTTCATAGAAGACATTCAATGTAATGGAATAGATAGCCCAATTTATATTGTACATAGAATTTTTAGAAACTTAAAAACAAATATTATTTTTAAAGATATAGATTCATTAGCATCTTTTGTAGAAAAGCTTGCACAAAAATGTGGAAGATATGTTTCATATGCAAATCCTATTTTAGATGGAAGTTTAGCAGATGGTTCTAGAGTAAATGCGACATATACAAAAGATATTACTTCAAAAGGCCCTACGTTTACAATAAGAAAATTTTCAAAAATACCTTTAACTCCGATAAACTTAATACAAAATAGAAGTGCTTCCCCTGAGATGTTAGCTTATTTTTGGATTCTAATGCAATATAAACTAAATGTGCTCGTTGCAGGAGGAACAGGATCTGGAAAAACTACTTTACTTAATGCAATTGCTTTTTTCATACCTCCTGAAGCAAGAGTTGTTTCAATAGAAGATACAAGAGAGCTAAACTTACCTAGAGAAAACTGGCTTCCCTCAGTAGTAAGAGAGAGTGTCAGTGGAGAAGTAGGTGAAGTTGATATGTTCTCTTTATTAAAAGCTTCTTTTAGACAGATACCTGATTATGTAATAGTTGGAGAAGTAAGAGGCAAAGAAGCAGCAGTTTTATTTCAAGGTATGGCTTCCGGACACTCTTGTTTGTCTACAATTCACGCAGACTCTCTTGATGCTATAGTTAGAAGATTAGAGACTCCTCCAATAGAGTTAAGTCCTTCTTTAATAAATGAGTTAGATTGTATTGCAATAATGACACATGCGAGAGTTGGAGAAAAAGAAACAAGAAAACTAAGAGAAGTTGTAGAAGTAGTAAATGTAAATCCGGATGGCACTGCACAAGGAAATATTCCTTTAATATGGGATCCTGCTAAAGACAAGTTTTATTTTAAAAAAGATTTTCATGCTTTTAGAAAAATAGAAAAGAGGAATGGAATTCCTTATAATAAATTAATAGATGAATTCATTTTAAGAACAAGAATACTCAACGAAATGTCTATAAGAGGAATTTCTTCTGTAGACGACGTAAAGAATATCTTGTTGGATTACTCTAAAAATCCTCAGACAGTATTAAGAAAGTTAGGACTTGATGTTACATTACAAAGTCATTAAAAATATCTTTAACAAACAAGAAGAATTCCAAAATGATTAGGATGTAAGAAAAGATTCTTTAATTTTTAAGAAAAATAAAAAATAACAAAGTTAGAAAATTAAAAAAATAAAAAAGAGGGAAAAATCCCTCGAATTACTTCTTTTTTTCTACTATAGATTTACAAATTCCTGCCGCTACTGTTGCGCCTGCATCTCTTATAGCAAATCTAGCCATGTATGGGTTCTTATCTGCTGTTTCTAAAACAAGATTACCTATTGGCTTAAGTCTTACTATAGCAACATCCCCGTTTTTAAGGAAATCAGGGTTCTGTTGGATTGGTTGACCTGTTCTAGGATCTATCTTAGAAATAAGTTCAACAAATTGGCAAGGAACTTGTGCAGTGTGGACATGGAATACAGGAGTGTAACCTTTTGCAATAACAGTTGGATGATTTATTACTGTTATTGTTGCTGTAAATTCTTCTACAACTGGTGCAGGATTTGCAGCATCACATATAACATCTCCTCTTGCTACATCTTTCTTTCCAATTCCTCTAATGTTAACTCCTACATTATCTCCTGCTTCTCCTTGAGGTAATTGCTCGTGATGAGCTTCAATTGTCTTTACTTCGCCTTCAACCCCTCTACCTGTTCTTCCTGGTAAAATAATTACTTTTTGTCCAGGTTTCATTATTCCAGAAACAATCTTTCCGACTGGTACAGTACCTATTCCTGTAATTTCATAAACATCTTGAATAGGCATTCTCAAAGGAAGATTTACAGGTTTTTCTGGAGCAGGGAATCTGTCTATTTGCTCATAGATTGTAGGTCCTTTATACCAAGGCATATTTTCTGATCTTTTTACAACATTATCTCCTTTGTAACCAGAAGCTGCGATAAAGACTGTCGTTTCAGGATTAATTCCAACTTTTTTAAGAATTTCTCCAACCTCTTTCTTAACTTCTTCATATCTCTTTTGGTCATAATTAACCATATCCATCTTGTTGATGATAACTGCAATATTCTTTACACCCATAGTTCTCATTAACCAAAGATGTTCTTTTGTTTGCTCTTGAACTCCATGAGGAGCAGAAATAACAAGGAAAGCTGCATCTGCCTGAGAAGTTCCTGTGATCATATTCTTAACAAAATCTCTATGTCCTGGTGCATCAATAATAGTAACCTCGTAATTTTGTGTTAATATCTTTTTATAATTTAAGTCAATTGTAACTCCTCTTTCTCTTTCTTCTTTGATTGTATCCATGAAATAAGCAAATTCAAATCCTTGCTTTCCATGTTTAGCAGCTTCTTCTTTTAATTTTTCAAGCTCTTGGGGAGTTAAAATTCCTGATTGAAAAAACAATTGACCGATTGTAGTAGACTTTCCTGCATCTACATGCCCAACAAAAACGATGTTTATAATTGGTTTTTGTTTTGCCATTTTTCTCCTTTATTTTAGTTAAAAGTTATGCTTTTAAGCACAGAATATTACAACAAGTTTGGTTTAAAAATTTTATTATAGTTAAATTTAAATATAATTAGAAGTAATAAATTATTATAAAATGTTATAAAAAGCTATAAAATGGTAAAAAATATATTCAATTTTAGCGAAAGAGAAAATAGAATAATAAATATAGTAAAAGCAAAATATGGTATGAAAAATAAAAATCAGGCTGTTGGTTTTATAATACAAACATTTGCTAAACATTTCTTATCAGAAGCTTTGCGACCTATAGAAAAACCAAAAAGACTGGAAGAAAAAAAGCTCCTAAATAATTTAGATGAACTAAGAGAAGAGTTAAAAAATAAAAATAAGCAAAACTCTAAGGAATAATCTCCAAAATATTTCTCGCTAAATCACATGTTCTTTAAGTTCAAAGAAATAAAACAGTCTTCAATAAAATTTAACTCTTTTCTTTTTGAAATTCGAAAATCTGAATTTTTCAATTTTGACAAAGATCCCTATTCTTAAAAATTTCAAAACTAACACTCTCTTAAAAAACGTCATAAAGTAGAAATAAGTCTTAGAAATAATCATTAGAAAATAAATATTCTCTAAAAAGAGGAGAAAAAAGTAATAAAAAATTTAAAAACTACAAAGATTCGAAAATTATATAAAAAATTTTAAATGAAGATTAGAAAGTTAATTTCTCCAAAGAAGTGATTATTTTTTTTAAGATTCTTAAATAAACACCTACTTTTTCTTTTGTTATTACTTCATATTTTCCGTTATTGTAAAATATGAGTCTCTCTTTTCTTACAAATTCTAAAGGAGTTTCTCTATGCTTAAAAATAAAATTGAAAATTTGAATAAATTCTCTCATTTCTTCAGAAGATAAAAAGTTTTTTGCATGACTCTTAATAAAAAATTTAAGTTCTTCACTTTTATTAGAAAAACTCTTTTCTTTTAGTTTAGAATAAGCACTTACACACTTGTTCGCAGAAAGGGATAACTCCTCTAAAACTTTTATTAAGATTTTTGTTTCTTTTAAAATACTCATTCCTATATAATAAAGCCTTTCACAATTAATCAGATGTTTTCTTGCTTCTTCAATTTCATTGTTAAAATCATTTTTCATTATTTCTTAAAATTCTTTTTAGTTAGATATTCGTGAACTGAAAATGCAGCTATAGCTCCTTCGGAAGCTGCAGTAATAACTTGCTTAAAAGGACCATCGGTTATGTCTCCTGCGGCAAAAACTCCTTCAAGATTAGTCTCCATTTTTTTGTTTGTTTTTATAAAACCATCGCAATCCATTTCTATTTTTAAGTTCTCTACCAATTTACTAGAAGGTACTGATCCTATTTCTATAAAAATACCATCTACATCAATCTCTTTCTCAACATTTTCTACAGAGATTTTTATTTTTTTAACTTTCTTATCACCGATTATTTCTAAAGGTATTGAGTTATAAACAATTTCTATATTCTCTTTTTCTTTTAACCTAGTTAACAGCACAGGTTCACATCTCATTTTATCTCTCCTATAAAATATATAAACTTTTTTTGCTAATTTTGATAAATAAAGAGCGGCAACTGCTGCAGAATTGGCCCCACCGACAACTCCTACAATTTTATTTCTAAAAAAAGCACCATCACAAGTAGCACAGTAACTCACGCCTTTTCCTATAAATTCTTTTTCTCCTTTAATATTAAGCTTTCTGTGCTCAGTACCTAAACATATAATTAAAGAATAACTTTCAAAAACTCCTTTGTCAGTAGTTACCTTAAATAAGTCACTCTTACTAACTGCAGTTATTTCAGCTTCCAAAAGTTTCGCTCCAAACATCTCTGCTTGCTCTTTAAATTTTTTCATCAATTCTAAGCCAGAACCTATAAAACCGGGCCAGTTCTCTATCTCAGGAGCGAGATTTGCCGTCCCTCCAAAATCCTTTGATATTAATAAAGTTTTCAATTCATATCTTGAAGAGTATATTGCCGCAGCTAAACCTGCCGGGCCTCCTCCTAAAATAATAACGTCATAAATTTCTTTTTCCATATAGTAATCAGTAAAAAGAGATTTAAAAATTCTCTCTTTATTATTTATCTTATACTATGTTCTTCAGAAGGCAAATTTTTAATTCTGGACAAAAGTCATTAATTCCTTTTTTAGACTAATCTATCTTTTTTATTTAAAGAAAGTTCTTAATATAATTTGTTGTGCACTCATTGACATGGGAGCTAAAATATACCAGGTAAAAGTAATAGATAAGAAGTTATTTTTTCTTCTGAGAAAAGAATAAAAAGAAAGAAAACTAAACCTTTAAAAAGCAAGCTTTACATTAAAAAAAATGGTAAAAAAATCCTCAACTATAAGCGAGGAAGAGCTAAAAAAGATTATTAAAGAATTAGCAGAGAAAAATCCTCCGTCAGTAATTGGGAAAAT
>JAWAET010000007.1:0-18793 GCA_038891175.1 Candidatus Pacearchaeota archaeon
ATATCCGACCATTCTCTCTTGAAAGAACTTCATATTCTCCTGTTTTAGGATCTAAAAGAGTTAAAGCCTTTCCTTTTAGGTTGTCTTTAGTAAAACTTCCTCCGTAGAGGATTTTATCTCCATATAGGACTGCTGTATGTATCCAATCATCTTCTCTTGAAAGAACTTCATATTTTCTTGTTTTAGGATCTAAAAGAGTTAAAGCCTTTCCTTTTAGGTTGTCTTTAGTAAAACTTCCTCCGTAGAGGATTTTATCTCCGTATAAGGCTATTGTATCTATTAAACCATTCTCTCTTGAAAGAACTTCATATTTTCTTGTTTTAGGATCTAAAAGAGTTAAAGCATGTCCTTCTTTGTTATCTTTAGTAAATATCCCTCCGTAGAGGATTTTATCTTCATATAAGGCTATTGCATCTATTAAACCATTTTCTCCTGAAAGAACTTCATATTTTCTTGTTTTAGGATCTAAAAGAGTTAAAGCAAATCCTTGGTTGTCTTTAGTAAACCTTCCTCCGTAGAGGATTTTATCCCCATAGGGGATTGCTGTATATATTGGATCATTTTCTCTTGAAAGAACTTCATATTTTCCTGTTTTAGGATCTAAAAGAGTTAAAGCACTTCCTTCTTTGTTATCTTTAGTAAAACTTCCTCCATATAAGATTAAATCCTCGATTGAAGAAGGAGAGGTTATTTGTTTTTCATTTTCTTTTGTCAGCTCTTTCTTTTCAGCTTCTTTTAAAATTTCTTCTAAACTTCTTCCCATGAAATATTTAGGTATAACAAAAGGTGCCATTTTAACTTCCCTTAGATTTATTTGAATTTATTATTCCTTCTAGAGTATCTCTCATGAAAGCCCATCTCCCTGTAAAAGAATCGAGAACTTTTTTGTTTACTTTTCCTGATTTAACCATATCTAAACCTCTTGCTATATTTTCTAGTTGTTCCTCAAATTGCCCTTTTGTTGTTTCAATTACTGCATCTAATGCTGCATATCTATCTCCTGAATAGTTTGCTTGAACAGCAGCTTCATTTAAAACCCCTGAATAAGCAGAAACAAATTTATATGCTTGCATCATTGAATCGAAATATCCTTTTTCTATTACTTCTTTTGAAATTCCTTTTTTCTCTGCTATTTTATCTAATGCCTGAGATAATCTTATTATTGATTTTGCTGCTCTTATAGAAACAGGTAAGACTAGTCCTACATCGCTCCATTGCTCATTACTTTCTAATTCATTAGGCCAAGCATCTTTCATTTTTCTTTTGCTTCCTTTGCTACAATAGTCTAATCCATGTATTAGATAATTTGCTATTAATAACTTCTCAAGAGGAACTTCTGCAGAAGCTAAAGCATTGGATTCTGCTATAATCTCCAAAGATTTATCTTGTGATTCTTCTGAAAAGTCAACTCTGGGATTTGTATTCTTTGCTAAAATTTCTAGAGTATCTGAGGGTTTTGGATGGAAATAATCAACATCTATAATCACATGCATTCTATCTTTTAATGCTCTTCCTAATTCATTTGTGGATTCTGTGAATTTCTGACCAATATTTCCTGTAGCTATACCAACAGAGTAACCATTACCTATTTTGTAAGGTTTTCCGTTTATTTCTATAAATCCATCGAATAAATTGAATAGTTGAGCTCTCACAGCTGGAACACAATTAGGAAGTTCATCAACAACAATTAAATTTGCATTAATTTTATCTGTTAATTCTTTTAATTCAGAACTTGTTTTTGCATATTTTAGTTTATCCAAATTAATTTGTTGGAATAGTTCTCTTGTGTCCATATCGTTTCTTCCAAGAATAAATATAGATTTTCCTGGAAAATAATTCATTACATCTTTTGCAAGTTGGGTTTTTCCTGAACCTGTATCTCCTTGAAGGAAAAGATTTAATTTTCCTAATAAGCAAGCATCAACCATATCGGTCATGTAAATAGGAATGCCATGCAAATTCATAAGCTCTGTTGAGTTTTTATAAACTTTTGTCATTTTTATCACTTCTTTTTAGTTCTTCTTTCAAAACATTAGGCTCATTTCTAAATTTGCTCTTTTTTATCATTTTTCCTATTAATTTCTTCTTTTCTTCTATTGAAAAGTTTATTTTTGTTTTCATTTTATTTCATCTCGCTTTATCTTAAACTACTATATAGTAATAATATTTTTAAATCTTTCGTTTTTTAACTACCAAAAGGTTACTACAAAAAGTTAACTCTTACTAAAATAAAACTTCGAATTTTCTTTGCTAAATTTAAAATAAACAGACGGCAACACGTATGCCACAAAGTAGAAGTAGAGAAGAATTTTTAGTTTCTTTTCAAGAGAATAAAGCAAAAATTATAAAGAGTATAATAAACCAAAAATCAATCCGGCTATTGTTGAATAAGCAATCACTAAACTAACATAAGTTATTGTTTTCACAGTGCCTAAAACTTTTCTTATAACTAAAATATTCGGTAAACTTAAACTAGGTCCTGCAAGAAGTAAAGATAGAGCAGGTCCTGAAGCCATGCCTTTAGCAATTAATGCCTGAACTATTGGAATTTCTGTTAAAGTTGAAAAATACATAAATGCTCCAAATATCGAAGCAATCAAGTTTCCTAATATTGTATTATTACCTACTAATCTTTCTATCAATGTTTGAGGAAGAAGAGGCATGATAAATCCAGCAACAAAAACCCCTATGAACAATAATGGAAGAAGTGTTTTAGCAAAACTCCAAGTTTCTTCCAGCCATTTTTTAGCAACATAATCTTTAAATTTCCAAAGAACTAATCCGACAACACCGAAAGTGAATATTCCAATTATTGAATATTTTAGTACACTATTAATTTGTAAACCGTTTACAATTAAAATTCCGACCATTAAGCTAAAGAAGATTATTAAAACTCTGTTTGAAATTTTGAATTCTTCTGACTCTTGAATTGTCAACTTCTCTTTTTCAACTTTCTCTTTGAATATAAACTGCATAGTCAAACCTACAAGAATTGATAACAAGATGGCAAAGAATATTCTTGCTAAACCAATTTTTATTCCTAAGACAGAGATTGTCAAAAAAATTGCTGCTATGTTAATAGCTGGGCCTGCGAAAAGAAAAGTTACTGCTGGGCCTAAACCTGCTCCTCTTTTTCTGATTCCAGCAAATAGAGGCAAGATTGTACATGAACAAACAGTTAAAATCGCACCTGAAACAGAAGCAACGCCATAAGAAACATATTTTTTGGCTTCATGCCCTAAATATTTAATAACTTTCTCTTTCTTAATAAAAACAGCAATAGCTCCAGCTATAAATAAAGCAGGGACTAAACAAGTTAAAACGTGTTTCTTGGCATAATCATGTAACAAATCAAAAGCTGATAAAATTGAATTTCTGAACCATTCTGTATCCGAAGGAACAAAGTATAGCAAGCTAAAGATAACTACAATCCAGATAAGTATATTCCAATCTTTTCTTTCCATATTATTTAGAACCCTTTTTAATTATTTCAAGAAGTCTTTCTTCATTTGGTGGCATTCCAACATTAGCAACTTTTCCATTAATAACTAAAGCAGGACTTCCCATTACTCCAAGTTCGATTAATTCATTGATGTCTTCAGAATACTCGATATCTGCCTTAATTTTTCCTTCATCTTTAAGTTTCATAACCAATTGATAAAGTTTTTTGCATGTTGGACATCCAGAGCCAATAACTTTAATTTTCATTTTTCCTCCAATAATTTTATTAATTTAGTTACTCGATTGTCCTTAATTTTATAATAAATTTTTTTGCCTTCTCTTCTCGATTCTAATATTCCATTTTTTTCTAAATTATTCAAATGAATAGAAACAGTTGATTGTGTTCTCTTAACATAAGGAAATATTTCACAGACACATCTCTCACCATTCATTAGAATTTTAACTATTTTTAGTCTTGTTTCATCTGCAAGAGCCTTCAATATTTTTATTGTTTTTTCATTCATTTTTATACCTCTTAAAACATCAACAAGTTGGCCTCATGACCAAACAACCAGAACACCATACTGCACCAAATTTCAACACTTTCATTGTGAAATACTCTCCTATTAATATATTGATAAATGTAAATATTTATAAAGTTTTCTATGTCTAAATATGAAGTTTCTGCGTCAGCAGACTATGTGCCAGAAGGGCTAAAAAAGCCTCTGCCTTTTTTCGTTAAGAAAAATCTTTGGGTGTAGCGAAGTGAAACCGCTTAACCGATGTTAGGCTTTGTTTGCGAAGCAAATTGAGTTATCTTTTTCGTTGTTAAGATCAAGGAAGGATTTTTTAGTTTCCTAAGCAACCATCTCAATCTTGGCTGGCGGTCTAGGACAGCCAAATTCTGAATTACACCTAACACTGGAATTTAACGAAATTTCCCGTAGGAAAATTTGAGCGAACGGATGCAAAGAGTGAGTTGTTAGGGAGGACGAGCTTTGCGAAAGGGTGCAACCATCCCAAAAATTCTGAAAGAATTTTGCATATCCACGCAGAAGGGCTCGAAAGTATCTTTGGGTTTGGGGAGTCGGCGAGAATTTTTGCTTCTTTTTTTAAAAAAGAAGAGTTTCTAGGAGATTTTAAAACTTTAAACTCATTCTATATTTATCTATCTTGAAACCCTACTTTTTATAAACTTCCTGAGCAGAATTATCTGGATTTACATCTATTCTACATAAATTAATATTTTTTGATTTAAGAAATTCAATAAATTTATCTTTTAATTTAGTTGAAATCCCTTTATTTCTGAATTTCTTTGAAATAAAAACTTCTCCGATATAACCAAATCTCTCATATAAATCTTCTTCAATTATTCCTGCAAGATATCCTATAATTTTGGATTTGTCTATCGCCAGAATTATACACCCTCTTTTTTTGATAATCTTCAAATTCTTCAATGATAAAATTTTCTGATTTTTCAAAGATTCCATAATCTTAACTAAACTCTTTTTTGATTGGTATAAATAAATCTATGTCTTCTTTTCTTGCTAATCTAATCTCCATAAACGATTAAATCTGTTATAGTTTAAAGGTTATTCAACCAGCATAGAATTATGAGTTTCTTCCAAAACTTCAGCGAATCTAATATTGGCGTATTCATATAAATCGAGAATTTCTTTTCTTTCGATTGTTCGAGATTCGAAAACGGGTAATCCGTATTCATCATACTGCTTCCAATCTCTAGTTAAAATTTTTATTCCATATTTATCGGGATTTCTTGCTAACGGAGTTCCTGGATATGGAACCATTATTACATGATTAAAGGTGTCTATTAAGCCTCTTTTTACCATATCGCGCAAAATCGAGTTTTTCAATATACTTTCTCTGTTTCTCCAGGCAATCCAATCATCCAATTGATATGAACATTAATTCCTGCTTCTTTAGTAAGCTCAAAAGCTTTGATTATTTTTTTCTTGTCTTGTTTTTTTCTGTTAGTTTTAAAACCTCTTCATTTATGCTTTCAACACCATATTCTAATTCAACACATCCTCTTTTAGATAGATATTCTAATGTTTCTTTATTAGGATTATACAATCGTTAAAAATACCTTCATTTTTTAGAGTGAGAGAAATAAAGAAAAGTTAATCTCAATACTATCACATAAAGAATATAAAAAGGAAATTTAGAGATACTCTTATTTCAAACAAATTTAAATATTGATAAAATTAAAAAGATTGATGTTCAAGAAATATTTCGATAAACTCGACGAAAAGAAGAAAAAGGCTTTTGTTCTTATACTTCTTTTTGGATTAGTAAGTCTGCTAGGAGATATTATCTACGAAGGAGCAAGAAGTGTTAATGGTCCTTATTTAAATACGATTGGTGCAAATGCGGTAATTGTTGGGTTAATTATTGGATTAGGAGAATTATTGGGTTATGCAATTCGTTTATTTTCAGGATATTTTTCTGATAAAGCGAGAGCGCATTGGTTTTTCACAATTTTAGGATACGGTTTGCTTATGGCAGTACCTATGCTAGCACTATCTAACTACTGGCAATTAGCAGCAGTCTTTATTTTACTCGAAAGAATTGGCAAGGGATTAAGAAGTCCTGCAAGAGACACTTTAGTCTCTCATGCAACTAAACAAGTAGGGACAGGATTTGGTTTTGGCATCTCTGAGTTTATAGACCAAATTGGTGCAACAATCGGACCTTTGATATTCACTCTTTTCTTTATTTATTTTGGTAATTCTCAGAAAACAGTTGCTGATTATCAATTAGGATATAGTCTTCTTTGGATTCCTTTTTTAATACTTATGACAGTATTATTTTTTACTTTTTTAAAATTTAGAACTCCTAGCAAACTTGAAGAAAAAACAAACAAAAGAGAAAACTCAAAGATTTCAAAAGTCTTTTGGTTATACTCGACTTTTACATTTATTACTACAATAGGATTTGTCAACTTCGCAATCATTGGTTACCACTTAAAAACAAAAGGAATTGTACCTGATGCACAAATTCCTCTTTTATATACTATTGCCATGATTGTAGATGCTGTGTTTGGTATAATTATAGGAAAAAAATATGATAGTCTAAAAATAAAATATAAAAATGAAAAAGCAGGCCTTTTTATTTTATTAATTCTTCCTATTCTCACTTCTATAATTCTACCATTAATATTCTCATATAATTTAATAATGATATTTTTAGGAGTATTTTGTTGGGGGATTGTGATGGGTTCACACGAAACAATAATGAAAGCTGCAATTGCAGATTTAACTTCTGTAAAAAAACGCGGAACAGGCTATGGAATTTTTAACGGAATGTACGGATTAGCTCTATTTATCGGAAGTGTTTTTGCAGGATATTTATATGAATTATCTATCTCTTTAATGATCTTTATATTAATACTTACTCAAGTTACATCAATAGCAATATTTTTCGCATTAAAAAAAGAAATAAAAAAATCTAATAAAATATGAGAGCGTAATTCAAAATACTCTCTCGCATTTCTCGCTTTGTTACTTAATTCTAACTTATAATTCATAAAAATTTACGTCAAAAAGCAGTTAAAATAAAAAAACTTCTTTAAAGAAAATTAATTCTTCCTTAAGATGTAAAAATAAAAAAAGAAAAAAGAACCTGGTTAGCAGTAAGATTTATAAAGAGAGTATTTATTAAATTTTTATGAAAAAAGAATTAAGTTTGTTTATTTTATTTTTTATTTTAAATGTTTTATACGTAAATGCAGAAATAGATGAAAATTTACCTCAAATTCCTTTCCCAGAAGAAAATGAAGCTCTCACGATAACTAGCGAAAGCGTTTCTTCACTAGATATTTCTAATAACTCTTATTTAGAAGAAGAAGCAGATTTAGAAGAGAATGTAAGCTCTTTTGATATTTTCAAAACAAGAATTGCATTA
Source organism: Candidatus Pacearchaeota archaeon (assembly GCA_038891175.1). GTDB lineage: Archaea > Nanobdellota > Nanobdellia > Pacearchaeales > GW2011-AR1 > CAKZRD01. Next base: position 7,366 of record JAWAET010000007.1, read on the forward strand.
TTTTTTGCGTTCAGAGAAGAAAAAAAAGCAGAGTTAGAATTAAAACTTGCTAAATTACAGCTTCTTCAAGCAAAAAAGTATGCTAAAAAAAATAACACTGCTGCAATGCAAAAAGCAATAGAAGCACATAATAGAATTTTAGAAAGAGTCGAAAACAGAATAAGAAAAATCGAAGAAAGGAATATAACAAATAAAAATCTAACATCGCTAGAAAGAGCAATAAAGGTTCATGAGCTCCGCTTAGAAAAGTTAAAGAAAGAAATATCAAATACTTCTTTTTCTTCTTTAGAAAGAATAAATAAAATTATAGAAAACTCCAAAAAATCTTTAGATAGGCTGAATGCAATTAAAGAAAGAAAAGAGATTAAAGAAGAAATAAAGAAAGAAATAAAAGGAAATGAAAGTCAAGTAAGGGAGAGAATAAAAGAGAGAATTCAAGAAGAATTAGAAAAGAGAAAAGAGAGTAATCTTAATAATACTAGAAATAACCTCATAGAATCAAGACAACAAGAAAGAATAAGAGAAAGACAAAATTTGACAATTGAAGAAAGAAATAATTCCCCTTCCAAAATACAACAAAGAGAAAGAGTAAGGGGTTAGAAAATTTTTTCAACAGGAAAAGAAAAAGTTATATAAAATAGTTTCTTTCACGTAAAAGCAACTAAAACATCGTTTAATTCTTTTCTTAAACAAGACCCGATAAGAAAATTTTTTTCTTCTTTTATGGTTATGTAAGATGCTTTTGCAAAACCAAGAATGCCTAAATACTCGAAGATAGCTTCTTCAATTTTTTTTGAATCTTCACATTCTACTATAAAATATCTTCTTTTATCTCTTTGAGAAGGGTTTAACTTTAATCTTTTCATATTTATAATCTCTTTCTGTTTCTTTTAAGCTTTTTCTTAGTAAATAAAAAAAGACAAACCACAATAAGAATAAGATAGGTAAGATTATTGCAAATATTTTTTTGTTAATCTTCTTTTTTTCTTTAATAACTTTAGTAAAACTTTCTTCTTTGTAATTATTATTTTCTTTTTCTGTTGGCTCTTTTTCTTCTTTAATTATTGTTTCATTAATTTTCTTAATAGTCAAATTTACTTTTTTATCCACGATAGAATTAAGTTTAATAGATAAATCAAAATAGTCTGAAGAAGATAAATTAAACTTCTTTTCTTCACCAATGTAAAGAGTAAAAGATAAAGGTTCGCTTCTCAAAATAAATTTTGCAGAATCGTTTAAAATGTCCTCTACAGTGAGATTATGTTTTGTTTTTAAATAAAAAATTAAGCTTTCTCCTTTATTTAATATTTTCGAGAAACCTTTTTCCAACAATTCCTCTTTAGATTCTTTCTCTGTTAAGATATCTTTTTGTGAAAAGGAAGTTCCTCCTCCGCTACCAGAGGACTTGCTATTTTTATTATCCAAAGGAGGATAAACTTTATTAAAATAAACCCAAATTGGGCTTGTCCATCCTCTTTTTCCGTTAGTTAAAATTGTTTCGATAAAAAAATAACTCTCGTTATATTCGCTAAGATTAGCAAAAAACTTTCCGCTTACGTTTTGTTTTCCTTCATACTTTGCTATAGAAGTTATTACTCCGTTAGAAAAAAGACTTACGTTTGAAACATTTTCTCCTTCGGGAGCATAAACTTCAAAGAAAAACGCTATTGTGCTATTTATCGAAGAATAATTTATTTTATCACCCATAGTATAATTCGAAGAGAGATTTCCGAATTTGAACCTCATAAATATTTTGTCTTCTCCAACCCAAGTGTGTCTTTTTCTTAAACTTTCCAAAATCGATTCTCTTGTAAGCTCTTTTAATTCAGAAATACCTGTATAACATTTAGGATTAAAAGGATAACTATCATGATAGTCGTTTCCACAACTAAACCCTAGATGAATCCCCTTGTCTAAAGCATATTTTACCCATCCACTTCCATTTTCTTCCTGAAGGTGAGAGGAGTCATAAGTAGGATTTATGTAATCTTCACAAACAGAAGGATTAGAGCAATTCCACCAATAATTCCAATGCCAATAGGGGATGCCTTTATTTAAGTTAATTATTTCTACTAAAGGAATAATTTCTTCGTCATAACTCTCTTTATTTGAAAAATTTGTTCCCCCATTTTTTCTTGCAGGATGGTTATATTGTCCAACTCCCTTGTTTTCTTTTAACCATTCTGATAACTCTTTAACTTCATTGAAATTTTCATCATTTGCTTTTTTTATTGTTTGAGAAGGATTAAGAGTTATGTAGAATATATGCTGATTCCCGCTCCATTCTACTCCAAAGAAATAAATAAAATTAAATTCTTCATTTGCTTCTCTTGAAATGTTAATTAAGGCTTCCCACTCTTCCTGATTTAAACTTGTATCATGATCATTGGTACTCCCGCAATCATAATATTCTTTTATATTAAGTAATTGTTGAGTTATGTTCATTTTTCCGTCGGAAAAATTTGTATGACTAAAATGAAAAGCACACCATATCGGTTTAGAGAGTATTTCAAAATATTTTATTTCGCTTCTTTCTGTGTTACTTTTCTTATCGCTAACCTCTATATACCAAGAGTATTCTCCTGGAGAAATATCTTTAACATAAAAGTAGCTTTCATTAAACGTTCCTTCAATATTCTTTGTCTCCTTTTTATAAAGGCCAGTCGAATTAAACAAGTACAAAGTTACATTTGCAAGCTGCCAATCGCTAACAGAATAATTAAAAGTTAGATTTCTTTCGAAAGTTTTTGTGTTGTTTTCAATTCCAGAAACATTTATTTTTGGTGGAGTAGCATCAATTTCAAGCAAGGCAGAAAACAAATCAACTCTTTTATAAGTTCTTCCGTCGGCAGAAATGCTTTTTCCAGTTTTATTAAGTAGATTTTCAATTTCTTTCGGAGTCATTGTTCTGTTTGTCATTGATAAATATTGTCTTATTATCGCAATTGCTCCAGACACGTGAGGTGTTGCCATAGATGTGCCGTCCATAGTAACATAATTATTGTTTAAATAAGTAGAGTTTATTGAACTTCCCGGAGCCATCAACATTTCCAAAGCCCAACGATTTGAGAAAGAAGAAACCTCATCGCTTTTTGTCGTTGAGCCGACACGGGTCGCGTTATAGATGCAAGCAGGATATGCGATAAAACTAGAATTTTCATTATTACCTGTAGCAATAACAACAGAGATGTTTTTTAAAATAGCAAAATTAATGGATTTAGTCATAGGGTCGTCTCCATAATTACAATAAGAGTTATATAAAGAGTCACTTCCCAAACTCATGCTTATAACAGAAATATTAAACTCCTGACTTTTGTTTATGCAATATTCTATTCCTGCTATTATGTCTGAGGAATAGCCTTCACCATCACTATTTAAAGATTTTACAGCAACAATCTTCGCGCCAGGAGCAACTCCTTTTATTGTTCCACTTGCTCCGACAATTCCAGCAACATGAGTGCCGTGGCCGTTGTCATCGAGAGGATCGCCCTCGTTATTTACAAAATCCCATCCGCCAAAGATTTTTTGGCAATCATTCCAATTGTAAGTTGTATTTGTTGTTCCATTAATAACCTTGTCTATGTAAAAACCATAAGAATTAACACCATTATCACTAATCAATCTTATATAAATCTTATCGCCTTCTGAATAAGGACTCAATAAATCTTCTATAACTCCATTTATTCCATGATAAACAGCTATTTGCCTCATCTGAGAGTCATAGACGATTATTCTGTCAAAACTATCATAACCCTCTTGACCAGGATATTCTAGACTTATGTTTTTAAAATGCACAGCAATTTTTTCATAACCTGGTTTTGTTATTGTCCAAGTATAATCATAATTATTTGGATAAGGATGAGGTGATTCCAAAAAATAATCTTCTACTGTTCCCTCTAAGGTATGTTTTACAGGGCTGCAACCACCTAAATCATTATGTCCATAATCAACACCGGTGTCGATTATGCAAACTGTTTGTCCTTCGCCAGTTAAATTTATTCCGTCGACTTGCAAATTCCAAGAGGGAGAAGCATTAATTAATGGAATAGATTGCTGTAAAAATGCCCTAACAGGATAATCATAATGAATTTTTTTTACTTCTGGTTTTTTTGCCAATTCTTCTATTTCTTCAATCGAAAGTTCAGCAGAAAATGCATTAGAATAAATAAAATTGTGCTTTATTTTTTTCCTTATTTTTTCATTTTGCATTATGAAAAAGTTCTTATCAACTTTTTTTAAAGAAGAAACTCCGAACTTTCCTTTTTCAATAACGCTATCTTCTAATTCGATAATTACTTTTATTTTTTCTCCTGTTTTTTCTTCTAAAATTTTTTTTTCTATCTTAGGATTCTCCGCTTTAGAAGAAATTAAAGAAACTCCTATTAAAGAAATTAAGAGAAATAAGAAAAAAAAGATTTTCTTTTCCATAAAGATATAAAAAAAAGCAAATTTAAAAAACTTTAGAAAAATAAAGCACATCTAAACCCTTAAAAAGATATTTTTCTTAGTATAGACGATGGCCTATTTAAAAAAGATAGTTTTACAAGGATTTAAGAGTTTTGCACGAAGAACTGAAATCGTCCTAGAAAACTCTATGAATGTTATTGTTGGACCAAACGGTTCGGGAAAAAGCAATATAGCCGATGCAATTTGTTTTGCATTAGGAAGATCGAGTTCTAAGTCTATTCGAGCAGAAAAAGCTTCTAATTTTATTTTTGCAGGAAACAAATTTTATAAACCATGCAATGAAGCAAGCGTTGAATTAATTTTTGATAATAGTGATAATTCGTTTCCTATAGAAAAAAAAGAGATATCTATAAAAAGAATCGTAAGAAAAAATGGAATATCGATATACAAAATTAATGAAGAAATAAAAACAAGACAAGAAGTATTAGAGATTCTAGCAAAAGCAAATATAGATCCTGACGGATTTAATTTAGTTTTGCAAGGAGAAATTTCTTCGTTTGTAAAGATGTCTTCTTTAGAAAGAAGAAAAATTATAGAGGATGTAGCAGGAATATCGATATATGAGTCTAGAAAAGAAAAGTCTCTTAGAGAACTAGAAAAAACTGAGGAGCAGCTAAAAGAAACAAATATGCTTCTTAGAGAAAAAACCAATTACTTGAAATCTCTTGAAAAAGATAGAAAAGAGGCATTAGAATTCAAAAAAGTAGAAGAACTTATAAAGAAATATAAAGCAACCATTCTCTTCAAGGAAATAGAGGACTTAAAAAAAGAGATAGCAAAAATCAACGAAGAAAAAAATAAGAATTCTGAGAACATTCTTAAAATAAAAGAACAAATAAATAAAACAAAAATAGAGATATCTATATGTCAAGAAAAAATTAATTCTATCACCAAAAAAATAGAGGAACAAACAAGTGGTGAACAGGAGATACTTCACAAGGAAATTTCGGATTTGAAAGCAGAAATAGCAGGACTGAAAGTAAGAAAAGAGAATTATGAAAATAGACTAAAACAGAATGAAATAAGAATGAAAAATTTATTAATTCGATTAGAAAATTTAGAAAAAGAACTCGAAGAAATTCTAAAAAATAGTCCGGAGGTAAAGAAAAAAAGAGAACAAAAAGAAATTTTAGAAAAAACACTGACAGATTTGGAAAAGAGCAGGAGATTATTTTATCAAATTAAGTCAGAAATATCTTTTCTAGAAAATAGGAAAGAAGAAAAAAAAGAAGAATTAAAAAGAGTAGAAAAAGAACAGCATTTCTTAAATGCTACTATTAATAATATTTTTTCAGAATTAAAATACATAAAGAATATTGAGAAAGGAGAAGAATTGAAAAAAGAAACTCTCTCCTTTATTCATTCTAAAAGAGAAGAAATTGAGAATATAGAAAAAGAGATACTAATTATAGAAAGAGAAAATGCAGTACTAAAAAAAGTTATTTCAGAAGAAAAAAAGATAATTGGCGAGATAGAGAAAATAGATATATGTCCTTTGTGTAGAAGTAAAATAACAGAAGAACATAAAAACCATGTTAAAAAAAATTCAAATGAAAAAATAATCTCTTCTGAAGAAACCTTAAAGAATAACGAGAATAAATTAACAGAAATGTCTAAAAGAATTAAAGAAGCAAAGAAAGTTTTAGAAGAAAAACAGAATGCTTTGAGAGAAATAGAGAATGATCTTACAAAAATAAGATATGTAGAAGAAAAAAAAGAGACTATTAAAACTTTGTTAGAAAGAGAAAAAGAGGTTAATTCTTCTATAGAGAACATAGAAAAAAAACTAAAGAAATTAATTGAAGAGTTTAAAAATTTAGAAGGAATAGAAGAAAAATATGAAGAGACCAAATTAAAATTAAAAGAGCTTTCTTTAGATGAATTAGATTATGATTCTTCTTCTATTGACAAACAAAGAGAGATTGAGAGAATAAAAAGCGAAATTGTTTTGCTAAAGAAAGATAATGAAGAATGTGAAAAAGAGATAATAAAAATAAAAGAAAAATTAGAAGAAATATCTTTAACTCTTCAAAAAAAAGAAGAAAGAGAAAAAGAGATTTATGAACAATTTAACATTCTTTACCACGAGAGAAATGCTTTATCGGACAAACAAAAATCCTTCGAAACTCAACTAAACGGATTACAACATGAAATAAGAATTTTTGAAGAAAGAAATTATAATTACAAATTAAAAGAAGCAGAAATTAAAGCAAGAATAGAGAGTTTTGAAAGCGAATTTGTTAATTATAAAGATATAGAAATCTTAGGAGTATCAAAAGAATTAGCTAAAAGTAAGTTAATTGAATTACAAAAGAGAATAGAAGAAATAGGAAATGTTAATATGAGAGCAATAGAAGTTTATGAACAAGTAAAAAATGCATGCGAGACAATCCAACAAAAAATAGAAGTTATACAAAAAGAAAAAGAAAAAATTCTTGAAGTTATAAATGAGATAGACAAAAAAAAGAAAAAAACTTTCTTAAAAACATTAGAATCAATAAATAGCTTATTTAACAGAAATTTTTCTCAATTAAGCAAAAAAGGCGAAGCATTTTTAGAACTAGAAAATAAAGAAGATCCTTTTGCAGGAGGACTAGAAATTACACTTAAATTAACTCGAGGAAAACACATCGATGTTTCTTCTTTATCTGGAGGGGAGCAAACCCTCATTGCTTTATCTCTAATTTTTGCAATTCAAGAGTATAAACCTTATTGCTTCTATCTGTTCGATGAGATAGATGCTGCATTAGATAAACACAATTCTGAATTGCTTTCTGCTTTGATAAAAAAGTATATGGTTGCCGGCCAGTATATTATCATAACCCACAATGATGCTTTAATTGAAAATGCTCCTGTACTACTAGGAGTTAGTATGCAAGAAGGTATTTCTAAGATTGTAAGCCAAAAATTTAATTAGAACTTCAACTCTTTTTTTCTATTAAGTAGACTTCATCATTTTTATTTGCATAAGGAACTTTTATTTCTACTAAATCTCCTTTACAAACTTTTTCTAATTCTTCTTTATTTTTTTCTAATCTTTCTATTTTATATCTTCTTACGCCGCTATATTTTCCTATAATATAAATCTCCGAATTTTTTGTAAGACCTTCATTATGGATTCTAACTAGCGCAATATTATTTTTAGAAGAATATCTTTCAACTCTTCCTATATACTTCTTTCTCTCAGTTTGTTCTCCAGAATCGGAATTAGAGAGATCTCTAAAAGTGGGGAAACCTAAATAAAATCCAGAAGAAAAACCTCTGTTATAAACTTTTTTTAACTCGTTCAAAAGAGCAGACATCTCTTTTTTAGAAAGTTTTTTATCGAGAGCAGTTCTATAAACTTTTGTAACTATGGCAACATATTCCGGTGAACGATTTCTTCCCTCTATCTTAAAGCATTTTATTCCTGCTTTTTTCATTTTTTCTATAAAAGGCAAAGTGCATAAATCTTTTGCAGACAGAATACGATGGTTCTCCAAGACTAATTCGTTATTATCTTCGTCGATAATTTTATATTTTCTTCTACAAGGTTGTAAGCATTCTCCCCTGTTTGCACTTTTATTGAATAAAAATTGGCTTGTAAAGCACCTCCCTGAAATAGAAACACACATCGCTCCATGACAAAAAGCTTCTACATCAATTATTTTACTAATCTCTTTTATTTGTTTCAAATTTAATTCTCTTGCTACAACAATTCTTTCTGCCCCTAAGGACCTGTAAAATTTAGCAGATTCTACATTTGCAACAGAAGCTTGAGTAGAGATGTGAAAAGGGATACTATATTTCCTACATAAGTTAATAACTGCAAAATCCCAACATATAACTCCATCTATGAAATCTTTAGCTTTCTTTAGGATCTCTTCTATTTTTTTTATTTCTTTATCGAAAATAATAGTGTTAAGAGTTAGGTATCTTTTTACTTTTTTTTCATTACAAAACTCTTTTACTTTCTTTAAATCTCTTAAATAAAAATTTTCTGCATATGCTCTCATAGAAAATTCTTTCAATCCAAAATAAACCGCATCGGCACCGTTGTCTATTGCTGCTTTTAAACTAGCAAAATTTCCTGCAGGACTTATTAATTCATATTTCATTTTAGTAGTAATCCTTTTTTATTTAAAAAGATATATTTTTATGTAGTTATTTTAAAGTTAGAACAATAGAAAAATTTATAAACTAAAAAATATTTTTTTTTAATATGGCTGTAAAAAATTTAGAGCAGTTAGAAAAAAATATTTCTTTGAGTTTTGAAAGAGTAAAAAAAGATTTAATGAGAGTAAATGAAGAAATAAGTAAGATTAATGAAAAAATAAATAAGCTTACAAAATTTCAAGAAGAGTTTATTAAAAAGAGAAAGAACAAGAAATAAAGATAAAAAAATATTAAGAAGAGATTGTCGGAGATAACTTGTAAGAATCACTTAAAAATTGGGTAATTTCACTTCTTAAATCTCTCTCTTTATTAAAAATTTCATCAATATCCACATACTTGCAAGAATGGGGAAAGGGAGTACTCCCTACCAAGAGATGATAATTTAAACAATAGAATATCTCTTCTTTTGACTCTTTTCTTAAGTCCTCAATTTTCTTAGTTAATCTCGTGTAATTCTCAGGATTTACAGAAAAAATATTATTTCTGAAAATTATAATATCTAAACTCTTAATTATTTTTTTCTCAGAAAGATTTTCGTAATCCTCTTTCATAAAATAAGAGAGTATCTCTTTTGCTTGGATTAACTCTTCTTGTCCGAATATTTTTTCTATTTCACATAATCTTTTAAATTTTAAGATTAACTCTTGGTTAAACATTATTAAAAATTAGAAAAAGAAATTTATAAATATTTCTTTTAAGAAAAAATAGAGTAAGATTTTTATTTAGATTCTTTTTTAATTTTTTATGTTATTCAGAACACACATTCTCTTTTCTGTTATATTGCTATTAGTCCTCCTTCCTTTTTTTAATATTAACCTTCTTTTTATTTTATTTTTTATTTTTGGAGTTTTATTTCCAGATATAGATAACAAAAAGAGTAAACTAGGAAAAATTTTTATTTTTAGACCTTTACAATGGATATTCAAACACAGAACAACTTTTCACAGCGTTTTTTTGATAGGCACTATAAGTTTAATTTTGGAATTAACTAATAAAGGAACGGGGATAGGATTTTTTCTTGGTTCTTTTTCTCATCTTTTTCTAGATATGATGACTACAAGAGGAGTTCCTATTTTTTTCCCTTTTTCTAATCTAAGAATAAAAGGATTTATAAGAACAGGAAAAAATGGAGAGAAAACTCTTTTTTTTATGCTTCTTATATTTCTTATTATCTTGATTTTAAAATATTTTAGAGTATAGATAAAAATAAATAGTTAAGATAAATAAAAAGTAAATGAAAGAAGAAATGAAAGAGATAGAAAAATATTTTCTTAGAGTTAGAGGAAATAAAATTAAAGATTCTCCTAAGATTTTTAAAAAAGCTTATGAGTTTATTGAACCTGAGATTGCAAGATACTTTGAGTACTATCCTTATTTTAGAGAGATAGAGAGTGCACAAGATAGTGTTGTTGAGGTCGGTAATAAAAAAATTTATATGTTTGGTTCAAATAGTTATTTAGGATTAACTAATCATCCGAAAATAAAAGAAGCAGCGAAAAAAGCAATAGAGAAGTATGGGACAGGCTGTGTTGGTTCTAGGTTTCTTAACGGAAATCTTAAGATTCACAGAGAGTTAGAAGAAAAACTTGCAGAATTTGTAGGAAAGGAAGAAGCCTTAGTTTTTAGTACAGGTTTTTTAGCAAATTCAGGAGTTATAAGTTCGTTAGTTAAAAGAGGAGAATATCTTATATTGGATAAAAAAGATCATGCTAGCATATATGAAGGAAGCAGAGTAGTAAAAGCAAACGGAGGAGAAGTGATTAGATTTGAACATAATAGTCCTTCTTCACTCGAAGAAATAATAAAGAACATTATGAAAAAAGACGAAGATTCTTCTGCTTTAGTGGTGATAGAAGGAGTTTATAGTATGGAAGGAGATATTGCTAACCTTCCTAAAATTTTAGAGGTTTGTAAGAAATATAAAGTAGGGTTAATGCTCGACGATGCTCATGGAATAGGAGTTTTAGGAAAAGAAGGAAAGGGCACAGCGGATTATTTCAATTTAACCAATGAAGTAGATATAATAATGGGGACTTTCAGCAAGTCTTTTGCTAGTCAAGGAGGATTTGTTGCATCAAGTCATGAAATTATAGACTACTTAAAACATCTCTCTACATCATCTATATTTACAGCTGCTTTGTCTCCCTCAAATACAGCTACGGTAATTGCAGCATTAGACCTGATTAAAGAAGAACCTTATAGAATTGAAATGCTTTGGGAAAATACAAAAAGAATGAAGGAAGGTTTAAAGAACCTTCATCTTGATACAGGAAAAAGCGAAACACCTATAATTCCTTTATATGTTAAAGATATGAAAAAAACTTTTTTATTATGCAAAAAACTATTCGAAGAGAATATTTTTGTCAACCCTGTTATCTCTCCTGCTGTTAGGATAGGAGAAGAGATGATTAGAATAAGCATGATGGCCACGCATACAAAAGAGCAAATAGATTTTGTATTAGAGAAAATAGATAAGATTAGTAAAGAGTTAGATGTCCCTAGATTAAAGTAGATTTAAAGATATTTAATAATTAACAAAAAAGATATTTAAAAAAATAGGACTTAAATAATTCTAAGATATAAAATAAAAAGTAGCATAGCAAAAAGATGATGAAAAAATTCTTAAAATTCAAATAAGTCTAGATAAAAAAATTAAGAAAGAGGATTCTTAGACTAAAAAAAATAGATAACTAATAAAAGTTAATAAAAATCTTCTCGAGGAGAGTGAGGGAGCTTTAATAGTCAATTTAGAAAAATTTGGATTAGGTGTTTGTTTAATAAAAAAATCAGACGGAACTACTCTCTA
>JAWAET010000008.1:0-18118 GCA_038891175.1 Candidatus Pacearchaeota archaeon
CTTATTTATTGATTTTGTGTCCAACCAGCACTTTATATTTGGATTATTGCAATATCCTACTTCTATCCACCTAGAGCTTTCTACACCTTTACCTGGATTTTCATTTGAACAAACTCTTACTATTCCCATCTTTGATATTTGTGGAGTTAAAGATGTTTGGACTCCTTCTTGTATATTTAGAGAAGAAGTGATCCCCATTATGCTTTTAGTTCCAGAAACACATTCCGACTCTGTTGTTATATCTCTTCTTTCTGTTTCTTGTTTAACTTGCATCTTCGTTAAGTATTCTATACCTACATCGGAAGTTACTTGTTTAAATCCGCATTTTTCTACTCCATTAATTTCTACGCAAAGTTGTTTATACCCGGCAGGAGCAGTAAAGTCACGAGATTCAGAAGCAAATTTTCCTTTTGCAAGTGCCCCTGATGCTACGAATAATACTCTATGCTCATTATAGTAAGGATATGCAGGAGGATCTTTTAAGTAAACTCTAAAGCTCACTGATTGGTCATTTCCTGCATATATGTGATACAAAACTTTATATTGCGAAGTTGGAGGAGATGTTGCTTCTGTAAAGGGTATTTCAGAGAACTCTGCATAAAATTGCGTCGGAGAATCAGGTGCAAAAAGTTTGTCGAAAGCTTCTCCTTTTGTAGGGAAAGATGAACCTATGAACATTTTACAAACTTCTGAACCAAATTCTTGCACATCAGAATATCTGAAAGCTCTAAAAGAGGTAGAAGCATACTGATTCTTAAAATAATTCATGCTTTTTTCCATATTATTCCAAGCTGTTTGGAATGTTAAATATTCTCCTCCTCCTTTTTGTCTAAATATATATGAAGGATCAGTTACAAGAGCCACTGCAGCAGGTATTAAGTATTTCAAGAATGGTTGGGCATTTCTCCAGAAAAATTCACATTTGTACACTGCAGTGATATAATCACAAACACCAACATATTTTCCTGTTTTTTTAGCTTCATCCAAACAAGCATATTGTGCTCTTAAAACTGATAAGTAAGCATCTAAACCTGCATGTACTCCTGTTATGCAAATAGGTACTAAAACACCTCCTTGAGAAGGAGAACCAAAGTTCGGTAAGCATAATAAAAGGCTTCCTGCAATACCCGATGCAATTACATTATCGACGGGCATTTTTCCTCCAAAGTCGCATCTTGATGGAGGGCACACAACAGGATCGCAAACATTAAATAGAATATTACAATCATTTATAGACATAAAGTCTTGGCATTCTACTACAGGATTGTCTCCCATAAATTCTCTTTCTACATCTGCTATTATCGTTTTTCTTCCCGGGACAGAAATTCTTACTTTTGTTATTTTTTTATCTACTACTTCTTTATATTGGCTTGCTGCTTGTCTGATAGCTATTTGTGCATCATCTCCTAATTTTCTAACTTCTCTTCCCGTTATTGCATTGCATCCTCCAAAAGAGTTTATAGAATCATAGTTATTTATATCAAAACTTTGGCATAAATCATCTCCTCCCATATTCTCTTCAATTCCATTTGGTCCTACATTACAAACATAAAAAAATCTTACATTTCCTGATTCATAATATCCTTTTTCTTCCTTAGAGAAGATTCCTCCTTGCGATGAAGATACTCTTACATACCATCCATTATCAGCATCAAAAGGAACTATTGCAGGCAATCCTTCTAATGAAGAAGAGAAATATCTCACAGTTGGATTTTTATACTTATTCTTGCATTCTTTTCCGTCTATAAAAACAACTGATTTAACGTCGCTTGGTACATCTTTCGAGAGAACATTCTTCCAACTATCTCCTTCTTTCTTAAATATCAAATTTTCATTTACGCCAAAAGTATTCTTCCACTTTGGTTCTATAACTAAAAGATATTCTGTTCCTCTATAACTAACGAACTCTATTCTTTGGTCTTCTCCTATCTTAGTTAAATCGCCTGTTCTTAATGCAATGTCTTTTCCTTTTAATCCACTAGAAGAAAAAGTTTCTCTCTTTCCTAAATCATGAATTTTAATATTCTCGCCTTCCTTTAAATTTAATAAGCTCCTAGCAGCAGCTTCATTTTCTCTTTCTTGTCTCATTCTTTCTTCTAAAAGTTTTATCTGTGTTATTGTACTATCATGTTCTCTCTTTACCGATTCTAAAGTATCTAATGATACTTCCTTATCCTTTAAATTCTTGTAAAGAAGGTATCTTCTTACATCCGTCCAGCTATTAAAATTATCTGTACTAATCTCTTCTCCGTCGACATTTATCTTTTTGTTTGCTTTTTTCCAATCATCAAGAGTCTTATATTCTCTTAGCTCTTCATTTGTTTCTTTTATCGCTTGAGTGTAGGACTCTACATCTTTTTCTATCCATTCTTTTCTTTCATTATAGCATTTTGATAAAAGAATTTCTCTATTCTTTCCTTCTCCTTTTTGTGCTTCTTTCTTGCAAATTTCTCTATAATTTTTCATAACTTCTTGTCTAGCAAGAGCTTTTCCGCTCACTCCTTCGAGAAGATTCTTTACTTGAAGACCCATTCCGGTAAAAAAGCAAACTTTTTTCCAATTCTCTATAACTTTTCCTAAACTATCCAATTTTTTCTCCCAATCTTTTATTGTTTTATTCAACTCTTTCAAATCCTGATCTACTTTATCAGGAACAATTTCGAACATTCTTTTTTCTATCCCTATTTTAAAACTGAAATTTGCTTCACTTCTAACTCTATCTTCTGTTGGAATTAGAGTTATGTGTGCAACTTTCTTCAAATCAATATCATTTACTAGAACTTTATATTTTCTTTTTTCTCCAATCTCTTTCTCTTTATTTAAATCAAGAGTGTATCTTTTTTCTATAAATTCTTCTTTATCTCTGTTAGTATTATTTTCAAAATAGCTTATTTCTAAATTATTTTTATTAATTTTTTGAATTAAAAAATAATCTCCTAAGTCAGCTACTTTATCTTTTTTTGCAAGTTTAATTTTCATACCTTCTGAAAAATATCCTTTGTTCAATCCTTCTATATAAATTTCTGCTTTTTTTTCATCAGGATTTGCTTTTTTCAAATCTTCTAAAGAAATCATATTCATTCTGTCATTTATTGTAATTATTGCACTCGCTTTTGTTCTATCATACTCTTTTATTTTGTCAATTTTCTCTTTTATTCCGCTTGAATACTCAGATGAAGGATATTTTTCTAAAAATTCTTTTCTTGTTTTAATCAAATCCTCTTCTATAAGCACTCCTAAATTCAAAAGTCTTTCTTCTAATTCTATTTTTTCAAGAAAAGCTTGCTCTGCAAAAACTTTTTGAGAATAAGGGTCTTTAGTATTGGGAAAACCTCTTAAAAGTTCCTTTAGAGTTTCATCAAATTTCCTATTATATTCATTAACAACTTTTGAGCTTTTTTCATCTAATTTATTTATTTGGTCTTCTCTTCTTTCAACATCCTTCATTCTTATTTTTGTTCCTTTAATATTTTTTTCTTCATTATCAAAGAGAATAATAAAATCAGAGTTTTCCTTTAGTCCTGTTTTCTTAGAAAACTCTTCTGTAAATTCTGTAGAAGTATATTCTCTCGAAGGAACATCTATCTCTTTTATCTTAGAGATTAATTTATTATAATTTTGATATAAATTATAAGAGCTCTCTTTTTCATTTAATAAAATAATATACTTCTTTTTCTCATTATTTATCTTAGAATCTGAATTTTTTTTAATATATGCTAAATACCATCCTTCTTTATCTAAAATTTTTTCTCCTTCTTTTAGCTTTACCTCTTTTGAATCAATTTCAAGATTAACATAATTCAAACTATCGAGTTTTAGAAATATTCTATCCTTAATCCCAATACATTTTATTGTTATTTCTCCATTTCCTAATTCTTTTATATTTATGCTTTCAACTTTGCAACGTTCATTTAAGAAAGTGTCTCCTTTTCTTACCCATATCAAATCGTTATTTACTCTTAAAAGCGCTTGGTCATCTATAGAGGTAATTTCGTTTAGTTTTACATCAAAACCTGCCATACAATATAATCCTGGTAAATAAATTGTATTAGACTTCTCGCCTTCTTTTAATGTAACCTCTCTATAAGGTCTATCTTTCCTGTTAATATATATTGCTATTCTTGCATCGTTTTCTCTTATATCTTTTGCTCTAATAAATGCCTTGCCTGCTAAAAAAGTGTTATAAGCAGATTTTTCTTCCCATTCTTCATCTTTTATTTCTTCTAGGTAAAATTCTGACTTTCCTAATCCAAAAGTTTCTTCCGCTTCATAATTAAGAGAAGCAGTAATATTTCCTGAAACAAAAGAAGGTAAGGAACTTTCATTACTTCTCTTTTTTAAGATGATTACTGCATATCCTATTTCATTTATAACAGGATTACTTAGTAAAGTATTTGAAATTGTTGTTCCTGCTCTTGCAGGATAGAATCTAACTGCACTTACTTCGTCAGGATATTTCCCTCTAAAAGTTAAGGATCTTATCGAAGATACTTTTATTAAAGGATTAATTTGGACTGCTACAAGTTTACAAAAAACCGGAACATTTTGTTCAGCTAGAATGTCACTTCTTACTACAGCAGGAGTACATCCACCAGGAGGAATCATTATGGCGAAATCTGTAGCACCATCACATCTTCCTTCTCTCATATCTTTTAAAATAGGCCAATAATCTGCAAAATCAGAAGATGTATAATAACTTGAAAAAGCAGGATAAAACTGATAATCATTAAAGGAGTACTCTCCACTAAAAGGAGTCTCGTAACTTTCTAAGCTATTTCTAAAAATCTGAGCTCTTACGCTACAAAGAATTAATACTATTATAGCTAAATAAAAAATTTTTTTCATTTTATTTCTACTTCTAAAAAAGAGTCTTCTAATTTTATATAATTTTCACTAAGCTCTTCTAAATTTCCAGGTTCTTTAAATAAAGGAACTTTTATTTTAATCTTTTTTGATTTTTTTAAATCTTCTTCAAAAAAATACTCATTAGAGTATCCTCCTCCAATCAGTGCTCCTTCTATCTGCTGTTCAGGAATTGTCATTTCAAAACATTTTGTTTCTTCTTTGAAATCTAAAATTCCATACGAAGGCATTTCAAAACATTTTTTTTCTTTATAAGAAGGAATCTTTAATGTAGAATTTTTAAAAACAAGTACGCTTATATTATAAAAGTCTTCAACAAGCTCTACTTCTTTTTCAGTTGGGTAAGATATACTTTTTGAAAACCCTTCCCCTTCGAAATTAATTATTGCTTTATCCTTAATTCCTTCCAGTTCAACTTCTATTTTATACTTCTTTTTCAGTACGATTTCAGCTTCTGTTTCTTCATTCGTTGATATTATTGTTTTTCCTGGCGAGTATCCTTCTGCATTTGCTTCGATTATTGCATTTACACATTGAGGTACTTTTGTTTCTAAAACGGCAACATTAGATACTTTTTTTGTTTTTCCTAAGAAGCAACCATTGCCAACACAACTTATTTTTATTTCTGCTTCAACAGGATTTTTATCTAAGTCATATGTTTTTATTGTAATTGGTTGAATGCTATTTGAACATATATCTATTTCATTTTCAAAATCGAGTGCTTCAAATAATCTTTCTCTTGGTTGGTTCTTTTCTATTACCACTAAAGTAGCAAACTGAAATATCTCTTTATCATCATAAATTTGGATTAAAACAGGGTAAAAGATGTCATATACAAATTTATAAGGTACATAGCAAAATCCTAAAATATCTAACCCTTTAGAATTTCCTATTGGTTGTGCAATGTTATCTCCATAAATCTCTATTTTTGTTGGCCAAGTATTTTGATACATTATTTTTACATTCTCTTTTATACTCTCCTTTAAATCAACAGAAAAATAGTTATCTTTTTTATTTCTAAAGTTAACATAATTAAGATTTTCCATAATAGCTCTTGATAAATTATTTCTTATTTCTCCAAAATTAAAATAAATAGGGGAGCATTTAATCTCAACACCGACGAAAGGAGCATATCTTGTTAGGATATCTAAAGTGTAACTTTCTAAAAATTGGTTTTCTTTTTCGTAATCATAGATTTTTTTAGCAATGTTATAAAATCTTCCTAGTTTTGTTTCAATATCTATAAAATGTGATGAGAAAACTACACTCTCCTCTCCTTTATAAGCAGATACTCTTTGAACAAATTCAACTTCTACATTTTCTTCATTTATTCTTATTTTTAAATTTTCTACAGGACTATAATATACTTGGTAACCTTTATTTTCTATCTCTTTAAAGTCACATCTTCCTATATTCTCTTTAAAGAACATTTTTAATTGTTCTTCCATCTGACTTTTTGTAGGAACTTGCTCTTTTGCGATATTGTTTCCACTTATATAAAACCATAAAGGAACAGGACTTCCAAAAAAATTTAATTCAGAAGAGGAAGGAGAAAATTGAGAACCTGCCACGAAAGAAGGAGGATAAATATAACCTCCTCTAGATGACATAGTATCAATTCCCTCCATCATTATGCTCTCTATACAAGAGTAATAATACTCTTTCACTTCATTGAAACTGCTTCTTTTGTTGAGAGAAGGTTTGTATAAAAATATAAAAAAAATTAACACTATAATAATTATTCCTATTATAATAAAGAGAGTTAACTGTCCTTTCTTAAATTTCATAAAAAAATTAGTGATAAAGGATATATAAATTTATTTGAGAGAGTCTTGTTTTCGTATTATAGGAATATAATTGATGTTTCCAAAGTTTATAGTTATAGGTCCTTTTTTATAGTAAAGATGGGTTTCTTCTTTTCCATCTTTTCTCGAATAAAAGTATATATAGCATCCTCCGCTCTTTTCATCATAAAACATTCTTTCAAGTTTTTCTTCTTTTGTTTTATAATTTTCCATTTAATCTTCTTTTATTCTCTTTTTATATACTTTTTTATTTCTTCAAGAACTAGCGATAGCGAAACACTCTCAGTTTTGAAACAGTCTTAATTTTGGGAGGAGAATTAATAAATATCATTTTTTCAATGTTTAAGTAGAATGAGAAAAGAATATTTAGAAAAGATTCCGCACCTAATAGGTTGTGGTTTAGTAGCTAGCTTGTTTCTTCCTTTAGCAGGACCTCTTGCTGCCGCAGGAGGCTTTTTAGCAGGATCTTACTCTATCCTTAGCGATAAAAAAGAGAAAAACGCTTCACAAGAGCAAGAACCTCTTCTTTACGAGAGAGAAGATGATTATCCTACAACAGCTGCAGCGAGAAGAAAACCTTATGAAACTGCTTCTTTTTTAGAGTATAAAGCCGAGGAAGAAACTTATAGAGCTTCTTTGATTAGTTCTTCAATAGTTGCTAAAACTTTTTTAGATAATTTGCCTAAGGGTGCTTTAGATAATTCGAAGGGTTTGAATATTCAAATCTCTAGAAAAAATGATGGTTTGTTAAGCTTTTTAAATTCAGAAAGCGAAGAAATAAATATGAGAATAAGAGTAAAATGATTTCTTTTTTTAAGAAACTCATAGAAAACTTAAAAAAGTATTTTAGAAGAGAATACTTAGTTCCTCCTGAAAAAGTTAGAGAGCTTTCTAATGGCTGTTTTGAAAGAGGCGTATTCAAATTTTTTAGACCTGTCTATTTAGAAAATGGAGTTGAGCTTTACTTAGAGGATAGGGAAGGCTTTAAAAAATATAAGGAAGAATTAGAGAAGAATTCTTTAGAAAAGAACTCTTACAAAAAAAATTTAGATGAATATTTAGATCCTTATATACAAATAGTTTCATCTTATGGAAAAAAATATGAAGAGAAAATTTTAAGATTTGTAGAAGGCCTTAAGAAAAGTTTAGAATGGATTTTAGAAAATACAACTCCATTTAAAGATTATAGAGAAATCGAGTTTTCTTTTTGTCCTTCTTATTCAGGTTTTGAAATAAAAAGAACGAAGAATGGTTATAAATTTGTATATGGATAATCCTCTAATTCCTTATTATGAAAAATCAAAATTAATGAATAATGACTTAGAAAGATATTTTAATTTTTCAATTTCTCCTTCTTATTCTCTTCCAGAGATTGCTGAAACAGCCATCGCTAGAAATAATCCTTCTTTAGCATTAGAGCTTTTAAAAAAACAGGAGAGGGAGAAAAGTTATCAAACAACTCTTTTTGAAGCAGCATCTATCGCAAAATCTTATATAAACAGCCTTTCTTCTGAGAGAATTTCAAAAATAAGAGACATAAATATAAATGTAAAAAGAGAAAATCCTAGTCTATTAAGAAAGCTTCTTTATGGAGAAAAAGAGATTATAGAAATTGATATCGATGTAATTTAGTTTTTTATGTTTTTATGACTACTTATTCCCTTTAATTTCTTCTTCATAAATCAGTCTATTGTTGAATTATCTTTTTTCATTTCAATCCTATCTTAGTTCGATTAAAACAATTTTTGAGAGATGGAGACAAAAGTTGCAAGTATATAATAATTAAGTCTCAATCCTATCTTAGTTCGATTAAAACTATTACAAAGCATTGTATGAATTAAGATTGTTCAGAATGGATTTAGTCTCAATCCTATCTTAGTTCGATTAAAACAAGAGATATTATTGTTGTATAATTACACGAAAGAACAAAAAGAAGTCTCAATCCTATCTTAGTTCGATTAAAACCAGAGTTAATGTAGATGCTGGAAATATACTACAAAGAGCAACGGTCTCAATCCTATCTTAGTTCGATTAAAACCAAAAACACAAGTATTAGATATGGAAGGAAGAGTTGTTGATTTGTCTCAATCCTATCTTAGTTCGATTAAAACCAGAGCAATCATTCTCTTCTCTTGTTGAAGAGGCGTTAAGAAAAATGTCTCAATCCTATCTTAGTTCGATTAAAACAACATTAGCGAAGGAGCACAGGCTCAAGTTGATTTAATTTCTCGTCTCAATCCTATCTTAGTTCGATTAAAACAATAAGAAGAGACTTTTTAAATAATTATTCAAGTCTTAACGAGTCTCAATCCTATCTTAGTTCGATTAAAACTTTAAAAAAAATGAAATAATCTCAGCAAGAAGCGCAGGCTCTCATTCTCCGTCTCAATCCTATCTTAGTTCGATTAAAACCCTTAAAATTTTAAGGTTATAAGTATCTATGAATTGGAATTTTTAAGTATTTTCATCGTAAACCTTTTTTTATGCCTAGTTTATAAACCTTTTACTAAATGATGTTAGTTATCTCTGCTTTTTCTTTTCCTATAACTTCTTTTTTCATTAATTCTTTATCCCTAAATTTAAAAATGATAATCGAATCTTCTTCTTTCACAATTTTTTTCAAACCTCTTATTAGTCTTTTTAGTTTCCCTTCACTAATTTCTCCTTCAAAAACAGAGTTTTGTATCCAATTTAAATATCTTTTCAGAAAATTACAAATTTTATTTGCTCTTTTCTTACTAGCATCATAAACTATTATTGAATACATTATAACTTTAAACCATTATATTTTTTATTCTTTAATAAGTAATCAATTAGTTTATAACACTCTAATCTTATTAAATAATTATAAGAAACTTTTCTTTTTAATCTTCTGTGCATAATCGTTTTGTTTAACCTTTCATCAAACTCTTTCAAAAAAATCCTTTTTCCACTCTCATTAAGATAGCAGAAGTTTACTTTTTTATTAAAATGATTTTCATTTATAATTCTGTTATTCACTATATTAAAGATGATTTTATCCACTATGATTGGCTTGAAAATCTCTGCTATATCTAAAGATAAAGAGAACCTTCTTTCAGAGGGTTCATGAAGATAACTTATCGCAGGGTTTAGATGTGTACGATAAATTTCAGTTAAACAAACAGAATACAACAAAGAATTTCCAAAACTTATTAAGCAATTTAACATATTTCCCGGTGGACGACACGTTCTTTTTTCAAACTTAAATCCCTCTCTTAATATTTTATCAAAAGAATTATAATAAACTTTTCTAATTGCTCCTTCTATACCTCTTAACTCATATACATCTTTCGTTTCTTTTATTTTTTCTTTTTCTTTTTTAATCTCTTCTATCTCTTTTTTTAGATCTTTTCCTTGTTTATTATAATATTCTAAATTTCTAAGTAAATTAAAAATTGAAGAATCAATTATCTCTTTAGCTATTTTTATTCTATTTTCTTTACTTAAATACTTTTCAACTTGTTTTATTAAAACCTTACCGGAGTTTAATGCTTCTCCCGGATAAAAACTTCCCATATACAAACCATAATAATTAAAAAAATGAATTTGAATTTTATTTTTCGATAAAAAATTTAATAATTTTGTATTAATTCCTATCTCGCTAAAAATGTATAAACTCTTAATATCCTTTATAGGTATGGCTATTTTTTCTTTTTTCGTTTCTAAATAAACAGTTTTTTGTTTCTTTTTTAATCTTCCACTTTTTAAGATATAATAATTTTTACTCATTAATCAAGATTACTATATAAATTTGTTAGATTTTTTCTATTTTTTCTAATATTCTTTTCTTTATTTCAGCGAATTCATCTTCTTTTTTAATTTTCATTTTTTCTAGCAAAGTTCCCAATAACTCTTTTAAACTTTCTTCAGAGCCGAATTCTTTCAGAATATCTTCTTTTGAAACTCCCTTAAATCCATGCGCAATAATAGACAAATGTCTGTACTTATCAATTATTTTATTAATCTTATCTATACTCTTATCAATTTCTTTTTCTATTAATCTTTTTTTTTGAAAGTAAGGCAAACATAAATAAAGATTCATCTTATTCACTTTTAAATCTTCAATGCTTTTTCCTTTTTTCTCATAATAATATTTTATTTGTTCAAATAATTCTGTTTCTTTAGTAATGCACTCTTTAAATTTTTTATTGGATTCTTTTTCATCTTCCCAATTTATTTTTATGTTCATAGCTTTAGAGAAAATGTATTGCAAATATGCTTCAGAAAATCTTTGTAATCTAGCTATAAAGTCAACAATTTCTGATTTTTCCCATTTTATTATCATATTTATATAAAGCTCACCAATTAAATCTTCTTCTTTTTCTATTTTTATTTCAAATTTTTTTAACTCTTTTCTTGTTAAAGAATCTTTTTTCTCAATTAGTTTCTCTAATTCTTTATTTGCACTGTCGAAATCAAAATGTAACCTATAATCACAATATTTTAACAAATGGATTAAATCTTTATTATAAATTTCGTTTTTTTCTAGTAAAGTTATTATTCCTGTATATTCATATCTTTCTAAGAGTTCTATACATGCTTTTTTTATAAACTCTTTTTTTATTGTTTTTTCATAATTTACACTTTCTATTTTTTTAGCAGATTCATTTACTTTGTAGATTTCTGTTTTTGTTAATAATGTTGTTGCAACTATTTGCATTACAAAATTCATTGCAGGAACTCCTCCACTTATAGATAATATTTTTATTTCTTCAGAATTTTTAAAATTTGAAAAAAAATTTATAAAAAAAGCATAAACTTTTTCATAGTCTGTAGGGTCATTTTGATATTCTTTTACTTCTACTTCTATTTTATATTCTTCCTCTATAATTTTTTCTATTATTTTTCCAAAAAACAAACTATCCTTTTTCTTAAAGAATTCGTCGTTTTGGTTTGTAACAAATAGGTATATCTTTTTCGTTTCTTCTGCAAATTTTTCTAAATAAGGTCTTATTATTTCTATTGAAATTCTATCTCTATATAAATCAAAATTTTTTAAAATCTCTTCTCCTTTTTCTCTTATCTTCTCTTTTTCTATTTCTTTCTCGTCTAACTTCACATCTCTGCTTCCAACATTAAAAAATAAAATTTTATCCTTCATCACATTTAATAAATCTTAACCAACCTAACTGCTCATTTTTTTCATTAACTCCGAATGTTCTTGGGAAAGGATCTAAATATATCTTTTTATTTCTTCTCTTGCAAAATCCGAAATTAAATTTTTTTCTTAGTCTTGAAAGATATAAACTATCTAAATTCTTTTCATTAGCAAATTCTAGAATTAATCTTCCAATCGACTTTGTAAAATAATTCCCTCCATAACCTACTTGTAAATAAAAAGAATTTTCTTTTGTTTTTTCCATTTCTTCTTCTATTTTTTTTAATGAAAGATATACTTCATTTTCTCTTTTAACACATTCCATTTCTAAAATTCTCTTTATAGCATTTAGATAAAAATCATTAATAGTCTCTTTTAACTCCTTAAAATCTATTTTTGTTTTTATATCAACAAAAATGTTATCTTCTTCTTTAATTTCAATTGTCTCTATAAAATTTAATTTTGCTCCTCTTCTTCCCATACCTATTCTTTTTATCATAGAGAGGTTGCTTCTCCAATTGCTCATTTCTATGTCATTAACGGAGATATTATACTTATCATTAAAATCAAATTTTATATTCTCTATTTCTTCAGAAATCTCCTTTTTATCTTTTTTTTCATATAAAAGATTTAATTTAGAATCCTCTTTTTTTAAGATCTTTTGAATTAAAGAACTTCTTATTGCCCCCTTTCTAGAGCTTCCAGGTATATAAAGAGAGTTATTATGTCTAATAAAAAGAGAAATTTCTTTTTTTATCACTGGAAAACTATTTAAAAATTCTTTACTAAGAGAAATCTCTCCTTTTACGAATTCTTCTTTCTTTTCTTCCAAGCCAAAGCTTCTTAAAATTTCTAAAAATGAAAGAACTCTCTGTCCATTTCTTGTATTCTCTTTAAATAATTTTAAGAGCTTCTCTAAGTTATTTTTATAATTTTTTTCACTAAGAATTACATCTACAAATTTCTCAAAATCTCCTATTCTTAATTTATTCTCTTCTTTCCAATATTCAAAAGGATACAATTTATTTTCATTTCCTTCTCCTATGTGTAGAGGAGTTAAGCTAACTAATTTAAATCTCATTTTATCGGAATTAAAAATGCCTTGCCAAATTTTTTTGCTTTTATTTTTTCGTTTGGAGAAACATCTACGATTCCTCCTTCTATTTTTGAATTAAACACTGCCCCTTCTTTTAATCCTATTAGAGGTTTTTTTCTTAATGAAGAGTAATAAACATAACCTTTTCTTTCTATTAATTCGTAAGATTCTGTATTTTCAAGTTCGCTTCTTTTGGGAAAAACTATTGATAAGTTAGTATACTTCTCAGATTTTCCTAAATTTAATTCAAAATCTTCAATTTCTACTTTCTTTATACAACCGTAACCTGTTGTTATTTTTCCACCGAGACCAAAAAGTTCTATTCCTTTTATTGATTTTTCTAAATCTTCGTCAATTTCTTTTTCATCTATAAAGAAATAGAAAAAAATGTCTTTTTCAGGGCATATAGAAGAAATTTGATAAAGGCTTTTTTCTTGTGGTTTAGAACTTCTTCTATCTATTTGTACTTTCTCTTCTACAAAAGAATCAAAAAGTTTTAACTCTTCTGTAGGAAATTCCTCTTTTAAATATATGCAATCTCTTTCTTTATTCATTTGTAAACTTTTTTCATTATCTAAATTAGAATTAATATACTTATAATAAACTCCCAAACTAATAAACTTTATTTTTTTTGGTAACTTTCTATCTTTTTCTATTAAAAAAGAAGGTATAATAAAATTTATAGGTTTTGGAATAAACAAAATCTCTTTATTTCCATTTTTCAATCCATAAAATAAAGAACTAATTTTTGGAAAGTTATTTATAAATCTTTCAATATCTTCACCTTCTTTTTTTATATAATTATTACATAGACTAGAAAATAAACTATCGCTATGAAAAATAAAATCATCGATTTCTAAACTTAAATATCCGAAATGAAATTTGTTTTTTTCTCGGGGATAGACTCTTACTATTTTCATCCTACTTCTTGTTTTTTAAATAACTCAATAACCCCTTCTATACTTCTTATTACTTCAGTTACATCAACTTTTCCATATCCTCTTGTGCCGGAACTACCTAAATAATCATTTGATAACAATTCAAAACCTTCTTTTAATTTCTCTAAGAGCCCTATATGATTATCTCCTTCATACTCATTAAACACTATTTCAACTTCAAATTCTGTCCCCGGAACAACCCTCTCTATAATTCTTAGATTCATTGATTTTCCTGTTATTCTATTTATTACATTTTCAGTTTTTATTTCAAAAAGTTTTTCAATTTCTTCTTTTTCTCTATCTTTTTTTTCTAAAAACGCATCTCTAAAAATAAGAACATTAGGTCTTTTCGTTGTTTCTGTTTTTGAAGAACCAAAAAGAATACAGATATTACATTCTCCGCAAGAACAAGGCTCTTTTAAATCTTCTTTTCTTTCAAGCAAACATCTTATTTTTCCTTTTAAGCTACTTCCTGGAATGTAAGGTTCTCCGTTTTTTAATTTTATTACAGAGTTATCTAATCCCCCTATTCTAAATGTCTCTTTTTCACCTGATATACACAGACCTGTTAAGACTTTTATCTTTCCCTTAATCAGATATTGTTCTTTTAGTTTCATCTTTTTCCCTTAGAATATGCAACTAAGGCCTCCATAAAATCTACAAAGTTTTTTATTTTGTTGTTATCTTCAGCATTATCTAATACCTTCTCTAATAATTTATTTAATTCGGTTGCGAAATTATTGTTAATGCTCTTTCTATTTTTAGCATATTCTAACATAATTATTACTTTAGCTATTTTTTTTCTTGGATTTTTATCTTCTGGAAGGTCTATTATTAAATCATATAACTTTCTTAATTGATTCTGAGTTACACTATACTTTTCGGTGAATTTTTTTGCTATGTCTAAGATTTCTCTTGTTTTTTCAGAAGTACCATTTAAAATCAAATCGAGATCTCTTTCTTCAAAAGAAAAATTTCTATTATTATCTCTTCTATAGTCGTTCATTATTCACGCTGTTTAGTTTTTAATTGTGCTATCTTTGATGATATTCTTAATAATTCAAGCTTTTTAACATTTTTGTTTTTTTTAAAAGAATCATCCATTGTTGAATAACAAGATGTTTCCCATAAGTTTATTAAAGAATTTTTTATATTCTCTTCCTTAATATTTCTTTCTATATAATACCTCATCCTATATATAGGAAGAATATCTCTTTTGTCTTCTTCGAGTTTATCTAAAATTTCTTTTGCATAATAATCGGCTAGGAAAAGGAATCTCCTGCTAATTTCTTTTTTTTCTATTAATTCTTTTAAATATTCACTTATTTTTAAAACAATTTCAAAATCATCTTTATTAAGAATTTCGTTTATATCCTCTTTATTTATTTCTTCTATTTTATTGAATTCTTCTATACCCTCCCATTTTAGAGGATTACCAAAAATACTAATTCTAGATTTTTTCTCATCAAAACATTTCGCTTTTTCTAATTCTATTTCTGCTTTTTCAAAAATTTTTTTAACAGGATATTTCGGAGAAAAAATATTATATGAAGCACTAAGAGTTATATCAGGGTTATCTCCTGTGTATACTTTGAAATAAAAGTAGAGATCTTTTGCAAATTCTAAAACTCTATCCCATGAACCTATAATGAAAGAATCATCTCCTCCAGAGTAAATTATATAGATCTCTTCTTTATACTCTTTTTTATTTCTTAACTCTTCTATAATTCCAGAAAAAAATAAAGAAATATCAAAACTGAGCCTAGAATACAAGGACAATGTAAGGTTTTTTCCTAATCCTCTTTTGAATATTTCGCCTAAATTATCCATATCGATTTTTAGTGCAGCTATCTTCTCTGTGCCTGTTCTCTCTTTTGCTTTTTTTGCTATCTCTTCAAATTCAATAATGTTGCCTTCTTTTAGTGGTAGACCTATAGGTATTATTTCGTAAATACCCTCCAGATTCAAAGAAGGTAAAAAAGATTTTTCTTTTAAATTATACTCTAAAAAATTAAAAAGAGACTCGTTTTTTATTAAAAAAATCTCTTTATCTACTCTTGTAATTTTTTTCTTTTCCTGCCACTCTTTAATTTTGGAAATTAACTCTTTAAATTCGTTACAATTTTTACAAAAACCTTCTTTTAATTCTTCTTCATTAGAATCTTTAGAGCAAACTTTACATTTTGTACTTTTTATTTCAAAATTTTGATCTCCTTCTTCATTAATTACTTCTTTTAATTGTTTATAGAACTTCTTATTTTTCTTAGTTAACTCTATTAATCTTTTTTCTTTAAGTAAGTCTTCTTCTTGATAAAATATTTTATGAAAGAATTCTCTACTAAAATCTCTTGCAGAAAGTTCAAAATATTTAACATTTAAAAAAAGAGTTGTTCCGAATTTTTCCCACAAAAAGTCATTTATTTCCTCTGAGAAGTTTTCTATTTGTCTCTTTACTTTTTCTAAATTTGGGGCTAAAATTTCGAAATTACCTCCCTCTGAGAATATTATATTTGTTTCTGGTAAATCTAAGAGCTTACATAATTTTAATGCCAAGGTTCTATTCAAAAATGAAAGATAGAAAGATCTTCCCTTCAATAACCTTATAGCTCTTTCGGAAGAAATCATAGACACAAATTTCTGAATACCTGAAAGATCTCCCTTTAACAAAAGGAATCTTTTTCTATCATATTCTTCATATTTATTTTTTGTTAATTCTATTTCTTCTTCTCTTGAAGTATTATTTTCTGAAGTGAATCTTTCATATAACTCTTCTCTTAGTTTTTTTAATGGCTTTTCATCTTTTTCTTCTAAATAAAGATAATACAAGCAAGAAGTTACTGCACAAGACATTTTTAAGTGATTATACAAATCTATATCAGGTTCTGAATAAAATGAGGCAGAAGGTACATAACTTAAATATTTTTTTAACAAATCGAGCAATTCTCTGAATAAGCTAGCTCTTTCTTCTTCTTTTTCAATGTCATACTTTCCTAAAAGGTCTCTTATTTCTTTAACAAAATTTTCATACAATGAAATTCTGAATATTTTTTCTTTTTCTATCTTTTTAAGATAGTCCTCTTGTGTAGGTAGTTTAAAAGTTAGATTCTTATGAACATGCCAACTTTTTTTTGTTTCTTGTTCACTTAACTTTATTTTTGAAAATACTCTCTCTAAAGGGATAGTTCTTACGTTAATCTTTTCTAATGTGTCTTCATCATCCAAATCATTTCTTTCCTGTGCTGATATCCAATCTCCTAATTCAACACATATTCTTTGAATTGTTCTCGATTGTCTTGATAAATAAGAGAGAGAAACCTTTCTTTCTGCAGGTCCTCCTAAGATAAAATTATTTAAATTTTCATGAGTTCTTCCTTGTTCTCTTAACATTTTTATCTTTTCTTCTGGTAAACATCTCCAATATCATGAAGCAAACTACATAAACAAACTTCAAAGTATTCTTTATCCATATTTATCATAGTTTTCTTTTAGATTAATAAATCCAAAACCCATAGAATTCTTTTCTCCGAAACCTGCATCTAATCCAAATTCTAAAATTTTTCTCTGTTCTTTATTTAAATTATCAAAGATAAACTCCCAAAGAGAACCAAAAAATTTTACTTCTTTTCCTTCTATTAAGACATGGTTACATATCTCTTTTTTTAATATAAATTGTTGAAATAAAGGTAAAACCTTCTTCTTCATATTTTCAATATCTTCTTTTTTTAATTTATAAAAATTTGCATATTTCCTTATAATATTATCTTCAATTTGTTTTACAAAAGCTCTGAAGGGCCATTTAGAACGCCAGTAAACATAAGGATAGACAGATTTTATTCCGTACTCTTTATACTTTTTTTTTGGAATTCTTATTATTATCGGAGTTCCTGTGATAAGAGAGCATCTTTTTCTTATTCTTGTTTTTAAAACCTTTACTTTTTGAATTCTAAAAAACATTTCACCGATATTAATTTCTTTGTTTTTTTCTTTTAATGCAAAAATTTTTTCTTTTAGATAATGAATCATTTGAACATCAGGAGAAGAGATTATTAAAACTCTTTTATCATTCTCTTTCATTTCTTTTGGAGGGATAATATTAGAAAAACAGAAAAATTTGTAACCTTTTTTATCATGAATTGCTTCATATGGAGTTTCTTTTAATAGGTTATATACAAATCCTTGGATTTTTTTGTGATATTTTAATTCGTAGGAACAATCTTTTAAAGAAAGAAACTCTAAAATTATTCTCATAAAATACTATATACTTTCCTTTTAATAAATCTTTTCATAGAAATTAATT
>JAWAET010000009.1:0-17146 GCA_038891175.1 Candidatus Pacearchaeota archaeon
AAACAAAAAAAAGAGGAGTTAATCTACTTCATAAAGAAATCTCTTTTTTTAATTAAAACCTCTTGCTTTAAGACATTCAAAAATTTTTATGAATTTCTCTTAAGATTTATATTAAACTGCTTTTTATTTGACATTTTAATAAAAGTAATAGAAATAGTAGCTAGTTCTTTAAAGAAAACTCCTCAGATTAGCAAACTTAATAAAGGTTTGTTTATTAAAAATAAAAAAGAGGAAAATGGTAACATTAGCACAAAAAATTTTTTTTGATTTTGCAGACAGGAATAAGAATCTTTTCGAGTCTCTAAGAAGAGATCTTATAACTTCAAACACGAATATCTTAATTCAAAACTACGTATCAATGATGATTTTCTATACTCTTTTAAGTTTATTGTTTTCTGTTTTTATTACAGGAATAGTTTTTTTTATAACAAAAGAAGTTCTCTCTTTAGCAATTCTTATTTTACCAATAATAACCTTTGTTTTATTTTATATTTATCCTTCAATGAAAAGAAATTCTCTAAAAGAAAGAATAAAAGAAGAAATTCCTTTTGCTACTATTTATATGTCTGCTATTTCTTCTTCTGAATTACCCCTACTTAAAATGCTTAAGCTAGTCGCTAACTCAAGAGAGTATCCTTATATTTCTTATGAAGTAAAAAAAATTCTATCTCAAGTAGAACTTTATGGTTATGATTTATCCAGTGCTTTGAGAGAAGTGTCAAAAAATTGTCCAAGTGAAAAGTTAGGAGAGCTCTTCTCAGGATTAGCTACCAATATAAGCGGAGGTAGCTCTCTAAAAAATTATTTAGAAAAGAAAGCAGAAAACTACCTAGTTGATTACAAATTAGATAGAGAAAGATATAATAAATTAGCTGAAACATTATTGGATATCTATGTTAGTATTCTAATTGCTGCACCTTTAATTTTTACTGTTTTGCTTTCAGTGATGGCATATAGCGGGATAAAAATAGGTTTTAGTGTAAATCTCTTATTTTATTTAATTATCTCCGTAACTTGTTTGTTAAATATTTTTTTCTTAATCTTTATAGAAATAAAGAGGCCAAGAGATTAAAATGAAAATACAAATAAGATATATTCTAATAGTCATTGGAAGTTTAATAGTAATCTCTTCATTTTTTATCGGCCCAACAGATTTTAAGAAGATGATAATTTTATTAGGTCTATTAATAGGATTCCTACCGCTTGTTATAGAAAAAAGCCTTTTAGTAAAAAAAGAAAGAGAAAAGGAAGAAAAATTCTTAGAATTTTTACAAGATATCATCGAAGGAGTAAAAACAGGAACTCCTATAAATAAAATGATTCTCCTATTAGAAAAAAAGAATTATTCTTCTTTGACACCTCACATAAAAAAACTTGCAAGCCAAATATATCTTGGGATCCCTCTTACTCAAGCATTAACTATCTTTGCACAAGATACTGGAAATGAAACAATAAAAAGATTTGTTGAGCTAATCTCTGAGGCAAACAGATCAGGAGGAGAAATAACGGATATTTTAAGTTCTGCCGCGAATTCTTTAAATCAAATGGAAGTCATAAAAAAAGAAAGAAAGTCTTCTATTTCCTCTATTGTTGTTCAAGGATACATAATTTTCTTCGTGTTTATTGGGATTATCATATTTTTACAATTCTTTTTATTTCCTCTAATTTCGAGTGTTAATATTAGTGATTTAAATTTAGAAGTAAATCCCCAAAGGTTTGATTTTTCTACACTTACTTTTTGGTTAATTGTAGTCCAGTCTTTTTTCACGGGAATAGTTATAGGAATGATAGCAGAAGGCAGAGCAGCAGCAGGACTAAAACATTCTTTTATATTAATTTCAACTTCTCTTTTCATTATATCTATAGCAGAAATAATCTTTTAATTTTTAGACGAAAAAAAAGAAATATTTACTTAAATAATTAAGAAAAAAAGAAGAAAGATTTAAATACTCTAATTTTGTTAAAAAATTATGATAGTTAAAGAAGAATTTTTAAGTAGGCTCAGAAAAATTTTTGATTTAAACTTATATGAAGTAAAAGTGTGGATCTCTCTATTATCTAGACGTCAATCAACAGCAGGAGAGATTTCTTCTATAAGTAATGTTCCTCGTTCTAGAACATATGATATTCTCGAGAGTTTAGAAAGAAAAGGATTTATAATTATGAAGATAGGAAAACCGATAAAGTTTATTGCATTAAAACCAGAAGAGGTTATAGAAAGAGTAAAAAAGAATTTAGTTTTGGAAGCTAAAGAAAAATCGAAGAGATTAGAAGCTTTAAAAAATGAGGATGTTCTAAAAGAATTAAATGAGCTTTTTGAAGAAGGGGTTAAATATATTGAACCAACAGACCTATCCGGTTCTATAAAAGGAAGACAGAATCTTTATAATCATTTAGATATGATGGTAAGAGGTGCAGAGGAAAAAATTACTTTTGTTACAACAGCCGACGGTTTAACAAGGAAAATTGAAGTGCTTATGCCTTCTCTAGAAAAAGCTAAAAAAAGAGGAGTAAAAATAAGAATTGCTGCACCTATCACAGAAGAGAATAAGAAAGTAGCCAAAGACTTACAACAAGTAGCAGAAGTTAGAGATTGTAAAGATTTAAAAGCAAGATTTTTAATAATAGACTCAAAAGAAGTAATGTTTATGATATTAGATGATGAAAAGATTCATCCTACTTATGATATAGGTATTTGGTTAAATACAGAATTTTTAGCAAAAGCATTAGAAGATTTATTTGAAATCGCTTGGGAGACTTTTAAAAAAGTGTAGATGAAGTAGATAAAATCAATAAATAAGAAGAGATGAGATTTTTCTATTAAATTTGTTTACAAAAAATTTATTTTGAGCATTTAACTTAAAAAGCAAGTAAAGATTAAGTTTATCAACAACAATAGGTTCTATCACTTTCTTTATAAAATCTTCTATTTCTTTTTTTGTTTCGGGTTTTGGAAGAATTTTTATTCTCTTTTTTAATACCTTAATAACTTTCTGACTAATTAAGCCATCCTTACCGATTGCTTTTGAAACATCTCCTTTTTCGACGACAAAAAAAAGAATGTTGTTATAAAAGAAACATTTTTTAGCCTTTACTCGAGTAATCTTCTCAAAAATATTCAAATACATCATAGACTTCATATCTAAAGAGATGTTCATTTTATAGAATAAACCTCTGACTCAAAATTGATTCCTAATTCTTTTGCAATCTCTTTTTTAGTTTTTGTAAACTCAAAGTTGATGTTTTTTTCTTCTAGTTTTTTTATTGTTTCTTCTCTTGCATCTTTTGAAACAAATACTTTTATCTTCTTTTTTTTCTTATGAAGCTTTATTGCTTCTTTAATACCGAAAGAAATTTTATCTTTTTCATAAGCCTCTTTAATCTCTTTTACGCTCATTTTTTCTTAATAGTTAAAGGTCCTTTTACTTTTACAAGAAGGCCTGGAAGACCTGTACCTACTGGGACTGGCTGGTTTAACATTACATTTTCTACTACAGAAGAAAGAACATCTTCCTTTCCAGTTTTTGTTGCGTTAACGAAATGTTTATCAGGAGTTTCAAAACAAGCTCTTGCGAGTATAGAACTCTTATCTGAAATAATTCCTACTCTCGTTACTCCTTTAACAACACCCTGATTTGTCATAGCATCAGCCACTAATTGAAGATGCCTCTCATCGATATCCAATCCTTGAGAGACAAGAACCTTCTTTATCTCATTTATTATTGCAGTTCTAGCAGCTTCTATACCTAAAACATCAGCAATCTCGTGTAGATTATTTGTGAAAACACGGGTTTTATCTACGCCAGGTAAATTAATAATTTCTTTTAAGTTAGATCCATAAGTTAGTAAAACATAATCTTTTTCTTTCTTTACCACTAAAACTTGTTCAATTCCTTTAATTCCTCTTATAATTAAATTCTTTAACTTTTCTTTAAGTTTATATATCTCTTTGAAGTCTTGCTTATTACTAGTTAGCAAAAGAGAATCTTTCTTCTGTTTTACATCGTAACCTTTTTCTTTGATTGCCTCAAAAACTTTCTCTTCTGTTAAGTATGCTTTCTTTAATGCGCTGCTGTCTAAGAATAATTCTAAACTACTAGAAGAGAAATCAATAGAAATCTCTTTTAAAACTTCTTTTAGTCTTACTTCTTTTATTTTCATTGCAATTTTTTTAGCATCCTCTTCGTTATTGTGGTCTTTATCAAGATAAATCTCCATTGCAGGAGTAGAAGGTTCTTTTCTTGCATCCAGTATTTCAATTAATCTTGGTAAACCTTGAGTAACTTGCATTTCCGCAACTCCAGCAGAGTGGAAAACGTTTAAGACCATCTGAGTTGAACTCTCTCCAAAAGATTGAGCAGTTACAACTCCTATAGCCTCACCAGGAGAAATCTTCTCATTCTTATGTAAACCTTGAACATCTAAACCATCTCCTCCAAATTTAAATTGTATTATGTTATCTGAAGCATCTCTTACAGTTTCATCATACTCAACAATTATATCTTGTAATGCAGAAACTAATCTCCTATAAAGATATCCTGATTTAGGAGTTCTTAAAGCAGTGTCCATCATTGCGTCTCTTCCTGTAATCGCACCGAAAAAGAATTCTTTTGGATTTAATCCTTCAATAAAAGAGCTCTCTATAAATCCATTTGCTTTAGGACTTAAATCTCCTTTCTTGAAAAAACTTAAAGATCTTCCATTATATCCAAAATTGATTCTCTTCCCATTTAAAACTTGTTGACCTACTAAACAAGATAGCTGAGTTATATTTAAGATATTTCCTCTTGCTCCAGAACAAATCATTATATTAGCAAGATTATCTTTAGGGAACTTCTCTTTTACTATCTTTCCTACATCTGTTCTTACGCTATTCAAAACCTGCAATATTTTAATTTCTCTTGTTTCCTCTAATGTTTTACTAGGAATCTTCTCTAAAGTACCTTCATTATATTGCTTTATTATTTCTGAAACTTTTTCTTCAGCTTTTTTTATTATTCTCTTTGTTTCTTCTTTTATTTCTTTTGAAACTTCAAGATCGTGTAAAGAAATTGTAAATCCTGTAGTAGAAAGATATTTAACACCAATCTTGTATATTTCTTCAAGTTTATTTATTGTTTCTTTTCTTGTTAAAAGAGTATCTATCTCTTTTATTAATTCTCCTTCTTCAGAAATTATATTCTTTGTGTTTGTTATATCACTTTTAACTTCTTTAGGTAAAATCTTTTTTAATAAGTCTATACCGCTTAATTCTCTCTGTTTTAATTTTTCTACTTTTCCTGCACTAAATAATAATTGTTGTGCAATTTCTTTAGAAAGAGATTTTCTTCTCGTTAAGAGATAGTTGCCTGTAACTGCGTCGTCATTGCATCCTAGAAGATTTGTGTTGTTTTTAGGAGAAATTAAAGAGTTTTCTACAAGTAACAAACATTTTGCTTCTGCTCTAGCTTCCTCGTCCTGCGGTCCATGAATATTCATTTCATCTCCGTCAAAATCAGCATTGTAAGGAGGACAAACAGCAGGATGCAGTCTAAAAGTTCTACCTGGTAAAATTTTTACTATGTGAGCCATAATAGAAGGTCTGTGTAAAGAAGGATGTCTGTTAAATAAAACTATATCTCCATCAGAAAGAGTTCTTTCTATGAAATAACCTGGCTCTATTTCATTAGCTAAATCTTCCTTTAATTCAGGTGTAACTCTTTTTCTTTTTTTATCAGGTCTTATGATATTATTAACTTTAGGATAACCATCACTTAAAATTAATTTTTTGCATCTCTCTAAATTTAAATGATTCACTCTTTCACAAACTGTAATAACTTTTGCTACTTCCATCGGAACTCCGATTTCATTAATTTTTAAATTAGGATCAGGAGAGATAACTGTTCTTGCAGAGAAATTTACTCTTTTTCCTGCTAGATTCTTTCTTATTCTGCCTTCTTTTCCTTTTATTCTTTCTGTTATTGTCTTTAAAGGTTGACCACTTCTGTGTCTTGCAGGAGGTATCTTTGCTATTGAGTTATCAAAGAAAGTTGTAACATGATATTGAAGTAAATCCCATAAGTCTTCTATAATAACTTGAGGTGCTCCAGCATTAAGATTTTCCCATAATCTTTGGTTAGATCTTACTATATCTGAAAGTTTATGAGTAATATCATCTTCACTTCTTTCACCAGTTTCTAAAGTAATAGAAGGCCTTACAGTAACAGGAGGAACAAGTAAATAAGTCAATACGGCCCATTCAGGTCTAAATACATCTGGATTTATTCCTAAAACCCTAAGAGAGTCATTGTCAATTCTTACAAGCCTCTCTCTTATTTCATCAGGCATAAGTCTTCTCTTCCCGCTAAAGAAAAAAGAAGGCTTTTCAAATTTTATTTCTTCTTTTTCTGTATTACAATAAGGACATTTTTTTGCTTCTTTTGCTCTTTTTAACCTTCTTTTTAAAGGTTCTTTCTTTTGCTCTTCTGTTAAAAGAACTTTCCCACAAATAGGACAACAGGATTTTATTAGAGTGTCGATAAGATTGATGTATTTTATATGAAAAACAGGTTTTGCTAGCTCTATCATACCTGGATGGCCCAAACATTCTTTTATCCTTCCTCCGCATGTTCTACATCTTACGCCAGGATCAACAGCTCCAAGTTTTAAATCCATCAACCCACCGTCTACAGGATACCCGTCAACATCATAAAGTTCTGGTGTAACTATTTTCACTACAGAAAGTTTCTTAATCTGTTCTGGACTTAACAAATGAAACCTTAAAGCTGCAATTTGTTTTTTAATAATTTCGTCCATTCTAATGACCTTCTAATTCTATTTTTTTAATTTTATAATCATTTTTTGATTCGTAACTTTTTTTAAGATCTTCATAATAAGGACAAAGAGAGTCGTACTTATCAAAATAAGAGGTTTCTTTTACTTTTCTTTTAAACTCGTTAGTAAGGTAATTCTCTATAATTTTTTCTCTTAACTTTGATAAGTAAGTTAAATTTTCATTTGAGTACTCCTCATACTTATTTATTTCTTCTTTGAATTTATTTAAAATTTCTTCAATTGTTTTTCCTTCTAGCTCTTTTTTAAATTCTTCTTCTGTTATTAAACAAATTCTCTTTTTTAATTTACCCGAAGGTTTGTTTTTATCTTTCATATTTATTTTTTAATTCGAATTTAGTTAAAATATGCATACTTTGAAGCTCTTCAACTAAAAGTTTGAAAGCATAAGAAACTTCTACAGGTTCTATTTGGTTTGATTCGCATAGAGGGCAAAATTTTCTTTTTCTTATATTATCTTCAACACCTATTGAACCACATTTGGAGCAAATGTGGACAATAACTTTATCTGAGCTGTATCTTTCTTTTAATAATAGTGAAGCTCCATGACCGACTAATGCTTGTTGCTCCATTTCTCCCAATCTTAATCCACCTCCTTTAGCTCTCCCTTCAATTGGCTGTCTTGTTAATAAAGCAATCTTTCCAGAAGCACGAGCATGAAGAAGTCCCTTAACCATTCTTCCTAGCTTTAAGTAATACATAGTTCCTACAAATATTTTTACAGGCATTCTTTCTCCTGTTATAGGATGATACATTATTTCTTTTCCGTCGTATCTAAATCCTAATTTCTTTAAGTTTTCTTCTAATGTTGCTAAGTCTTCTCCACAGAAAGGAGTTGCATCAATTATTTTACCACTTAAAGAAGCAAGCTTACTTGCGAGTACTTCCAAAAGATATCCTGCAGTCATACGAGAAGGTATACCGTGAGGATTAAAGATTATATCTGGTTTTATACCGTTGACTGTAAAAGGAACATTTTCTTCTTCTGTAATAAACCCTACTACTCCTTTTTGACCGTGAGGTGTTGCAAACTTATCTCCTATCTCGGGAATTCTTAAATCCCTTAGTCTCACTTGAGCAAGTCTGTTTCCTTCGGGACCTATCGTTAAAAAAACAGCATCTACTATTCCGTTTTCTTCTTGTTTAACTGCTACGCTACTCTCTTTTTTTGTTTTTATAGAGATTTCTCTCATATCTGATAAGAACTTAGGAGGACTAACTTTTCCTATTAAAACATCTCCTTCATTAACTTCTGCTTCAGGATAGACTAGTCCATCTTCCTCTAAGTATCGATAAGATTCTTCTGACCTATAACTTGATACATCTTTCTCAGGTATACAAAAAGTATCTTTCAATCTACCTGCATAATTCAATTCTTCTGCTGAATATGGTTTGTAGTAAGTACTTCTACCAAAACCTCTGTCTATAGATCCTTTATTTAAAACAATAGCGTCTTCAATATTATACCCTTCATAAGGAAGAACTGCAATGACTACATTTTGACCTGCAGGATAGAAATTAATATAATCATATAAAAAACTTCTCGCTAATGGTTTTTGAGGATATGTTAAAATAGAAACATTCGTATCAACTCTTAAATGAAAGTTAGCAGCATAAATTCCTAAAGATTGAGTTAAAGTTTTACTTCCCCTAAGTAAACGAGGTGCCTGATCATGATTTGCGTAAGGTACTAAAGAAGTTATAATTCCCAAAGAAGCAACAGGATCAATTTCTAGATAGTCGTGTTCTTCGGTGAGTTCATCAGGATACAAAGCAACAAGAACTCCGTCTTCTTCACCAGCATCTATATATTCTATAATTCCTTCTTTTATCAGATCGTTCCAATTTATAACTCCTTTCTTTAAAAGCTCTAGATGTTTTTCATTTAATTTTGGCACTCCTTTTTCGACGATTATTAAAGGTCTCAAAACTCTTCCGGTTTCTGTAGATATAAAAAGAGAAGAAGTTTCTTCCACTAGCTTAAAGCCCATTTCGTAAGGTAGTTCCCCTTTTCTTCTTTTCTCTCTTGCTTTGTAAAATAAATCTTTTATAGAATCTACACTCCCTATATATTTTCCATTTAGATAAACATCTTCTTTTTTGCCTTCACTCAACCCTAAACTTTTTAATATCTCAATTATCTTCTCTTCTGGAAAATTTGTTTCTGTTGAAACTTTAGCTAACATTGCTAAATTTTTTCTTAAACCTATCTCAGTTCCTTCGGGCGTTTCAATTGGACAGAATCTTCCATAATGAGTTGGATGAACAGTTCTTGCTGCAAAATTTTCTTGTTCTCCTGCTAAAGATGAGATTATTTTTTGTAATTGAGAAATCATTGCAAGACAATTATCTTTCTTCATATTTTGAGTTACTCCGGTTCTTTCACCAATCCAAGAACCTGTCGCTATCGCAGATTCTATTCTACTAGAAAACAAAGTTGATTTTGCATTTGTTTTTATTGAGGATATTCTTCTTCTCTTAATTGATTTTTGAAAAGAATTTTTTAATTCCCTAACAAAAGTGTTTAAGTTAACCCTAATTAAGTCTCCCAAGAGATCTCCTGCAAGTCTTACTCTCTTATTAGAATAATGGTCTTTATCAGTAAGATATTCTTTGTTTGCTTCTTTTACACAATAAAATTGTTTAATAAGCTTGCAGAAAGTTTTACTTTTTTCAATTCTACTCTCTTTATCTAGTCCTATATGAGGTAAAAAGTAAGAATCAATTCTTTGTTTTATTCTGTCTAATATTTCCTTTTTTGTTCCTTGCAAATGCATTAATTCGGCGAGCTTTAACATTGCACTCTCTTGATCACCTATAGAGGAGAATTCATTTAAATTTATAATAATGCTATCGTTCTCTTTAGCAATTAGCTCTGCTATTTCCTTTTCAGAAACAAGTCCAAGACATTTTAGAAGAAGAATAGCAGGTATTTTCTTAAATCTAGAAAAAGAAACTTCAAGGATTCCTTCTTTGTTTTCAATCAAAGAGACAGGTATTTTATAAGAACCTCTCTGAGAGAAAATTCTTAACATAGTTCCTTTTTGTTTGTTATTTTCTATAAAAGGAAAATTAGAAGCAAGATCTTCACCCATCATTATAACTCTCTCGTGACCATTAATTATAAAGTATCCTCCAACATCGAATGGGTCCTCATTCTTTGCTAAAAGTTCTTCTTTGGATAACCCGTAGAGATTACAGGCTTTACTTTTTACAAGTACGGGTATTTTTCCAATTTCTACCTCTGCTGTTTCAACATTTCCGTCAAATTTTACGGTTAATTCTACAGATAATGGAGAAGCATAAGTCAGTCCCCTTAATCTTGATTCAGCAGGAGTGATTATTGTAGTAGAACCATCGGACTCTTTAATAGAAGGTTTGCCAATCGTTATTTTTTTTATTTTGACGTCTATATCATCATTACTTTCTGAAAGTTGATTTACTTCTTTTGCAATTTTCTGAATTTTATTGTCTATAAAATCATTAAAGGACACTAAATTAGATTCTGCAATAAAGTGATCTCTAAAGTAAGACTTTATCAATTCATGATTTTTATCTATAAGTTTGTTTTTTTCACTCATTTTATGAAACCACTCTAAAATATTCTTCTATTTTACCATTTATATTTCTCTCTATCTTAATAACATCACCTATCTTACACCCTTCTGGTAAAGCAGGATCACTTTCTAAAATTTTTGGCAGTTGTGCAAGTGAGATATTATACTTATTAAGGAGTTTTTGGACTTCCTCTTCTTTGAGTTTAATATGTTTGGATTGGAGTTGGTGCATATTCGAGAATAGTTATTTATAAAAGAGAGAAAAAAAGTGCATTTAAAAATCTTTCTATTTTAGTTTTGTTAATTGGGAGTGTTTCCTTAAATATTATTTATTTAATATTTTAAAAATAGTAAGAATTCCTCTTTAATTTTGTCTCTTTTTGATCCAAGGTTTAAATTTTATTTAAACATTTCTTTTTTAGGTTAGAATAAGTAGAAGTGTTATTTGATTAAGAGCTTTCTTACAAAGGAGAAATTTGAAAATTGAAGGATTTTCTCCTTAATGTCAATTAATGTTCCAAGTCAAAGGCAAAAACAAACAAAAAATGGTCAAAGAAGTTAAGAAA
This sequence comes from Candidatus Pacearchaeota archaeon, assembly GCA_038891175.1. Classification (GTDB taxonomy): domain Archaea; phylum Nanobdellota; class Nanobdellia; order Pacearchaeales; family GW2011-AR1; genus CAKZRD01. Next base: position 10,955 of record JAWAET010000009.1, read on the forward strand.
AGTAATTAATTTATTTTAATAATAAATAGCGAATAAATAAAAAAAGTTTGTATGGGTTTCACTCCTTTGTTATTTCAATAATTCTTTATAAGAAAATATTTTGTTTTGTGGCAAATTAAAGCACAAATAAGTATATAAAGAGTAAAAATTATACTTTTTAGATTAAGTAAAATTCTTAATCTTGAGAAGATTTTTTAGAGGAAGAGGAATTTTAATTAAGCCTAAAGTATTAAAATTAACTTTCATCAAAATTTAAAATATTAAATAAAGAAAGGACATTTTTTATTAGAAGTATTAAAAAAACATTTAATCTTGATATGAAGATCTTCCTTTTTTATTAGTTATAACTTAATAGTAATAAAATATATAAAGATTTATAAACCCTCAAATTTAGATATAAAGAAGCAAAAGATAAAATGAACGAAAAAATGAAATCCGATAGAAAACTTGAAAGAGAAAGAAAAGAAAGATTAGAAGAAAAACTTAATTCTGAAAAGAGTAGCTTTTATGAAAAAGCTATTTTGTATTTATGCTCGATAAAAGGAAATGGTATTATCGGGTCTTTTTATACTTCTCCTTTGTTTGAATTCTGGAAAGAGTCAAAAATTATAGCGGAGGAAAATAAGAGTATTAACGCAATGACAGCTTTAGGAGAGATTATTATTTATGGAGGCAATTTTACTAGAGAAAGGATAAAAGATCGTACTCTCATTGATTATGATTCTTATGCAAGATCGCCTATAGATAAGAATGTGAGTTATCCAATTGTTTCTCTTAATCCTTTTACAGGAGAGTCAGAAGTTATAGGAAAGTCGGATTATTTTATAAAAGCAATTGCAGGTGTTAAAAAAAAGATCTAAGATAGAGAGCTAAGAAAAATCTACAAAAGCTTAAAAATTTTTAGTTCGAAAATAATTCCTTATTTAAATTTCTTTTTTATTAATAAAAGATAGGCTTTTATAAATTCTACTTTAAGAAATGATAAAAATCCGAAAATTAAAAAAATAATAATTTCTTTAAAGTAGTAAAAAAGATAAATTTAAAAACTTTTGTTCTTTATTAAAACAATGAAAGAGTTTAATCCGTTTATACCTCTTTATTTTATGAATACGGCAGGAGTGATGCCAGAAGAGAGAAGTGCGGCACTAAGTGCTTTATATGAAGTTCTTCAAATTGCAAGTGTAATATCCAAAATCCCTTTAATTGATTTAGGTATTTGGAGAGAAAAAAATTATAGAAATTCTAAGAAAGGTCTTCTTCCTCATAAAAGTGTAGATTGGTATATTAATATAGGGTATAATAGTGAGAGAGAGCAGGTTAATGTTAATGAAGGTTTAGTCCAACTCCTTCTAGATCCTTTGAATAAAAAAAATCCTCATTATGATATAATATTAACTATCGAAGATTTATATACTCCTAGTACAGATTTTGTAGTTGGTTCTACTTTACCACGAAGAGGAGCTATTATATCTGTCAATAGATTTAGAAAGATTAATGATAAAAGAATAAGAGAAGAAACTTTAAAACAAGAAGTATTTCATGAAGCAGGACATCTATTTGGATTACCAAACATTAACAGAAGAGAAGATATAGATGAAACTATTAATCCCCATTGTACTAATTGTTGTGCGATGAAAAGAGTTGTTAATGTTCCCTCCGATCTGATAAATTTGGCAAAAGATAGGAAAGAAACGGGCAAAGTCTATTGTTGGAGATGCTTAGATGATTTGAGAAACTATTTTAATATAATATAGAATAATACAGAGAATACTTTTAAAGAAGTTTATAAATAAAAACCGAAAAGTTTAAAAAACCGAAAAGTTTAAAAAGGGGTATGACACAACCCAGAGTGTGTCCTGAGTGTGGGAGTAAAAAACTTTTTTTTGATGAGACAAAAAGTGAATTAATTTGTAAAAACTGTGGATTAGTAATAGAAGAAAATCCTGTTGATACTACTCACGAACTAAGGGCATTTGACAAAACAGAGAAAAAAACGCGTAGCGGAGCTCCTCTTTCTATGCAAAAGTTCGATAAAGGTTTAACTACAAATGTAGGAGAAGTTTCTGATATTTACAAACTAGATTCGAATGATCAAACGAAAAAGTATCTTAGAATAAGGCAATGGCAAGAGAGAGTATCGACAGCGATAGAAAGAAACTTAAGACAAGCAATGGCGGAACTAAGAAAAGTAGCCTCTTTTCTTGATTTACCTATTGTCGTAAGAGAAGAAGCAGCAAGAGTTTATAACTTCGTATTACAGAGAGGTCTAGTAAGAGGAAGAAGTATGGAGTCTGTAATTGCTTCTTGTATTTATGCTGCTTGTCGTTCTTATAACATACCTAGAACACTTGACGAGATTTCTGCTGCTTCAGAAGTAGAAAGAAAAGAGATAGGGAGGACATATAGATTTATAATAAGGAGGATAGGTCTAAAACTTGTTCCAAGCTCTCCTAAAGAGTACATTTCAAGATTTGCTTCTACTCTGCATTTATCACCTAAAGCACAAAATGAAGCGATAGAGATTTTGAGTAGAAAAGAAATTTCTGATTTAACCTCTGGAAGAGGCCCGGCAGGGATTGCTGCTGCTGCATTATATGTTGCAGCTTTACTAAACGACGAAAAAAGAACACAAAGAGAAGTTGCAGATGTAGCAGGAATTACTGAGGTTACAATAAGAAATAGATATAAAGAATTGTTAGATAGATTGAAATTAGAAGAGAAAATAAAAAATAAAGCAAAAGAAGAATGAATTTTTTGGTAGTTATAAGAGACAAAAAAATTTTTATCCCTTCTTTATTAAAAGAGTATAAAAATAAAAAAATAGTGTTAAAAGAAAAAATAAAAAAAGAAGATGTAAAAAAAGCAGATTTAATTATAACAATAGGAGGAGATGGAACATTTCTTTCTGCTTCTCACTTCTCTGATAACACGCCTATCCTTGGGATAAACAGAAATCCTTCAGAAAGTGAGTGTTTCCTCTGCAATAAAAAATTAGAAAATTTTGAAAGAGTATTTAAAAAAATATTAAATAAAGAATACAAAATAAAGGATTACACTAGAGTTGATGTGAGAATTAAAAAAGAAAAAAAAGAATTTGTATTGGAGAAAGCACTTAACGAAACTTTTTTTGGGAATATTAATCCTCATCATACTTCCAAATATGAAATTCTCTATAGAAATAAAAAAGATATACAAAAAAGTTCTGGAGTGATTATAACTACCGGAGCAGGTTCAACGGCGTGGTATAAATCGTTAGGAGAAAAAAGTTTCTCCCCACTTAAAAAAGAGTTGAGATTTGTTGTGAGAGAGTTATATAAAGGGAGATTACAAAAACCAAATATAAAAAAAGGCAAAATAAAAGAAAAAGAGAAATTAATCTTAGTATCAAAAATGAATCATGGAATAATATCTATAGATTCTATAAGAACTTACAAAGTAGGATATAACGATAAGGTTATTTTAAAAGTCGGAATTCCTTTAAAAGTTGTTTTTGTTTAACCTAAATTAATAAAGCTAAAAAGATAACTTTTCTATCTCTAAGTTTTTTCTTAATTCTTCTATAAATATCTTTTCATATTCTTTCTTTATTAAACAACCTGCTGCTTCTTTGTGACCTCCTACTTCACCATTAACTTTTATTACCACTTTTTCTAATACTTCTTTAAGATTTTTTTCACTTTCACCTACGATTCTGGCAGAAACTTTAATTTTGTCTTCATTATAAGCCATTCCTATAAGAATAGTCCCACTATCGTAAGTTTTAGAGGAAGAAAGAATTGAACAAATTGTTCCTATTATAGCATCCTTTATTTTTTCTTTGCCATTAATAATAACAAATCCGTTTCCTTCTATTTTCTCTACTTCATTAAGAGATTTTAAACCATCTAACAGCTCTTTTCTATATTTTATATACATCTCTTGAGCAATCTCATAATAATTTTCAGATTCTAAACAAAAAGAGAAAGCAATGTCTGGAGAGCCTAAACGAGAACAAGAGTTTATGAGCGCACTTAACTCTCTAGCATCTTCTTTTCTGTTAAAAAAATTTATTATGAAAATATTTCCTATCATCTCATCATAAAAATTTTCCATTCCTCTCCTCATAGCTAAAGAAGTTATAATTCTTGAAACTTCTTTTTCTGTTAAATCATAAAGACTTTTTTCAGGGGAGATATTATTCTCTTTTAAGAATTCTAAAACTCCTTCGGAAGAACCAGTAATGCCAGGTATAAAAAAAGAAGTAGAGTATTCTAAAGCTTTTTTTATAGGTCTTGTTGCAGAAAAAATCAATAAACTCTTTTTTAGTTCTAAGTCCTCACAATCTGATATAATTTCTTGATACTCTCTAGAAATCTCTTTTTCATGCCTATCTCCTATCATTCCTATTATAGCAAGTTTAGATAAATCTTTATTTTTTAAAGATACTTCTTTAGAAACAAAATAACATAAAGCAGCAGCGCAGATATCTTCTTTATCAAATAAATGAGGATTTAAGATTTTAATATGTGAAGAAATTTTTTCTTTTTTTATTTCATGATGATCTATAATAAAGACATCTCTATTAAGAGAATTAAGGTAGTCGAGACTATTGGAAGCAAGATCAGTAAAGAGAAGGATTTCATTAGAATTTCTTTTTGACTCTTCTTCGATTATCTCTTTTTCTAAATTTTTTACAATTCTTACAGAAAATTTCTTGTTTAATCTTTTTAGCATTTTAGAGATTATTGCGGCAGAAGTTATTCCGTCGCTATCATAATGACTTATAACTCTTACTTTGTTATTTTCAATTTTTCTTAAGAATTCTTGAGAAAAACTCTTAATTGAACTTTTCATGTTTAAAAAATCAAATCTTTCTTTAAAAATCTTTGCTAGTAATTTTTTCTATTTTTGAGGAGTTATAAAAATTTAAAAGAAAATTAGATGTAGTGAATTTTTTAAAAAGAATATTTTTTTATAAGTTAAAGTAAAATAAATCAAGAATATCTCGACAAAAATTTATAAGAGTACAGAAAGTAATAGATAAAATTAATAAAATATGCCCTAAACTCAAAGCATTCTTTTAAAAGAATATCAAATTGTTAATATCTTAATAGAACTTTCTGAGTTACAGAAGAAGTTATAAAATAATTTAATTTATTCTTTTTTATATTCGCTCAATTTTCCATCTCTGTTATAATCCCAATAAGCCATTTCCCATGCACCTTCTCGATGAATCGCTCTACCAATTAGTATTGATTTTTCATCGATATAAAGTTTTCTTAAACTTTTTTTAGTAGGATCATATATTAGCAAATTATTGTTTATTTTCTCATAGAAATCAAAAAGTCTTTTCGAAGGAAGAGGGAAAGGATTCATTTTTAAAGGAACTGTTTTATCAAATCCTTCCCAACTTTCTCTTATTAAATAGAGATAAGCTGCAATACTGTGAGGACCGAAAACAACTCTTTCAGAGTCTGAACCTACAAAAGAGTATCTTAAATTATGTAGATAAAAATCTCTCTCGGGTTCTCTTATATTAAATTCGGGTTTCATTCTTAATACGACAGAGATTGCCTCTTTAGAGTCTATAATAGGTACGTGCAAAAGTTTTAAAGAGTATTTTTCTCTTTTGATGGATCTTGAAGGAACTTTAAATAAAATTTGAGCTCCTTCTTCTCTAACAATTTTAGAATTTATATATTTAGCATTTATCTCTATACCTGTTCCGATATTAACAGAATAATTATAAATTTTTACAGCTTCTAAAACGGAATCAAAAGGAACTAAACGAGGAACTCTTTCCATTCCGTTAATAGGATGCCACTTTAAACCTAAAATATTAATTTCTTCTTCTTTTAGACCTAGTTTATGCAACTCCTCAAAAGATTTCATTCTACCATGAAGAGGAATGTAACTGTCGCTAACTTTAAAAGATTCTTCTAGTGTTCTCGGTTGATAAATTTCCAAATATTCTCCATGTTTGTAATTTTTTCTAGAAGAAGAAAATGAGCTCCTCCCTGCTTTTAAAAAAGAAAATGGAATAATCGGAAAATATAAATGAAGCGAAGAATCTTCTTCTAATTCTAAAATTCTAGAAATTAAATTCTTAGGAGAGTAAACTCTTTTTGATTTGAAAGAGAGTATTTCTTCTATTGATTTAGTTTTAAAATAATTCTTCTGTTCCATAAATAAATTGATTTATCTCTCTTTAAA
>JAWAET010000010.1:0-15946 GCA_038891175.1 Candidatus Pacearchaeota archaeon
TTCTAACCATGCTTTCATTCTGAGTTTTGCCCAAGAAGGTGTCCAATAAACTTCCTCATTATACTTAAGAAGAGCTTCTCTGAATTCGGAGATTTTAAAAAAGTTATTTTGATTTCTCTTTTATTTAGAAGAAGTTTAAATTAGTAAAATCCATTTAATTCTTTCGTATACTTTCTCCTTATCTCTCTTATCTAATCTTTTATAAATTTCTTTTATCTTATTATATAACTCTAAACATTTCTCTTTTTCATTTTCTCTTTTAGCTTTTTCATATTCTTTAATTAAGTTTAACAAGTCTCTCCTATCTATCGCTCCTTGCAGTATCTGTATTTTTTTATAAACTCTTAGTTTTTCTTCTTGAGGCAACTCTTTGTAAATTTCTTTCATTCTTTCATAATTCATTTTTGCAAAAAGGAGATCTCCTTCAACAATTCTCTTTTTGGTATCTTTTATTAACATAAGAATTTTTTCTGTATTCGGATCTCTTTTTATTATGTATCTCACTCTTTCTTTTACGAAATATCCTCCTCCTAAAGTAACTAAGAAAAGTAAAATATAAAGAAGTATTGAAATGTTTAAATTATTCTTCACATCTTCTAAAATTATAAAACCTGTTATACCTTTCTTTATTGATCCGTCATTTGTAAACAAAATAGTATCTATCTTTTCTACTTCATCCATAGTTAAATCTTTTTTTATATAGTAAATTACTTTTTCATTATTTTTCAAAGAAGTTAAACTCACGAATCTTCCTTCCTCGATTTCTTTTTTATCTGTTAAAAAAACTATGTCTTCTTTTTTTAATTTTAATTCTAATGGAAAAACTTCTATAACATCTTGAAATCTGGTATTATTGTTTATCTTTATGTCTTTTTCTATAAAGATTATTTTTTCTATTTTATCGTCTTCATAATAACCTATTTTTACTTTTCTTAGTATAGCACTTATTATTATTTCTTTTTGCGCTTCTCTATTATTTTTTATAAGATTCTTTATATCTCTTTCACTAAGTTTTATTTTGCTTGCATTTAAATAATCTCTTATCACTTCTTCTAAGTTATTAGAAAGACTGTTTTTAACATAATCTTTTATCTCTAATACTTCAATATCTTTAGGAATTTTCTTTTTAATTTCATTAATCTCTTCTAACATTTCTTTTGTTTTCTTTTCTCTTAAACTTTCGTTGTAAAGATATCTGATATTAAAATTGAGATCTTGGTCTATTTGCACTAACCTATTCTTCATAGTTTTTAATTCTGTTATTATTCCTAACATTTCTACTATTTTCTTTTCTTCTGTTTTCATTGATTTTTCTTTTTCCATAAACTCGTTTATTTTATCTATTATCCCTTGTATTTCTTTTGAGTATTCATTACCGCTCAAAAAAGTTGCTTTTGTTGAAGATAATGTATTGTTTTCTTTTACTTTAAAATAAGAGTACTCTTTTCTTAGATTAGAGGAATTATCAGAACAGCTGACTTCCCACATATAACCTCTATTTTCGAATCCCTGAAGAGTTAAATTTATCTCGCTGTTATTCTCTATATTTGTTTTTATGGAAATTGCTTTTTCATTTTCATTTGAAGGAAAAATTTTTCCTTCTATATCCCATAAGTTCCTATATTTTTCAGAAGCGTTATAAATTTCTATAGAACAGTTATTTACTTTTACGTTATCCCATACCTTATAGGAGAAAGTTACTATTTTTTCTGTGAGTTCTTCGTTTTCAGAAGGACTTATGATTTCTATATGGGGTGCTTCTTCATCTTTACTATTTATTATCTCTACTCTTTCTCCTGTTATTTTAAATACTTCATCTCCTATAAGAACCTCTAATATTGGAGTGTAATTACCTACGCTCTTATAATTATAAGAATACTCTTTGTATAAGTTTCTTATTCCAGGAGGATAAATACCACTAAAGTTATAATCATAATCATTAAAACGTATATTTACAGAAGTTATATATTCTTTTGGAGAGGTTATATTAACTATAAATAAAAAGTTTTCATTTACCTCTGATTTTGTTTTGTCCACTAACAATTCTATTTTAGCTATTTGATAAGTTCTATTAATCGAATATGTACGGGACCTATTTAGAAAATTAAAGAATGCTTTATACTCTCCTATTAAATTAAAATTTGTAGAAGAAAGATTTATGAGGTTATTAGAGTTTATTAAATATTGTTTAGTTGTGTTATCAGGAAAGATTATTGTTAGATTTACAGTCTCTTCACTTCCAGTTGTCAAATTGAATATTACATTTTCGCCTAAAAGGTAAGTTTTTCTTAAAGAAACATTGATAGGCCATAAAAAGATTTTTCCGGTTTTTTCGTCTTTTTTTGTATCATTCTCTTTATCAAAACATTTAATTTTCCAATTATTTTCTCCCTCTACTAAAATTCCTTCTAATTTTATACTATTTTCATTTTGATTAATTGAAAAATTTTGTGTATTTTCGTTTATTGTTAAATTACACTCTACATTTTCTATTTTTGTGTAGTTTACACTAAAGTTAAAATATAAAGGCTCTTTAACCGTTTCATTCTCCAAGGGAGAATATACTTCTATACTCAAACTTTCTGATAAATTATCTAAGGAAGGAGAGATTATTATAGTAAAATATTGCTCAGAAAGATGAGGCACTAACCACGAGATTCTTTCTATCTTTTCGTTTTTATTCTCGTCGTAATATTCTATAAAAAATTCTTCTTTTTCTGTTATTTCTTCATTAGTATTATTCCAAAAAACCCTTATATTGTCTTTTTCAGTTTCTTTTGGCAAATCAGCATAAACTCTAACAGGTCTCTCAAAATGAGTATTGCTATAAACTTTTACTTTAAGAATAGATTCGCTAATTTTTTCTTCTTCTTTTTTTATTTCTATCTCTTCATTAACCTCTTTTTCATACTCTATCTCTTTTTTTCCTTTTTTTTCTATTTTAACTAATATTTTTCTTTTATTTTCATTTATTTTTTGATTAAAAGATTCATTTAAAGAAACGTTCTCTTTTTTCTCTGTTAAATTAATCTCTTCTTTTATTTCATTTTCTTTTTCATTTAATTCTTTTTCTATGAGTTCATAATCTTTTTCATAAAAATTTTCATTTTGCTCTTCTTTTATAACTTCTTTAGTTTCTTCTGAAATAGTTGAGATTTTTTCATTATGATTTTCAGATAAATTCTCTTCTTCAAAGCTTATATTAATTGGTAAATAAAATATATTCATAAATATTAATAAAAAGAGAAATATTCCTATGAGCATTTTTTTATTCTTCATTTTTCTTCTTGTTTTCCTCCTTTTAAAAATCCTTCATTATATAACCATAACGTAAGAATTTTTCCTACAACATCTTGCTCATTGCTTCCCAGAATTCCTATTAGCTTTTGAATAGTTTTCTTCTGATCTAAAGTTACAGTTCCTTTCACAACTGCTGTTTCAGCCTTTAACTTATTTAGGACCTTTTTAGGTTCTTTTTTTTGCATAATTAATATTTATTTAGGACCTTTTTAAATCTTTGTCTGTTAATCTTTCTTCTTTTTAAAAACATTTAAATAAATAAAGAAAGAAATAATATTATGAAAAAAGAAACAGCTCTTTCGTTTGTGATTTTCCTTTTTCTATTGGATATAGTTGGTGCATCGAGTACAAATGTTTCTTCTTATGTTTTTATTCCAAATCTTGCTCCTATTTTAAACAAAGAAATTCCTTATTTTGTACTTCAAAAGAATACTCCTCTTTTAAACGCGTTTAATTTAAATGATTACTTCTTTGATCCAAATAATGACACTCTTTCTTTCAACTACTCTCTTGTTTCAAACGTAACGATTATTATTTCAGAAAAAGGAGAGGTTTCTTTTTTTCCACACTTAAATTTTATCGGGAATGTGAATGTTACTTTTTTTGCAAGCGACGGAGAATTTGTTACTCCTAGCAATGATGTTTTATTATATATAGGAACTGATACAGAACCTCCAAGATGGTCAAACCCTTTAAAATCAATCGAAGAAATATACCAAAACTCTCTTGTAGATTTTTCTGCTCAATGGACTGATAATTTAGCTCTTGATAAGTATGTCTTTTCTATAAATCAAGGAGATGGTTGGAAAAATTATTCTGCAAAAAATTTCTCTGGAACGTATAATACTTCTTTTGAAGAAAAAGTTCAAATTATAGCTCCTGCTGGTACAAATGTCTCTTGGAAGTTTACCGCTTGGGATAAAGGAGGAAATTTTAATGTTACTGATGTGCAATCTTTTATAGTTTTATCGAAAACGATACCTACAGAAAAAAAAGAAGAAAAAAGAGAAACTATTTTTGATAGAGTATACAGAGAAATTTTTAAAGAAAAGAAAGAATCTTTTTTAGATTTTAGTTATGAACCTCTCTTTTTAGTAGTTGATTTATATGTAGGAGAAAGCACTACGAAGTTTCTAAAAATAACAAATATAGGTCAAGAAACTCTTTTTTTTAATATCTTTCAAGAAGGATTAGAGAAATTCCTTCTCATAAAAAACTCTTCTTTTTCTCTTAATCCTAATGAAATGAAAATGGTTCCTCTAGAATTTTTTGCAAAAAATTATTCCTCTCCTAACCAGTATTTTGGTTTCGTTGTTATAAACTCTTCAAAAAGATTAGAAAAGGTTCCTGTTGTCTTAAACTTAAATAAAAGAGAAAGTTTTTTTGAGATAAATGTTTCTATTCCTGAGAAATATAAGATAGTTAAAAGAGGAGGCAATATTTCAGCTAACATTTCTATAAATTGTAATACGAAAAATATTTCTTCCTTTTTACTTTATTATTCTATAAAAGATTTTAATGGTAATACTCTCGCTTTTGAAGAAGAGAATATATCATCAGAGATTCTTTCTTTTACAAGAACTCTCAAAGTACCTGAAGAAATAACTTCTGGAATTTATCTCTTTTACGCAAGAGCATCTTTTGAAGACTCTTTCTCTTTCGACGCTGATTATTTTGAAGTGGGAGAAAGATTTTTACTTTTTTCTTATATTAAAAGTTTCTCACTAATTTTATTGTTACTTCTTTTATTCTTAACAATGATTTTTCTTATATACTTATATAATCAAAAAAGAAAGAGAGAAAAAGTTTTACGTTTATATCTCCTATTAAATCAACTAAAAAAATTAATAAATGAAAATAAAATAGATGAAGCTGCAAGTTTATTCTTAAGAATAAAGACAATTTATGGAGAAAGAATCAACAAAGATCTTTTAAAAGATAAAGAGTTAATAAAAAAAGAGATTGAAACATTGGCTCAAAAAATAGAAATTAAAAATGAAATCTCTTCGAAAGAAAATTCAGAAAAAAGTGAAGAGATAAAAGAAGAAAAGAAAAAAGAAGAAGATGAAAAAAATCAGCAAGAACCTAAAGGAGAAGATGAAAAAAATTAAGTTTTTTAGTTTATTTTTTTTAGTTCTCTTTTATTCTCTTTTTTTAGTTTGCTCTTTAGAAAAAGAAAAATATAGTATTAACCTAGATGTTATAGATAGAAAAATAAAAACTAATGAGTTATTTACAGATTTTATTGAAATTGAAAATAAAGGAAGTAAAAACCTTATTTTTAGTATTTCTTCTAATATAGATGAAGAGTTACTAGAAGTAAATTCTTCTTCTTTTAATCTAGAACCTTATAAGAAAATTAAAATCCCTCTCTTTTTTAAAGGAGCTTATGAAGGAATTTTCTCAGGAGAAATCTCTATTTATGGAGATATTAATGAAAAAATAAAAGTAAACTTATCAGTAGTAAACTCCTCTGAAAACAATCTTTTCTTAGTTGATTTAATCCTTCAAAAAGATTCTTTTAGTTTATTTAGTCCTATAGAGTTTAAAGTAGATTTCTCTCTTCTTAAACCTATAGACAAAAAATTTTTAGTAAAGTCTACATATTTCTTAGTTTCTAATGAGAGTAGTAGATTCATTTTAGGAGAGGATTATTTTAATGTTTCATCTTCTTTTCAAGTAATAAAGAATTTTTCCTTACCCGAAGGACTAACCGAAGGATTCTACTCTTTGGAAGCAGAATTTATTGAAATTGAAAAAGAATATAAAGTTGTTACAAAAAACTCGTTGTACTTATTTACTCCTTTCTTTCAGAAAAAAATTTTTGGAATCGCAAAAATTTCTGTTATTCTTGTATTTATAGGTTTTTGTATTTTATCTTTTTTAGTTTATTTTTCTATAAAAAGATACTTAGAAAAAAAGAAGAAGTACAAGATGCTTTTAGATAAAAAAACATTACCAAAAAAAGGAGCGAATAACTTTTATTTGGGAAAAATCGCTGAAACTAATTTGGATACTTTTTTTGAGCCAAACAAATTAACCACTCATTGCATTGTTGCGGGAGCTACAGGAGGAGGTAAATCAATTTCAGCTCAAGTAATCGTTGAAGAAGCTTTAATGAAAAATATTGCAGTAATTGTTTTTGATCCGACTGCACAATGGTCAGGTATGTTAAGAAAATGCGAAGATAAAAGAATGCTTGCTTTGTATCCTAATTTTGGTTTAAAGAAAACAGATGCCCGAGCTTTTCCTGGGAATGTAAGACAAATTTTAGATGCTAGACAAGTTATAGATATAAACAAGTATATTAATCCAGGTCAAATTCAAATCTTTACTTTAAATCGATTAGAGCCACAAGATATAGATATTTTCGTTGCTAATGTTATTAGACAAATATTCCGTTCAAATCCAAAAGAGTCTCCAGATTTGAAAGTTCTTCTTGTTTTTGATGAAGTTCATCGTCTTCTTCCAAAGTTTGGAGGATCGGGAGAAGGATTTTTACAAATAGAAAGAGCGTGCAGAGAGTTTAGAAAATGGGGATTTGGATTAATTTTGATATCTCAAGTCTTATCTGACTTCGTAGGAGAAATTAAAGCAAATATAAACACTGAGATACAGATGAGAACGAGAGATGAAGGAGACTTAAATAGAATAAGTATAAAATATGGAGAGGACTTTCTTAAATCACTTATTAAATCTTCTGTCGGTGTTGGAATGATTGTAAATCCTTCTTATAATCATGGTAGGCCTTATTTTGTTCAATTCAGACCGATTTTGCACAACACTCGTAGACTTTCTGACGAAGAACTGGAAAAATATAACAAGTATAACGAAATTATTGATGACCTGGAATATCAAATTGAACAACTAGAAAAAGAGAAAATAGACGTTTTTGATTTAAAAATGGAATTAAAATTAGTTAAAAATAAGTTAATGTCGGGAAGTTTTTCAGTAGTCGATATTTATTTGGAAGGATTAAAACCAAGAGTCGAGAAGTACTGGGAGAAATTAGGCAAAAAACCGGAAAAAAGAAAGATAGAATTAGTAAACATAGAAGAGATTAAAAAGTCTGTAGAAGAAGCAAAAAAAGAAAGAGAGAAAATTTTGCAGGAAGAAAAGAAAAAAGAAGAGAATAAACCTAAAGAGGACATAGAGACTAAACAACTTAAACCACTAACTTTTGATAATGGATTAATGGTTTCAACTTTAAAGGAACTGTTAGATGTGTTACCTAATCTAGATGAAGAAATTTTTGTTTCTCATGTTAATGAAAATAAAAATGATGTAGCAAATTTCCTCTCTCAGATTTTTCCTCAAGAATACGAAGAATTAAAAAAGTTAACAAAGAAAGAAGAATTAATAAAAAGAATAAAAGAAATTTTAGAAAAACAAAAAAAGAATTGAGAGTTAAAATAAAAGAAAAAGAATCATATTTTATTGAAGAGGGTTTATTTTTAAATAAAAGAGAAGTTACTTTAATCGACTTTTTAAAAATTTATAATTCTCTTTCTTCTATCTTTTTTTTAATAATTATTCCAATAATGATTAAGATTAACAAGAGTATAATAGCGATAAGATAGTTTATTGTTTCATACCTCCTTAGATTAAGTTTGAATTTCCCTCTTAATTCTTTAACTAAAGAATCTTCTTTTTCACCGTAATTAGCAATTACATTAATAAAAGGATTATCGTCTATGTCCGTTTCATCTAATCTTTGTTTTATTGTTATATCTTTTGTTTTTCCTTTTTCTATAAGAACAGCATTTTCGGAAGAAAGAGTCGTTAAAACAGAATTTATTTTAATATTTTCAATTTCTATATCTACCCAAACATCACTAACGCCTATATTTTTTACTCTTACTCTAAACTCTTTTTTTGGAATACTATAAGACACACAACTTTCACAGATTTCTATTTCAGAAGAGTCAATTACATTTACAATACTTACGTTGAGTGTTTCTCTTATTACTCTATCAAAAGAGTTAGGAGTCTCGCCGTATAAAGTATTTAATTCTGCTATTAATTTTTCATCAAAATTTGAATTTAACTTATATTTCAAGGTCTTATAATCTTTAGGAGCAATGAATACTGCTTCTTTATCTCCAACTCTTTCACTTTTTGTCCCGCTCTGTAGATTAATCGTGCCTTGAAGATATGCAGGAACATTAGAATCACTTCTGTATGTAACTTCTAATTGATTTAAAGCCTTGTTGTATCTTAAGTTATGTACTTTTAATGAAAGGTAAGGAGAAGGTATTGGAAAAAGATCTAAGTTTTCTACGGCTGCAACTCCTCCTCCCGTTTGTCCTCTTGCACTTCTAGCAAATTTAACTATTACGCTGATTCCTGTTGTTCTTCTTATATTTGTAGCAGCGTTAATTAAATCATTACCTACTAAAACACCTATATTAATATCAGATTTCTTAATATAATCTGAAATAATATTCGGAACATTTTCTTTTCCTGTGAAAAGAATAGGAGAATCTTTTTGAATAAGTCCTTTCTCTATAAATTCTCCATTTGATAAAATAACCTGAGTAGTATTTTTCTTTTTAATAAATTCCTCTACTATTTCAATATTATCTTTAAATCTATCGAGATTATTTATTATTCTAGGATTATACTTTTGAAAAGTTTCTTTAACCTCTCTATCCGTATAACCATAAATTATCATCTTATTTACTTTTCTTTTTGAAAGAATGGTATCCCACTCAATAATGTTTTCTCTGTTTGCAATGATTACCCATGAATTTGTTAAAAGTGCATAAGGAGCTACAGCAATAGCATTGTAACCGTAGTAGTCTCCAATTACTATATAATTTTCAACATCGGGCAATTCATTTAATAAGTCCATATTAGCATTGTCTACTATCTTTTCTGTTGGATTTACGAATCCTCTCGACCTTATTATATTAAGATAATTGACGACGAAAGGATC
Source organism: Candidatus Pacearchaeota archaeon (assembly GCA_038891175.1). GTDB lineage: Archaea > Nanobdellota > Nanobdellia > Pacearchaeales > GW2011-AR1 > CAKZRD01. Next base: position 9,239 of record JAWAET010000010.1, read on the forward strand.
TTTTTTAGAAGTGATTACCTCTATTTGTTTTTTCTTATTTATCTCGTTGAGTAACACAGGTCCGTGATTTGTACTTACTAGAAAATCCGCAGGAATACCTTTCATTGCCCCAAATATAAGTGTAGAATAAACATCTTTCCAATCTTCTGAATTAACTATTAAATGTTTATTTTCTTCTTCTCCAATAGAGAAGGTTACAAACATAAAAAGTATAAGCGATAAAAAAATAATTTTTTTCATTTTATCTATTATTTACCGAAAGGTATATAAATCTTTTTCTCTAAATTTTTATAAAGAGGTGAAAATGGCTATCTTTAAGTTTAAAAAAGAAGTACCTGATGAACTTCCGGATCTTGCTATTAACCAGTTAAAAGAGGAATTAAAACAAGAAGAAATTAAAGAAAAAAAAGAAGAATCAATAAAAAACAAAGAAAGCAATTCCTTAGTTTTAAACAAAGAAACCTCTGAATCTAAAAAAGAAGAGAGTAACAAAAATAATTCTAATGAAAATCTAGAAAAAAGTTTTTTTAACCAACTACTTAACGATATTAATGAAGAGATAAACACTTTTGAAAATCTCGAGAAGTGGTATGAAGAAAGATTCAGTTCACAAGATATTGTAGATAGTATGAAAGGTTTTTGGAAAAATCAAAAAAGCGATTTGGTCTTGCGAAGTCTTGGTCAAAATTTAAAAGAAAAGATTAAAGAGAAAATAAAAAGATTACAAGCATTGGAAGCAGAATGGCAAAATATTTATTTCAATTTAATAGAAAAAGAAGAAGAGATGAGAAACGAAGAAAAAGAATTAAAAAAAATTATTTCCGAATTTATAGAAATTGGTAAGAAAAAAATTAATAATGAAGAAAATAATAAAGAAGGAAAAAAAGAGTAATCTTCGACTTTTTTATTTAGCTCTTTTTATTTTAATTATTTTACTAATCTTCCTCCTTTCTATTAAGTTTATCTCTAAGTATAAAACAGATAATAAAATTTCTGAGGTAGAAGCATTCGATGAGTGTATTGTTGTGCTGGGAAACCTAATACATGAAATTGAAGATGAAGATAGTTGCAAATTAGCATGTCAAACAGAGTGTTCTTTTTTAAATAAAAAGTATTTCGAACACGAATTTTTTTCGTATAAGGATAAGTGTAACAAATGTTTGTGTAGATGTAAAGGAGAATATGGAAGAAATAGATGAAGAGTATAAAGAGTCCATAAAAAACCTCGATTCTACTTTTTTAGAGAAAATTCAAGAAGAAGAAAACAAAGAAGAATTGCTCAAATGGTACTCTAAAGAGCTGCGTAAATTAAGAGAGAGTTATTTTGAAAAACTTAAAAAAGCTTTAGAAAATGAAAAAACAAAAAAGATTAATAAAAAAATAGATTTCGAAAAAGAATTTGAAAGATTTCATATCGAAGAAAAAAAATCAAAGAGAAATTTTTTTTATTCTTTTAAAAAAAACTTTTCTTTATTTCTTTTTAAGTTTAAAAGAAAAGTTCATAATTTATTCTCACCTATTTCTATTGCAGTGAAATATTCCTTATTTAAGTCTAAAATTTTTTTCATTTCTTTGAAAAAAAGAATAAACTTAATCTTTTATTATTATAAAAATAAAATCTTCTTCAAATTAAAAAACTATTTCTTTGTTACTTCTTCTTTTTTCTCCCTACCATAACAATATACTCTTGCGACGATTTCATATTCTTCTAATCCTGTTTCTCCAAGACATTTCTCACAAGTTCCTTCAGTGTATTGGTATTTGCTCAGAGGTGTAGAATCTTTAAGCAAATTGTTACACAAGCATTCCATGTATTTAATAATCTTATCTTCTTTATCTATAATCGATTTTAGCTCTCGACATTCCTCTTTATAAGGGTTTTTATCACAATTAAACAAGGACTTTGCATTTTCATGGCATAATCTCGAAGTCTCATAGGCTAATTTTTCCCTTGCACAAGCAGGGCACTTTCTAATGTCCTGCTTACTATGTCTTAATTCATGTTCTAGAAGGCATTTAGCATCTACTTCGGATAACTTTTTTGGTACAAAATCAACGGAAGGTTTTTCATCTTTTATGTTAAGAAGATTACAAGATTCCTCTGGGAATAATATTTTACATTTCATATTGCCAAAAAAGCCAAATAAACCACAATATCTTTTACACATAGCTAAACCATACAATTTCTCTAAACACTTTATTTTAACTTCCTTGCAAGCAGGAGGGTCTTCAGAACATCCTTCGAAGGGTTTAGAAGAGTCATATTTAAATTTTTCTTCTTTAACTCTTTTTTCTATTATATTTTCTATTGAAGTTTCTTTTATTTGACTTTCTAAAGAAGAAATTAAGCAGTTTATACTTTCTCTTTGTTCATTTGTCATACTTTCATCTAAAATAAGAAGATCTTTTAAGGAAGTTAATGCTAGTTCAGCTCCTCCTTCTTCATTATCCTGCTCTTTTTCATTAAAAGAGTAACCTCCTGAAAAGTAAGAAGAACAATCACAAATAGGACAACCGGAAACTCCTGAGATTCCTTCGATATCTGGAGAAAAAAGAAATTCTTTCTTTGTTATGTAAGTTATTACCAAGCCTATTGTACAAATAAGTACTAATAAAAAAAGAAGATTCCTCTTTTCTATTAAACTAATCATTGTTGTCCTCTTTATTTTTTATTCTTTTATAATTTCTCTTTATTATTAATAAAAAGTTTTTAAGTTTTTATACTCTTCTTTTGCATTTCAGATTTAGAAGAAAAATTATTTTTCTTAAAGATTTTCAAAAAACAATAGATTTAAATACTTTTTAAAGTACTATTTAAATATATAAAAAGTATTTAAAAAGTATCTATGAAAAAAGTGATTTTTAAGGATAACAAAATACAAAGGGGTTTTAGAATAAAAATTCCTAAGGCAATTATCGACACTCTTGAATTAAAAGAAGGACAAGAAGTAATCATTCTCTTCGATCCCCTAACTAAAAAGATAATCCTTGAGGTTTAAAATGAAAAAAAGTTTTTTTCTCTTCATTTCATGTATCTTACTTAATTTATTTCTAATTAAACTCTCTTCCTCTTCGCATTACGTTGTGGGTTATGTTGAAAATGCAAAAGACGGAACTTCTGTAAATGGAAGAGTTGTAATTCTTTGGAATCCTCTTGTAGGAAAGCAAGATAATCTTACAGACATTATAGGAGAGGATGGCAACTCGGGATTTAGTAATTTTTTTATGATTGACTGTGAAATGCTTCAAAATCCTTGCAAGAGCGGAGATGTTATTAGTGTTGATATTCTCGAAGATGAAACGCCATACGTGTCGAGAGGAGAAAAGAATATTACTATAACAACAGAGGCTTTTGATGTTATAGAAGGTCTCTCAGTCAATAGTCCTCCGAGGGCATATGCTATTTTACCTGATGATTTTCAAAGAATTAATAAACCTTTTTATAATTTTAGTTGTTTATTTGAAGATGACGACGGTGATTTAGTTTCAGGAAGGGTTTTGACAAATATCTCTGGCGAATGGGGAATTACGAATACTTCTTCTATTTCTGGTTTCTTACAATTGATTAACTTTTCTTTAAATCTACCAGAAGGAAGCTTTAAATATCAATGCGAAGCAGAAGACTCTTTTTTAAAGAAAGGAAACAGCCAAAATAAAACTTTCTTTGTTGATTATACTTCCCCTGATATTTTTATCACTTTAAATTCTACTTATTCATGTGGTTCTGCCGAGTCTATTAGAGTTTTATGCGTTATTAACGATATTTCTCCATTCAATATTACTTTAAAGATAGAGAATCCTTTAGGCCAAACGTTTAATTACTCTCCAGACTTTTTTGAAGAGAACAGGTACTACAAAGACCTTTTTATTGATACAGAAGGAGAGTGGAGAATTTCTTGTTTTGCAGAAGACTCGTTTAATAACTCTGCCGAAAATACTTCTTTTTTTAATTTTTATGAAGAAGACTTCTTAGATATCTTTCTTAACAATAGCGAGATTAATTTAAGTAATGAAAAGCCTGTAGAAAATGAAATCGTTTTTATTACTTCCAAAGTTTATGTAAGAGGATGTATCGGTGTTGAAAATTTAAAAGTGAGTTATTATTTGGGAGATCCTTCTTTCGAAGGTACTAATTTAGGAAATGAAACTATAAATATATCTAAGAACTCTTTTAATATCTCAAAAATTCCTTGGAGTGTGGAGATAGGACCTAAGAATATCTTTGTAATAGCAGACCCTGATGAAAGATTTAATGATTCTGACAAAGAAAACAATAAGATAAACAAAACTTTCTCCATTCCTTCTTGGCAGTCTTTTTATGGAAATCTATCGGTAAGTAGAATTCTAGGATTAAACTTTAATAAAACTTTATCTAATTGGTTAAATTCTTCTTTTTTAGACGGAAATATTTTTATTGCAGACAAAAATTCTGTTATTAATTGGAATTCTCTTCAAGCATTAGGAAAAAAGATAAATGGAGAAAATTCTTCTAACGACTTTCAAGAGTTAGACTTTATTTTAAATATGACTAATTTCGAGGATTCTATAACAAAGAGATATCTCGATGAAGAAAATAAAATTAGAGAAACATTTAACTTTACAATTTACGGAAAAGAAATAAAAGAAGTTCCGGTAATAAATTCAAGTTCTTTCGGGAACTTTAAAACAGGAATTCTTTGGGATTATTCAGATTCTAATTCTGATGAATTTAATTCTTTAGAAAAACAAAGAATAGTTTTTGTTAGCAAGATAAATCTTGCTTCTCAGGGAGAAAAAGGAATCTGCGATTATGAAATTACAATTCCTGTTAGATTAAGAGAATATGAAGGACCTGATTTTGAGGAGGTTTACTTGTATTACTCTCTTTATTAAAATCCTGATTTTATGAAGAAATAAAATTAATTAGAATTAATCTTGAAACTATTGAAAGAAAGAAGTAGTTTCTTCCTAACTAAATAGATTTATAAAATGAAAAAAAGTTTTCTTATAAAAAACTTATAAGATTTCTAAAAATAACATCTCTTTTACAATTATAGAGCAATTAAAATAAAATTAATGTTCCTATTAGGCTCAATATTAGTTAAAGGTTATCTAATTAAAAAACAGTTCTTGGAAAATTTTGGTAAATAAAAAGTATAGATTAATTAAATAAAAATTTATAAATAAAGTTTAATAATAAAAGACATGGCAAAGATGAATAGATTAATTAGCTTCATTATTATTTTAGCTCTTTTGTCTTTTTTTATAATCCTCTATAAAAAAGAACCTCCAAAATTTAGTAATATAGAAGGAGACTTTGTTTGTGGAAGTGGTTATTGTGCTTCGGGCATGATATGTTGGGCTAGTAAAGACACAACAGTCCCTCCTGCTAAACCAGAAAAAGGAAAAATTTGTTGTAAAACAGATGAAGTTCCAGACAAAGTAGTAGGTGAATATTTTTGTAAAGAGAAATGTATCTATCCTAACACGCTAAAATGCGGTCAAACCTGCTGCAATCCTAAAACAGAACAATGTAGGCTATCAAAGCCATTTCCTATACTCGCTCCTAATACAGGAATAGGGTATTGCATGAAAAAAGACCAAAATAGTTGTGATGAAAAAAAGGGAGAAAAACCTTGTCCGGCAGGAGTTCCTTTTAATAGAGTGTTTGCTTGTTGTAAAATCAATGAGAGGTGTGTAGCAGGAACTATAACCGTACACTCTGATTTTTTTGGAAACGAAGTCTCTGATGTAATTTATGCTTGCATAATAGACGAGAAATTTAATGGAGAATTTGATGGAATAAATTATATTGATGGTTGTCCAGAAGGACAATATGTTTGTAAGTCTTCTTCTCCGAATAACGAAGGAGAATATTTTTCGATATGCTGTCCAAAAGACAAGTGTAGAGTAAATTTAAACGGTGCTCCTTATTGTGCTCCATAAAAAATTTTGCGAAATTATTGGATTTCCTTGAAGATAATTTTAAAGGTAACCTCTCTTTTAAGTAACTTATAACAAAAATAAAATTTTATTTATTTTTTTAAAATATCAGACTGGAAAAAACTCTTTCTTTGGCTTAAAAGTTTTTGTTCTCTAAGATAAATCTTCTATAGAAGTATTTAATAATAAATTTTCTACAAAAAAAAGTTGATTACTTTGTAAACAAAAAATTCCTTCAGCCACTAAAAACAAGGACCTATTTTTTAGAAAAGATTCTATCTTTTCAATAGAGTTTTATTTTCTTTAGAAACTAATACAAAAATTTAAATATTGCTCGGCATTATCTTTAAGATGGAAAAAAAAGAGAATCCTAAAACTAAAGAAAAAAATAAGAAAACAGAAGAGAATTGTGAAGAGAATATCAGTGTAAGAACAAGATTGAACTATTTAATTGATATTTCACTTATTATCTCTTTCTTAATAAATTCCATTAGTGCGTTGATTATCTTTTTCTTTCTTCCTTCTGGCGTAAGACAAGGAAGGTATCAACTATTTTTAGGAATTACTAAAGGATTTTATTCCTCTACTCATGAGATTTCAGGAATCATCTTTATTACTCTAGTAATTATTCATTTACTTCTTCATTGGAAATGGCTAATTTATACTTCTAAGAATTTTTTTAAAAGAGCCCTTGATTAACTTTTAAAAGAAACTTATTTTCAAAAAGAAATGCCTATTTGAATATTAACTGCTTCTCTTAAGAAAAAAGATATTTGATTTATTCCT
>JAWAET010000011.1:0-14967 GCA_038891175.1 Candidatus Pacearchaeota archaeon
TATTCTTTCTCCTTTCTTCTCTATAAGGAATATTCCATCTTGGAATACTCTTCTATCCCTATCAACTATTTTAGTTGCTCTTTCTATGTTAGCCATAGTTTGTCCTACTGCGTCTATATCTGAAGAAATTAATTCTAAGATGTTACCTTTTATTTTCACTTCTACTCCTTTTAAAATCTTTGCTTTTCTATCTACTTTTTCTCCTAAAAAATTTTTTATAATAAGATAATCTCCTTCTACCTTTAACGTCGCAGGAAAGTGGGCATTACATAATTCCATTTTATAAACAAAAGGTTCTTTCAATCCTCTTATCATATTTGTTATATGAGCATAAATAGTTCCTATCTGAGCTAATTCTCTCCTCGTTGTTTTTCCTTCACTATAAATCTTTATTTTTTTTCCATCGCAACTTATTTTTACTTTTCTTTTAAGAGGAAAAATCTTTGTTAATTCTTTTCCGCCGTACTTCATCTTTACAATATTTCTATCTATTGAAAATTCATATCCTTCTTCTAAAATAATCTCTCTTGTATTCCCCTCTTTATTCATTTTAATAATAGTAAGCTACTAAGCACCCTCCTATATTTTTATTAAGAGCTTCGTGATGATCCATTAAACCTTTACTTGTTGAGATGAGAATCTTTCCAAAATTTCTTGAAGGTAAATACCTTCTTTGATACTTTTCAATTTCCTTTACAGTTACACTAAACCTTGGTTTTATTGCCTTACATTCATTTAATTTTTCCTTTATGGTAACTTTTACTGAACTCTTATTTCCTTTTTCTTTAATTACTTCAAAATCTAAATAATCTTCTTTTTTCATTTTTTCTAAGATAGCTATTAAGAATTTAGAAATTCTTTTTATAACTACCTCTTTCTTTCCTACTCTTTTCTCATTCATTATCATATTTAATGCATCTGAAATAATATCTTGTGCCATCTTAATTATATTTTTTAAACCCCATTTCTTCGGCAAGTTCTCTAAAGCATTGTCTACATAGATGAATACCGTACTGACCAATGTGAGCTCCAAATCTTCCGCAATTCTCACATTTTTTTGCTGCTACTCCAAACTTTCTATCTTTCGGTTTGTTATGTTTCAAAAATCTTTTAAGTTTTGAAGGTTTGTTTTTCAATTGTATAGTTATTTTTCTCCAATCACTTGCCGTCATTTTTTCCTCCCTATTATTTTAGTTTTAAACATCTCTTTCATAAAAGATTCTATCTCCTCTTTGGAAACATCCATTCTCTTTGGTTTTCCTCTTTTTATCTTTTTTAGAGCAACTCTTTTTCCCGCTCTTACAAAAGATACATCTACTTCTAAACCTCTCATACCTACTTCTCTAATATACTCTATTCCCGGAATTTCTATATATTCTTTTATTCCAAACGAAAGATGGTTCTTTTGGATTTGTTTTTCTTTAAGAGTATTATTTATTGCCCCTAAAAGCATCTTTAACTTTTCTTCGGCTATTTTCCCTCGTAGAGTTACTTTTGCTCCTATCTCTAAACCAGGTCTTATTTCCCAGGTGGGAATTCTTCTTTTTGCTTTTGTCTTTATAGCCTTTCTTCCAGTAAGTCTATTCAAGAGTATGCAAGCTTTATCTAATTCTTCTCCTTTTGCACCTACATTCAAAACCACTTTCTCTATTCTAATTTTTCTCATAGGATTTTCTCTCATTCTATAGCGAGAAGAGATTTTTTAGTTAGGTCTACTTCTCTTCCGTCCTCTAATTTTACTTTAAAGAAATTATTTCTATCCTCATCTTCTGCAATTATTTCTCCTTTTAAACCGCTGTACTTTCCAGAAATTATTTCTACTTTCGTTCCTTTTGTTAAATGAATAACTTTTAAAACTTTCTTCTCGGGGAAAGAAACTAAAAAGCTATCTCCAACTGAAAATTTTTCTTTAGTAAGAATATTCGTTCCATCTTCCAAATTCGCTTGAATTCTTTTTCCTTTCAATATGTTCTTTCCTATCACTTTCAAAATCTTCTTTATGTCTTTTAAACCTTCTTTTTCTTTCACTACAAATTTTTCATTTTGAATTTCAACTACAAAAGTTTTGTTTAAATCTTCTATCTGAAGAATATCTCTGTTACATAAAGGAAAACCTATTTCTTTTCTGATTATCCCATTTATCTTTATTTTCCCTTCATTACAGATTTTTTTAGCCTCTTTTCTTGTTCTTACTAATTTAAGAATATCTCTTAGTATAACTAAGATAGGGATTCCTTTGTCTAAATTGTGAGTTGCAACTTTTACATACTTGTCTCCTTTTCTTGGTATTGGCCATTCTTTAGGGACTTCACTTCTTTTCTTGTGCATTTTCTTTTTCCTCCTTCTTTTTTCTATCTTTAAATCTTTTTTTATCTCCTTCGTCTACTTTAATTATCTTTAATTTGGATGGATGAAACCAAACTTTAACTTTGTTTCCATCTTTCTTTGTTCTATGAATCCCTTCTATCGTCACTCTTACTTTTTTCCTATCTACCTCTAGCACCTTTCCTGTTTTTCCTTTAAATTCCCCTCTCATTACTTTAACCTCGTCTCCTTTTTTTAATTCTAGGTTTCTCTTGCCATACTTTTTTCTTAATACTTTATCCAATGTTGCTGCCATGAGTTTTTGTTTTAAATGTTTGGGGAGATTGTGTAAATATTTCCTTTGCTTTCTCGGTTGTTTGCTAGACTTCCATTTCTTTGAAAATTTCTTTTTCATTTTAGTATATGACTGTAGCCAGTTTAGATACCTCCTTCCATCTTTCTTGAACTTCTCTAGCTATAGGTCCTTTTATTTGAGTACCTTTAGGGTTTCCTTTATCATCTTTTAATAAAACAACAGCATTATCGCTAAAGCAAACTCTTTCTCCGTTTAATCTTCTCCACGGTTTCTTTTGTCTAACGATAACAGCATCGAAGACTTGTCCTTTCATTTTTAAATCTCCTTTTCTTATAGAGACTTTTACTAAATCTGCTACTCTTGCAGGAGTTTGTCTTCCTTTTCTTGTAAAAGATCTAACTACTGAGACAATTCTTGCAATCTTTGCACCGCTATTGTCACAAACTTCTACTAAACTTCCTATTGTTAACCCTCTAGTTACTTTCGCTGTTACTGCTTTCATTTTTGTCTCTTATTTTTTTAGTTACTATAAAGTGTATCATCTTCGAAATAGGTCTGCATTCTCTTATTTCAACGTAATCCCCTACATTTACTTGATCTTTTAATTCTTCAGGTATCTTTGCATGTAATTTTGTTTTTCTTTTTTCGTATCTTTCATACTTTTTTAAATAGATGAATCTGTCAAATTCTATTGTAACTCTGTCTCCTACTTTTTTCTTTACTTCTCCTTTAAATGCTTTCTTCCTTAAAGATATTTCACTAAGTTTCATTTTATCTGCTCCGCTTTAAATCCTTCTTCTATGAGTAACTTTTTAACTTTATCAGTATGATCTCCTTGTAATTCGATTTCGTTTTTATTAACTCTCCCTCCACATGCAAGTTTCATTTTTAATCTTTTACATAAGTCATCTATTTTCATTCCTTCAAAACCTTTTATTATCGTTACAACTTTTCCAAATTTTCTTTTTTCTTTTACTATTGTTATTAATTGTTCACTTTTGCTAAGCTCCTCACAAATACATGCTTCTGTTGGCAAGCCACATTTTGGACATATAGTCATTGTATTTTGTTTACCTCCTTATTATTTTCTTTTTTTGTTAGAGCTTTAGCTATTTCTCTTCTTATTTTTTTTCTCTTAATAGACTCTCTTAGTAATTCAATTTTTAGTTCTTTTATTCTTTCTTCCATCTTTTACTTCCTCGGTTTTTTTGTTTTGATTTAGTTCTAAAGAGTTCATTTTTATTTTATTTAAAGTGTCTTCATTAATCTGAATTATATCTCTTATTTCTTTTGTCGGTTTGAGTATGGATACTTCAACACCTATTACTCCTTTTTTATCCTGAGCAACGGAAGAAGCTTTTTCTACAATCTTTCTTTCTTCTCCAGTCTTTTTTAAATAACCGAATTTAAACCTCCAAGTTTTAGCTCTTTCACTTGGCAATCTTCCAGAAAGAACTATTTCTCCACCAAGAGCGCCTGCTTTTTTTATATCTTCTAAATATTTATAAGCTACATTTTTAAATCTCGAAGCGCCATACTTTTCTAACAATAAAGCAATTTCATCTGCTACTATTTGTGCATCTAATTCTTTCTTTTTTATTTCTTCAATATCTATATGAGGATTCTCCATTTTGAATCTTTTCTTTAGTATACTTATCAGGTTCTCTATAGTCTCTCCGTTTTTTCCTATTACAATTCCTGGCTTGTGTGTAGAAATTACTACTTTTTCACCAATAGGAGTGTACTCTATTCTTACAGATGAAATTTTTCCCTTCCCGAATTGTTTTTTAATAAAATTTTTTACCCCTATCTCTTCTTTCGCTATTGCAACAAATTTTCTCTCTTCCATTATTTACTTTCCTCCCTTTGTTCTTTAGCTTCGAAATAAATATGAGTTCTTTTTCCTCTAGTTCCTCCTCTTCTATAAGGTCTCGATGCCTTATTAGGAATTGCAACAGTTATCACAGGATTTTCAATTCCGCATTGTGAAGCATTTGCTTTTAATTGTTTTAAAACTTTTATTATCTCTTTCGAAGTATTAACAGGATATCTTCCAGACATCATTCCTTTTCTATGAGGAATTTCTAAACCATACATTTTAACTGCTCTTTTCTTTTCTATCACTTCCTCTAACATTTTTATTGCTTCATCTACTTTTTTTCCTTTTATCATCCTACAGATATATTTTGAATATTTAGTGCTAGCTCTTAAAGACAAACCTCTAGCTTTTGCAACATCTTTTTTTATGATTTCCTTTTTTTCTTCATTTTTTTTATTCTCTTCTTGTTGAAGACTTTTTTCTTTATCTTCTTTCTTTGTTTCATCAATCTCTTTTTTTTCATTTAATCTCTCTTTATTATCTTCATTCTTTTTTTCTTCACTAACTTCCTTAGATTCATCTAATCTCTCTTCTTCTTTCTTCTCAATAGCCTTCTTATTTTCTTCTTTTTTTGAATTCTTATTAGCCATTTTACTTCACTGACAGATGTGCTGTTCCTTTAGTTGCTCCTATTCCTGCTGCTCCGTGCTTGACGAACTTTCTTGTTAAAACAAATTCTCCTAATCTATGACCTAACATCTCAAAAGTTATTTTGACAGGAACAAATTCTTTACCGTTATGAACTCCTATTGTCCATCCCAGGAATTTAGGAATGATTACCAAGTCTCTTTTATGGGTTTTTGGCATTTTACCTTTCATAATTTTTTTAGTTGCTTTTTTTATAAATTCTAAATGTGCTTTTTCATTTCTTATCAAACTTCTTCTTTCTCTTGCAGTTAGAAGTTCTGCAAACTCATTTATGCTCATATTCAATAATTCTTCTTCAGTTTTTCCTCTAAACTTTTTCTTCTTTCCAGTTATTTCTTGAGTTTCTTCGCTTTCTTTAGATTCTAAAAGTGATTTACTCATAATTTCTTCCTCCCTGTTCTTCTAGGTCTTAATAAACCTACTTTTTGACCTGGTGATGCAAATCTCTTCACAATCTTACTTTTTATTCTTTTCCCTCTACCCGAACCAAAAGGATGATCAACTGCATTCATTTTGACAGCCGAAGTTCTTGGCCATTTTTTGGATTTTGCTTTCTTTATATAATACTTTTTCCCTGCTTTTAATACAGGCTTTTCTTTTCTTCCTTGTGCTGCTAATTCTCCTATAGTAGCCCTGCATTTTTCGTCGAAGATTCTAACAATTTTAGAAGGCATTAATACTTTTATCCCTTCTAATTCTTTTGAAACAACAACTGCTGAATTTCCTCCGCTTCTAACGAATTTTCCTCCATCAAAAGGTATTCTCTCAATGTTAAATATTTTTGTTCCTACATCTAAATCCTTTAAAAAACAAATATCTCCTACATTCTTCCCACCAAAAACTATTTTTTGTCCTTCAAAAACAGAATTTGCTGCTAAATTATAAAATTTTTTTCCTTCACTGTTAACAATCTCTACTATTGGTGCAGTGTGTCCTGCGGAACGAACAAACTTTTTTATTATCCATTCTCCTTCTAGATTTAAAGGGTAACTAGGTTTTATTCTAAACGCTCTTTTTTTAACTCTATAAGTTAAGCTTCCGTGACCTCTAGCTTGTTGTATTATTCTTTTTCCCATGTTATATTATTTTTAATTTAGATGCTAAATCTGACGCAGAAAATTCTTTTTTTAGTTTAACATAAGCTATTTTTTTATTATCTTTTATCATTGTTCTTACTTTTTCTACTTTTACATTGAAGAGTTTTTCTACTTCTTTTTTTATATCTTCTTTTCTAACTCTTCTATCGCAAATAAACGAGATAACATTCTCACTTTCTATCATCTTAATTATCTTCTCTGTTGCCTTAACTTTTTCTAAAACTATTTTTTCTTCCATATTTCTCCTATTTCTTTTATTGCTTCTTTTGAATATATTATCATCCTTCCAGGTTTCCCATTAAGAGTTAAATCTTCTACTTTTAGTTCATTAACTTTTTTTACCTCTACTCCTTTTCTTTTCATTTCTTCATTTGTTCCGATAACAAACAGAACTCCTGCATTCTTTTTATACTTTCTTCCTCTCATTTTACCCTTACCTGCCCTTACTTTCTTTTTTTGTATGAACTTCTCAAAGTAATCTCCGAATATTTTTTTTAAAAAATTAAGAAATTCTTTTGTCTTTAAATTTAAAACATCTTTATCAACAATTAAGGGGAAAAAAGAAATTTTTATCCCGTAGTTTTTTTCAATTACCTCTTTTTTTATAGATGCACTAAAACAAGAGTTCATCGCTATCAAAAGTTCTTTTTTATTAATTTTTCTAAATTGATTTTCCTCAACCTTTGGTGGATGGGCCTCTCTACCTCCTCTTGTATATGCAGCTGTTGCACCAATCCATGTGAAAGAAGAACCGTTTCTTGCCATAATCTTTCTTGGAGCTCTAGAGATTCCTCTTCCATAGGTTACTTTCCAAGCATGTCTTTTCCTTCTTAGAATTCCTGAAGCAGAGTACATTGCTCCTGCGCCTATTTTTGTCCCGTGAGGTTGTTTTCTTTTCTGTGCTTCAAAAACTTTTTGGACTATATCTTTTCTTATTTCTTGTAAAAAATTAATAGGAAACTGAACTTTTTCTTTCTCTTCTAGATTTTTTGTTAAGACTTTTGCATTCATGTTAATTCTAAAAATTCATATTTAGTTTTTATTTTTTCTTTTGTTGGTCTTAATGGCTTTGTTAATAAAACAATTCTCTTCTGTGTTCCTTGGACCGAACCTTTGACTATTAAATAATCTCCCTTTATTAATCCATATTTATGAAATCCTTCTTTTTTGTTTATATCATTTTCTTTTATATTTCCCTTCTTAAGAATAATACAATTGTATATAACTCTCGTCTGAAATCCTGTTTGGCCAGCCATAGGGGTTCTAAAAGTTACTCTTGCGGGATGCCACGGCCCTAGATTTCCGGGTCTTCTTACTCCTTTTTCTGATTTGTGTTGTCTTAAAGATATTCCAAATCTTTTAACAGGTCCTTGAATTCCTTTTCCTTTTGTTACTCCTCTAATATCTATAATTTTGTCTTGAAAAACTTCACTCACTTTTATGGGTTTTCCTATTTTTTCTTTTACATAGTTTAATTTCTCTTCTTTTGTTCCTTCTAAAGCAAGTTCGACTAATTCAGGTGTTTTCTTAAAGAAACCTTTTTTTAAATCGGGATAAACTAAGATTCTTATATCATCATAATCTTCTTTAAAATCTTCTAAGTTTGAAATCTTTTTCGGAACTTTTATTTTTCTCTTTAAAATTTTATCATTTGAAACGATTACTTCTCCTACGACTTTCTTGTTTTTGTAAAATCTTACAGAGTATATTTTAACCTCTGGAACTTCAATAATAGTAACAGGAACAGCAATCTTTTTTCCTTTTGTCATAGAATCGGGAGTTTCATCTTTTACAATGGCAGACATCATTCCTACTTTGTAACCTAGAAATCCTTTTAATCCTTTTTCGTTCGTTTTTATAGCTTCCCAATTAACTCTTGGCACTATTCTCGATGCTCTTTTTCTTGGCCAAAATTGCAGGCTTCCGTATCTTGGTCTACTTGTTCTCGGCATTTTTAAGGTTGCATTCTTTCATAAAGAAAGAGTGTGCAACTCCAAAATTTATAAAAATAAATTATAATTAGGCTTTTTAAATATTTGTTTTTTATTTTTTTATATTCTTTTCGAAGAACTTTTTCAAGAGTTTGAGTTAATCCTATTACAGAATAATGTCGCATTCGATGTCGTTGAAAAAATAAAGGAAGAGTTATTTCAGAGAATTTCGAAAAAAGATAACTTTTCTATCGAAGAAGAACTAAAGAACATCTTAGAAGAAATCCTTATTGAACCTAAAGATTTTGTTTCAGAAATAAAATCTTCTTTAAAAATAAAAAAACCTTTCACTATAATTTTTGTAGGGATAAACGGGACAGGAAAAACAACCACTCTAGCTAAAGTTGCTTATTTTCTGAAGAAAAAGAATTTCTCAATTTGTGTAGCAGCGGCAGATACTTTTAGAGCTGCAAGTATCGAACAGCTAGAGGCTCATGCAAGAAATTTGAATATTCCTTTAATAAAAAAAGATTACGGAAGCGACCCTGCTTCTGTAGCATTTGAAGCAATCCAGTATGCTAAGAAAAATAAAATCGACATAGTCCTTATAGATAGTGCGGGTAGATTAAACAACAAAGAAAACTTAATGAAAGAATTAGAGAAAATAATAAAGGTAAACTCTCCTGATATGAAAATTTTTGTAGGTGAAGCAATAACAGGCAACGATGCAATAGAACAAGCGAAATCTTTCGACGAGAAAATAGGGCTTACAGGTTCAATTCTTACAAAAGCAGATGTAGATGAAAAAGGAGGGACAATAATCTCTATCGGTTTTGTAACTAAGAAACCTGTTTTGTTTTTAGGAACAGGTCAGAATTATGAGGATTTGGAAGTTTTTAATAAAAAGAAGATTATAGAATCTTTAGGACTTTAAGTGTCGAATCCTCTTTTTTTATAGCAAGTAAGGAGGCATCTCTTTTGAGAAATTTATTTCTTTCTTTGCTTTGAAATCTTTTATAGAGCCCTCTATTTTCTTTTTAATTTGTGACAAACTTCTAAATCTTTTTCAAAGTCTGACAATTCTTTAGGTATTTCAATGCCGTCGATTTCTGCATTTAGAGGGATTCCTTTTTCTTTTTTTGTTTTCCATACAAGAGAATTAAAATCTTTAATCTTTTTTATTATAGAAAATTCACATGAAGGTTTTTGTGCTTTAGGCCATTTTATTCTTAATAAGTCTATTCCTTTTTCTTTTCCAATAAAATAGGTTATCTGAGGTATGACTGGATAAATCAAAATTAAGAATCTTTCTAATAAAAAATGCAAAGTCCATTTTGCAGAAAGAGCTTCTTCTTCTTCAAATAATCTCTTATCATTGTATGCTCTCGGTTTGACTATCTCTATGTAATGTGAAGCGAAGTCTTCCCACAAAAAGTTTCTTAACTCTCTTACAATATTCTGAAAGTCATAATTTTCATAACACTTATCTGCTCTTTTTGTAAGATCTTCCATATAACTTATAAAAACTTCGTCGATTTTTTTTAACCTCGGTTTTTCTTTGGGTTTTTCAAATTGCATTATAAATTTAGAAACATTCAAAATTTTGTTAAGCGTTTTTAACTCTGCTTTTATCTTCTCTTTTGAGCATATTATATCTCCTTTAGATAAGTCTCCTTCTAGAGCTGCCCACAATCTTAACGCCTCTCCTCCATATTCTTTTAAGATTTCTTGAGGATTTATTACATTCCCGATTGATTTAGACATTTTTTTACCTCTTTCGTCTAAAACATGTTGGTTAATCCAACATTCTTTAAAACAAGCTTTTTTTGTTTCAAGATAAGCTCTTAATAAGGAATAATATAACCAAGTCCTTACTATTTCTTTTCCTTGAGGTCTTAAGGTTATCGGATATGCTCTCTTAAAGAATTCTTCATCTTCTTTATATTTTATTATAAACAACTCAGAAATAGAAGAGTCCATCCAAGTATCAAATACTCTTTCGTCTCCTACCCATTTTAAAGAGGAGAACTCTTTATCTTTTACAAGTTTTCCGGTGAATTTGTAGTCTATCCATACTTCAGCGTCTGATGGAACTTCTTCTTTCCAAGGTTGATAATACTTATCTCCTTTAGGAACTGCGACTAATTTTTTCCCATCTTTTTCCGAATACCAAAGAGGTACAGGAGTAGCATAAAATCTTCTTCTTGTTATTGGCCAGTCTATGTTAATAGAATCTATCCAATTTTCAAGAATTTTTCTCGCTTCTTCTGGATAAAATTTTATTTTTTTTGATATTCCTCTTATCTCTTCTTTAAATTCTATTTGTTTAAGATAAAGTTCGCTCATCTCTATAAATTCTACTTCTGTATTTGATCTCTCAGATATAGGTGTACGATGAAGGATTTCTTCTTTTTTAACAATTAAATTTTGTTCCTCTAACATTTCTATAATTTTTCTTCTCGCTTCTTTTACAGACAGTCCTTCGAGAGGTCCTGCGATATTATTCATCTTTCCGTCGATATTTATAGCAATTTGAGGTTTTAGTCCCATTTCTCTAAAAAATTGAATATCACTTAAATCTCCTGCCGAGCACATCATAACAAGACCTGTTCCTTTATCTTTCTGAGCCAAACTATGAGGGATTATAGGTACTTCTTTATTAAAAATAGGAGTTATTGCTTTTTTTCCTTCTAGGTGAGAATATCTTTCATCTTTTGGATTAAAGATTACCATAGCACAAGTGCAAATTAATTCAGGTCTCGTAGTTGCAATAATTATTTCTTCATTTGTATCTTTAACTTTCCATTTTACATAACAAAAAGTAGAAGGAACTTCTTTGTAAACTATTTCTGCATCTGCAATTGTGGTTCTTAATTTCGTATCCCAATTATTTACTCTTTTGTCTTCGTATATAAGTCCTTTTTTGTATAAACCTAAAAAAGTCTTTTGAGTAAGTTTTCTATATTCTTCGGAATCTGTTTCATATATCTCTCCTATTTCTTTTCCTCTTCTATAACTATTAAAAGAGATTCCGAGTCTCGCAAAACTATCAATTGACTCTGTTCCACATTCCTCTAAAAGTTTTTTGCAATATTCAAGAAATTTATCTCTTCCTACTTCGAAAGGAGAGATATTATATTTTTTCTCTGCAGCCGACTCTATAGGTAATCCATTATTATCTAAACCAAGAGGGAAGAGAACCTCGTAGTTCTTCATTCTTCTGTATCTTGCAAAAAAATCCATAAAAGAGTAACTAACTGCATGACCCATATGAATCGGGCTATTCAAATATGGGGGCGGAGTATCGATGGAATATATCTTCTTCTTTGTATTTTTATTAAATTTATATATATCAGAATTTTTCCATTCTTCTGTAATTTCTTTTTCTATTTCTACTGTCCAACTATTTATTTCTTTAATTGATTTCATAAATGTAAGTAACACAATTTGTTTAAAAGTTTTTTTATTCCTAATCAAATTTACGCTTTGTAAGAAAATTTTTTCATACTCTTATTAAGTTAATTAGATTGAGATATAATTAAAAAATCGATTTGTTTAGAAAGTAATATAAGTGTAGGAGAATTTAAATAACAAAGTTGTATAATAACAAGAATATTTACTATTCTCTTTTTTCTAGTTAAGTTTAAATATTACGAGGGATTATTTAAATTATGGGAGAAGGATATGTTTCTTTTTACGAAGGAGGTTACTCATCGTTTGATCCTCAGTTTAGTCCTATTTACGGTAATTTTACAGGGTATAGAATGGATGCTTCTCAATTGAGCTCTACAACTTCTGTGCAGAGCGCTAATCAAGTTAGTGAAGTTTTGTCAAGAATTAGAGAGGGTGTAAAGAATGTAGAGCTTCAACCTTTAGCATCAGGAGTTTTAGATACTGTATCAGAAGAACAATTAAAAGAAATTCATGCTTTAATGAAATTAACAGGAGTTAAACCTAGTTTTCATGCACCTATTGAAGATCCTTCTGGTTTTACAGAAAGGGGTTTTGAAGGAGAGACTGCTCGTCAAGAAGTAGAAAGGAGATTTATTCATGTTTTGGAAAAAGCTAAGACTTTAAGTCCAAACGAAAACATTCCCGTGGTATTTCATGCTTCTTCTATTCCTGGTTCAGAATACATAAAAGGTGATGTATCTAAAGGAGAGCCGAAGTTTAAAGAAGTAGAGGGAGTTGTTGTAAACAAAGAAACAGGTCAATTGTTAAGAGTGCAAGAAGAGAGAAAGTATTTTCCTGAATATGTAGACAACTTAAGCAGTGAAAAAAAGTTAGAGGAGCAGGGAAAAGTTTATGATATTAAGAAAAAAATAGAAGAAGTCAATTCTAAAGAATGGAGAAATTTACTAACAGAGATTTTACATAGGGAACATGATCTTCAAGAATATTTTATTAAAGGAGCGGCTGCTTTTGATAGTTATTCTAATCTAGAAGATGAAAAAGAAAAAAAGTTAAGAGAAAAATTGTGGGGTCCTTATAAAGAGAGAGCAAAAGATTTCTCGAGATTTTTAGATGATGCTCTAAGAAATTTATTTCATAAGGCATATGAATATGGTACAGAAGAGCAAAGAAAGAAATTGATTCAACTTGCAAAAAATTGGCAAGAGGAAGAAAAAAAACTTTCGAATATTCAAGATGAAAATAAAAGATTAATAGGTCAAAGAGAGATATTCATTAAAAAAATAAATGATTTGAAAGAAGTTACGTGGGATAAGCCTCCACAAATTTATGCACCTATAGAAGAAGTGGCTCTTGAAAATGCTGCAAAAACTTTTGGAAATGTAGCATTCGAGGGTTATAAAAAATGGAAAGATAGCGCACCGATTATTGCTATCGAAAATCTTTATCCAGGTATGGCTTTTTCTAGAAGTGATGAATTAAAAAAAATAATCGAATTAGCAAGAGAAAATTTCGTTAAAAATGCAGTTAAGGAAGGACTAGACGAAAAAGAAGCCAGGAAAAAAGCAGAAAGTTTGATAGGAGCAACGTGGGATGTAGGTCATTTAAATATAATGAAAAAGAAAGGATTTAGTGATAAGGACATAATTGAAGAAACAAAAAAAATAAGAGAATTAGTAAAACATGTTCATTTAACAGATAATTTTGGTTTCAATGATTCTCATTTAGCTCCTGGAATGGGTAATGTTCCTATAAAAGAGATTTTAAAAGAATTAGAGAAAAATGGAGAGTTTGACAAAATGATGAAAGTTATTGAGGCAGGAGGATTAACTAACCCTAATCTAGGATTGAGAGCCTCTCCTTTTAAAGCAACTCTTGGGGCCTTCGGACCTGCAATGTATCCAGGAGGACCTTATTGGAATCAAATAGAGAATGTTCATGGAAACTATTTCGGATTTCCTTTGGCTTATATGCCTGAAAAACATTTTTCCCTCTACGGCTCAAGTTTCTCTTCTTTACCTGAAGAGTTAGGAGGACAAATACCTGGTTCAACTTCGCGTTTTTCAGGAACGCCTACTGCATAAATTTATAAAATTAAAATTCCTAATAAAAAAATGCAAAAGAAAAAAGAGGATAGGATAGAGAATCCTACTTTACTATTAGTAAAAGAAAGAGATATTGCTTTAGACTTCGCAACAAAAGCTTATAGAAAATTTGGAGAAATGATAAAATCAATCTTTTTATTTGGAAGCAGTGCTAAGAAAACTTCTGTTCCTTCTTCAGATATAGACATTGTTATAATTATTGATGACGTTTCTATAAGATGGGATCAAGAGTTAATTGCTTATTACCGAGAAGAGTTAGGTAAGTTGATAGCAGCAAATCCTTATAAAAAACCTCTTCATATAAACACAGTAAGGCTTTCTACTTGGTGGGATGATTTAAGAAAAGGTGATCCGATAGTAATAAATGCAATAAGATATGGAGATCCTCTTATAGACTTTGGAGGTTTTTTTTCACCTCTCAAAATACTTCTTCAACAAGGAAAAATTTCTCCTACTCCTGAAGCGATATACAATCTTTTAAATAGAGCTCCAACCCATTTAATAAGAGCGAAAAGTATGCTGCACGCAATTGTAGATAGCTTTTATTGGTGTTGTGTTGATGCAGCCCATGCAGCTTTAATTGCTGCAGATGAACAGCCTGCTTCTCCTGAACATATTTATCATTTACTAAAAAGAAATTTTGTTGATAGAGGTTTATTAAAAAGTAAATACGCAGATTACTATCAAGAAATATTTGAACTACATAAAAAATTAGAACACGGTAATATAAAAGAAATTGAAGGAAAATATATTGATGAACTTCTAAAAAAATCCGATGATTTTTTGAAGGAAATGAGCAGGATTATAGAAGAGATACTTGACTCTAAAATTTAACCTTTTATTTATATGAACTCTTTTTAAATTTAATTAAAAAATCTATACTCTTATTAGGAATCCTGTTTTCTCTTTTAAGCAATCAGTCTTAAAAACTTGTTAGAATTTCTTCTTCTCATTCTTATTTTTTAAATTAAAGCAAAAATTTAAAAATATAAAATATTTCTTTTTCTAAGGAAGAATTAGAAAATGAAAGAAAGGTTAAAAGAAACAAATGTGGATACTAAAGATAAACTATTTAAAGAAAGACCTGCGAATTTTTTTAAGTTGGATAAAAGAATACAACTAAATTTATTTTTTCTAGGAATTTGTTTTTCTTTATTTACTTTTATAGCTGCTACTAATATAGAAATCTTTCGAAAGAAGATTCTTATTGCTTTAGAATTAACATGTGCCATACCTCTTTTTTTAAATTCTACTTTTGCAAGAATAAAAGAGGTAG
>JAWAET010000012.1:0-13859 GCA_038891175.1 Candidatus Pacearchaeota archaeon
AAGCTCCAACTGCATATAAAGATATTGACGAAATAGCAAAAATAAGTAATGATAGTGGAATAGGTAAACTCGTAGCTAAAATGAAACCTTTAGGAGTTATTAAAGGTTAAATCTATTCTAAAAAGAAGATTCTTAATTCAAAGTTAAATAAACTTTTTAATTAAAAAAAGTTTCAATTAAAAAATAAAGAGCTTAGAAATTTTTTTCATGCATAGAAAGTTTGCTTAAAAAATTTTATGTTTTAAGTATAATTTATAACAATACATATTTATAAATAAAAAATAATAAATAAAGAAGATACTCAAAACTAAAATTTAGTAGTTAATTTATTTTTTCCTAAAAAGAATTTTATAAAAATTAAGAGCAACTATAAATTAAATAATCATTCAAAATTATTTTTTGATGAACTCTGTATATGTACATTTACCACAATATAACCTATCGCTTGCTTTCATTAAAAAAACTCCTGCGCCACACCTAGGACAATATCTTTCTCTTATTAATTTATCTCCTTCTACTTTATAAAACTTCCATTTTTGAGAGGAAGGATAATTCTTATGTGGTTTTTTGCCCTTTTTTTGTTTTTGTTCTACTGCCATTATTTACCTCCTTTTGCTAATTCTTCTTTCATTTTTTTTCTAACTTTTCTTGGAATTGTCTCTATTTTTTCTTTAGCTTCCAAATTGTCATAAACAAAAACTTCTCCGATAAACTCATTTTTTCCAAATTCGCACTTTATATTTTTTACCGCGGTTAAAGAAGGATCTACTTGGAGTAAATTAGGGACTTCTTCTTTTTTAGGAGGAGTTTTAGTTTTTATTCTAAAGAGTATCTCTCTCCTCTTTAACAATGGATTCTTTTTATCTTCGATTATTTCTAAGCTCATGATATTTTTATAGCAAATTTCCCAGAAGATTTTATTTCTAGAGTTTTTGCAACAGAAGATTTTTCGGGATTGAATATTTCTACTTCTCCTTTATAACTTTCTGAATAAGAGGTTTCTCCACAAAGAGGACATTTATCTCCTGAATAAATATTCTTACAATTATTACATACTTTTATCTTTAATTTCATTTTTTCTTTTTCTCTTCTTTTAATTCTTTAGATTCCTTAGCTGCCTGTGCTTTTTTTTCTTTCTCTTTATCTGCTTCTATCCATTCTAATTTTCCCAAGCCATATTGTCTCATAGTTAAGCCTATTTTAGGTTCATCACCTTTGTAAGATATAGCTATAATTCTTGCTAAACATTTATCCCCTACATTTAAACTTCTCTTTGTTTCCTTACCTGAGAGTGAACCACTCTTAGAGAACGAGACATAGTCTTCCATTGTTTGAGAAATATGAATTAATCCTTTCATAACACCTATATCCATAAAAGCCCCAAAAGAAGTAATTTCATCTACCTTACAATAAACTAACTCTTGTAATTTAGGTTTGAAAACTATTAACTTAAAAATAGACTTATAATAGGCTGCTCCATCTCCCGGAATTATAACTCCGTCTTCAACATCTAATACTTCTAAAACATCGATTACTACTCCAAGGTCTCTATCATGGAAGTTTTCATAAATCTTTGCAAGTTGTTGTTTTACAGCCTCGAAACTATCTAATTCAAATAAAGAAGGATCTACTCTTACATAATCTTCTACTGTAACAATATAAAACATGTTTTTAAGAAAAAAAGAGTATTTATAAATCTTATTATTTAAAAAAGAATTTTTTAGAAAAAACAAAAGTGTTTATGAATGTTATAAAAATATTTAAAGATTAAAAAATTAATTTATATATAAAAATTATATCGATTATGGTAAAATATAGAAATAGAATATATAATTTTGAAATTGATTTGCCTAAGGGATGGAGATATCCATCAATTATAATGAGATTATTAAGAAAAGATAAGAATCCTGAATTCTACGGACCAAAAGGAGAATCTTTAAAGTTTGCTATTGGTAAAATTTTTTATGAACCTTCTCTTGAAGAACAACAAAAAAATCTAGAGAGAATAGCTCAGATGTATGATCATGAAGTTGTAGAGATTGGTTCTATAAATGTCTGCGGAAAAGAACATGCAACAATGATATGTAGGATACCTTTCGTTAAAATGTTTCCTGCGATTATAAATCAATCTTCCCCATATCTTTTCAGAAGAATCTCTTTTATAACGTTGAAAAATTACTCTATTATTTTGAAAGGATTAGAATACCTTGCAACAGCAGATCTTCAAGGGTTTCAAGAAAAAGAATATGATGACATTATTAAAACATTCAGATTAGTCTAAAAAGTATCTAATATTTTTAGTTATAAATCTCTAAAAAATAATTTAATCGACGATAAACTCCCGAAAACTTTATAAACATACTCAAACTTAAAGCTTAGAAATGGGAGAGGATTATTCTGCTAAAGATATTAAAATATTAGAAGGATTAGAAGGGGTCAGAAAAAGACCTGCAATGTACATTGGTAGCACAGGAAAAGAAGGGTTACATCATCTTGTTTATGAAATTGTTGATAACGCTGTTGATGAATGCTTAGCAGGAGTATGTAACACAATTAAGGTTACATTAAATAAAGATGGTTCAGTTTCTGTAGAAGATAATGGTAGAGGCATTCCAGTTGATATTCATCCTATCTATAAAAAATCTGCAATGGAGATAATTGTAACAAAACTTCACGCAGGAGGAAAATTTGATAAAAAAGCATATAAAATTTCGGGAGGACTTCATGGAGTAGGAATCTCCGTAGTAGCTGCTTTATCAAAAAAGATGATTGTCGAAGTAAAAAGAGATGGCAAAATTTGGATGCAAAGTTATGAAATCGGAAATCCTCTTCACGATGTAAAAATTATAGGAGAATGCGAAAAAGGAGTAACAGGTACAAAAGTGACTTTTTTACCTGATAACACTATTTTCTCGACGACAAAATTCGATTACAATACTCTTCTCACGAGATTTAGGGAGATTTGCTTTTTAAATCCAGGTCTTAAAATAATATTCAGAGATGATATTAACGATAAAGAAGAAATATTGCACTATCCAGGAGGAATAGTAGAATTCATAAAGTGGTTAAATAGAACAAAAGAAGCACTACATCAGCCAATTTATTTTAAAAAAGAGCAAGAAGACATTACTCTTGAAGTGGCAATTCAATATAACAATACATACAATGAAGCAATACACGGTTTCGTAAACACCATAAATACAATCGAAGGAGGAACTCATGTTATAGGTTTCAAAACAGCATTAACAAGAGTCATTAATGATTATTGCGAAAAAAAAGGATTGATAAAAGACGGAGGAAAATTAGAAGGAGAAGATGTAAGAGAAGGATTAACAGCTATAATTTCTCTAAGAATAAGAGAACCTCAATTTGAAGGTCAAACAAAAACAAAATTAGGAAATTCTGAAATAAAGGGAATAGTTGATTCTATAGTTAGCGTAGCTTTATCAGAATTTTTCGAAGAGAATCCTTCGATAGCGAATAAAATTGCACAAAAAGCTTTAGAAGCGTTAAAAGCAAGAGAAGCTGCAAAAAAAGCAAAAGAGTTAGTTAGAAGAAAAAATGCCTTGGGAGGTTCTGGTTTACCAGGAAAATTAGCTGATTGCTCCTCAAACAAAAGAGAAAAAACTGAACTTTATATAGTAGAAGGTCAATCTGCAGGAGGGACAGCAAAAGGAGCAAGAGATAAAGAGTTTCAAGCAATCTTGCCTCTAAAAGGAAAAATTCTGAACGTGGAAAAAGCCTCGCCTATTAAGGTTCTCTCTTCAGAAGAAATTGCAAATTTAATAACTGCTGTAGGAACAGGAATAGGAGAAAACTTTGATATAACAAAATTAAGATATAATAAAATAATAATTATGACTGATGCCGACGTAGACGGACAGCATATTAAAACCCTTCTATTGACATTCTTTTATAGATTTATGCCAAAATTAATTGAGGAAGGTCATTTATTTGTAGCTGTAGCTCCTTTATATAAAGTAAGAAAAGGAAACAAAGATGTATACGTTTACTCTGAAGAGGAATTAAAAAATATTTTAAAAGAAATAGGAGGGAAACCAGAAGTATTTCGATTTAAAGGTTTAGGAGAGATGAATGACGAACAGCTCTGGGAAACTACAATGAATCCTAAAACGAGAATATTAAAACAAGTTAGTATAGAAGATGCAATAGAAGCAGATGAAACATTTTCAATATTGATGGGGGACGCAGTTGGACCAAGAAGAAAATTTATAGAGGAGAACGCGAAATATGCAGAAGTCGATTTATAAAAAAAATACTGAAATACCTAAAGAAGGAAGAATTTATCAGAGGAACAGCGGAGAGTATGATTTTTACACTCAATTAGATAAAAGAGGTTTTGAGTTTTATGAAGTTAAATCTATCATAAGCGATTTAAATAATCCAAATAAAAAGTATGTGTTATTCAAACCAGTTCAAGTTATTAGCACGAACAAAAAAGAAGAATACATCTTGCCCTTAGAAGAATTTTTAGAAGAATTTCAAGACGAAAATGGAAAGAAAATTAAAAGATTTGAATTAATTTTATAAATAAAATGAAGAAAAAAAATAAAAGAGGAAAAGAACTACCAAAGTTAGAATGTTGCGGACTTAGTGATAATAAAAAAGAAAAAATAAAAGTTTACGTTTGTCCTCGTTGTCAGTCTGTCGACGTAAAGTATATCTTCACTTTAAAAAATTTATTTGGAATAATTCCTAGAATGCGTTGCGAAAAATGTAATTTTGAGTCTTCTTTTTTTCCTAAATGGATAATAGAAAAAGATAAAATTACTAAAAAATTTAATAAAAATTGGAAAAAAAATGAAAAAGAAGAGAAACTAAAAACAACAGATTTTAAAACTAAGATAATTGAAAAGTATTGTCCGAATTGCAAAGATAAGGTTTTAGTTAAAATGAAAGATGGAACGAATGATATTTTTATATGTGAAAATTGTAAATTCGAAATAAAAGAAAAAAGAAAAAGGTAAGATGGAAGAAAAAAAAGAGGAACAAAAAAAATTAGTAGAAGCGAAAGAAGTATTAGAAGCAGAGATATCTGAAGAGATGAGAAAAGCTTATATCGATTATGCTATGTCGGTAATAGTTGCACGAGCATTGCCTGCTGCAGAGGACGGTTTAAAACCTGTTCATAGAAGAATTCTTTGGGCGATGTATTTAATGGGACTTACTCATGATAAACAAACAAAAAAGTCAGCAAGAATTGTTGGAGACGTTTTGGGTAAATTTCATCCTCATGGAGATATGGCTGTTTATGAGTCAATGGTTCGTATGGCTCAAGACTTCTCTTTAAGATATCCTTTAATAAAGGGTCAAGGAAACTTTGGTTCTATCGACGGGGATCCTCCTGCTGCGATGAGGTATACTGAAGCAAAAATGGAGAAGATTGCTGAAGAGTTGTTGAAAGATATAGAAAAGAATACATGCAAGATGATACCTAACTTCGATAATTCTTTAGAGGAACCAGAATTATTGCCTGCAAAATTACCTAACTTACTTCTTAATGGAGCTTCGGGTATAGCAGTAGGAATGGCAACTAATATTCCTACTCATAATATAAATGACGTTTGTGATGCAATTCTCTACTATTTAGACAATCCTGAAACAGATATAGAAAAACTTGTAGAGAAAATTAAAGCACCGGATTTCCCAACTGGAGGATATGTCTCAGGCGATTTTTTAAATATGTATAAAACAGGAAGAGGGAAGTTGATTATGAGAGGAAAAGTAACTGTAGAAGAAAAAGAAAAATTAAGAGTCGTTATTACAGAAATACCTTATCAGGTTAATAAAACCTCCTTAATTGAACAAATTGCAGAATTAATAAGAGAAAAGAAACTAACAGATGTGAATGATATAAGAGATGAATCTGCAAAAGGAAAAATAAGAATCGTTTTAGAATTAAGAAAGGGTTGTGAACCTCAATTTACAATAAATCGTTTATATAAATATACTTCTCTTCAAACATCCTTTGACGCTATTTTTTTAGCTCTTGTAAATGGAGAACCGAGAGAATTAAACTTAAAACAGTTAATAGAAGTTTATGTAAACCACAGAAAAAAAGTTATAAAAAAAGCAACAGAATTTGATTTAGATAAAGCTCAAAAAAGATTACATATTGTTGAAGGATTAATTATCGCTCAAAAGAATATAGACTCTGTTGTAAAACTTATTCGAGGGGCAAGTACAAAATTAGAAGCTGAAAATCAGCTTAAAACAAAATATAACTTAACGAAAGAACAAGCTGAAGCAATTCTCGAAATGAGATTGCATCAATTGACCTCTCTAGAATTTGAAAAACTCTCTAAAGAGGAAGAGGAATTGAAAAAGCTTATAGAAAAGTTAAAGAAAATTCTTTCCGACGAAAAAGAAATTGTCCTCATAATAAAAAAAGAGTTGGAAGAGCTAAAGAAGAATTATGGAGATGAAAGAAGAACAAAAATAATAAAAGGAGATATAAAAGAATTTAAAGAAGAAGACTTAGTAGATAAAAAAGAAGTAGTTGTTACAATTACTGATAAGGGTTACATAAAAAGAATTGATTTGAAACAGTATAAAGAACAAAGGAGAGGAGGTAAAGGAACAATAGGAAGCGATTTATCGACGGGAGATTTTGTTAAAGATTTGTTAATGTGCAGCACTCACGACTATCTTTTATTTTTCACAGATAAAGGAAAAGTTCACTGGCTTAAAGCTTATGAGGTTCCAGAGAGTGCAAAGTATGGAAAAGGAAAACCTATAATAAATTTACTCGAATTAAAAAATGAGAAAATTGCTTCTGCGATTGCAGTTAAAGAATTCAAAGAATATTTAATTTTTGTAACAAAAAGAGGATTTGTTAAAAAAATAAAGTTAGAAGAGTTTAGCAACCCTAGAAAGGGAGGAATAAAAGCAATAAATCTAGAAGGAAAAGATGACGAATTAATTGCAGTAAAAACTTTAAAAGAGCATCAAGAAATATTATTGGTAACGAAAGAGGGAATTGCTTGTAGATTTAATTCTGATGATGTTAGAGAAGTCGGAAGAAATGCTTTCGGAGTTATCGGTATACATTTAGAAAATAAAGATGAAGTAGTTTCTATTGAAGTGCTTCCTTTAGAAAATCAGAAGGATTATTCTATACTAACAATAACAGAAAGAGGATATGGAAAAAGAAGCCCTATAGAAGATTATAGGCTTGTATCTCGAGGTAGTAAAGGAGTGATAAATCTAAAAGTAAGTGATAAAACAGGTAAGGTTGTTACTTCTCAATGTGTTAAAGAAGAAGATACTATAATTGTCTCGACGATAAAAGGGATAGTTATAAGAAGCCCTGTCAAAGATATAAGAATTATGGGAAGAGCAACTCAAGGAGTAAGAATAATAAAACTAAATGAAGATGATAAAGTTTCTGATTTAGTAAGAGTAGCAGAAATAGAAGATAGCGAGAATTAAAAAAAGAAATTCCTAATAAAAGAGTTAATAATTTGTCATTTTAAAGATAAATAAAAAATTAATATAAAAAATAGAAATAAAGAAATCACAAAGATTAGAAGAAAGTGCTGCTTTAATTAGACAAAATATTCTAGAAAAGGCGGCAGGTGGGAGTCGAACCCACGTCTGACGAGCCACAGTCGTCCATTCTACCGTTGAACTACAGCCGCCACATTAAACCTTAAAAATAAGAGTATAAAAATCTTTTTAAATACAAGATTATATAATTAATTAAAGAGTAGTAAAAATAAAGATTAAAATGGTATTTTACATAGTAAAAATAGAAAAGAATGAAAAAATATCAGAAGACAAGTGTATAGCACAAATAGTAGAACTAACAGAAGAAGAAAAAAGAAGATTAGACTCTTTAAATAAAGTTGATCCTGAAAATTTAGAAGACAAGATATTAAGAACATTAAATAATAATTATATAGCAGTAATCAATCTGAAAGAATCAGAAAGAGAAAAAAAAGAAAAGATGAGAAATGAAGTATTATATCCAAAAAGAGTAAAAAAATACATTCTCCCAAATCATTTTTCAAATAAAGAGAGAGAATACTTAGATAAAATTCCGGAAGAAGCGATTGAATATTATTCTTTTTTAAAAGATAAAACGGATAACAAACTAAAAAAGTTTCTGTATAGTTTAGAGTCTCTTCTCTTAAAAGATATATTTTAATTTTAAAAAATAATTTTTAATTTTATAAAAGAACAATAACGCTACCTCCGTTTGCATTAATAATTAAATCACTTGCTGCACTGTCTTTTACTATAGCGTTGTTTACACTAATATTGCCTGCTACAGATAATTTTTGAGAAGGACTCGTCGTCCCTATCCCAACATTCCCTCCACTCTCATAGACTACTGAATTTGTTAAAGAACTTGCCCCACTCCATCGAGTTATGTTTCCTGCTGTCCCAGAACCTGAAAGAGTACTAACGCTAGTACAGCTAACTAAACCTGTAGATGCATCTGCTGTCAAAACTTGTCCTGCGGAACACTTAGAGTTACCTAAATATGTTGCTCCCGTAACATTAAAACTACCAATAACATTAAGAGTGTTCTGAGGATTCGAAGTTCCTATTCCTACATTCCCGCTAACAATTAAATTGCCATCACTTACACTTGTAGAAGCATAAGAAGAGCCTATGCCTACTCCTCCAGAAACAGAAAGTTTTGCTCCAGGATTTGTTGTTCCTATACCTACTTTTCCGTTGTAGATTGTCAGCTCAGGATTAGAAGGAATTCTGTTATTTGAACCTTGATTTGCAACAATGTCGTGACCTGTAGCAATCATTATTTTTGAACTAGAATTCTTTACAGCCATTATTAAAGTTTCGCCTCCATAAGTATCCCATCTAAATCCTCCATAATAATTAGCATTAGCTGACCTAAGAGTAACTGCATAATCTGGCAAAATATCTAAGATTCCTACAGGAGAACCAATACCTATTCCAACATATCCTGTAGAGTTCAAGATAGTCATCCTAGTAACACCACTCGTTTGTAATTGCAAATCCCCATTATAACTTCCAATTTGACCTGTATCAACAGTTATTCCCTTGTTAAAATAAAATCTATTCCTATCTGTAGAGAAGTGAGACCAACCTGTATTTTGAGGACCTACATCAACATAACCCGAGTCTGTTTGTATTCTTATAGAATTTCCAGAACCCTCTGTTATTTTTGTATTAGCATCATTTATTCTTATATCTGTTGTAAAAGTAGGGGAAGTTCCAAAAACTAATGCGCCGCTTCCAACTTCATCTGTAACAGAGTTAGCAACATTTGCTGAAGAGATAGAGCTCGTTAGACCTGTAGTACTTCTTACTACTAATCTATCAACAGTTAATCCGCTCCAATTTGAAGTCCAACGAGGGTCTGTTTCTGTGAAGCTTAATGCAACATTAGAAGCACTAGTAATTCTTCCATAAGAGTCTATCTGTATTTGAGGAATTTGTGTGGAAGAACCGTAAGTTCCTGCACTCACTCCGGTAGTAGCTAAGTCGATGGTAGGGTTTCCTGAAATAGCATCTCCATTGGTTACAATAATTCTTCCAGAAGTACCATTAATAGTTCTCGTCGTATAACTCGCACTACCTATTCTTGCTAAGATTCCAGTACTAGAGAAAACACCATCTAATTCTGAACCGCTAACACTATCATCTGTTAAATCAGTACCGCAACTAAATGAATTTGTTGAAGTGTCATAAAGCAATTTTCCAGAAGTACATGAAGGTAAAGCTTTTAATTGCCACGCACTACCAGAACCAATCATAATGTTATCATCCGGAGAAGTTGTTAAGCCAGTTCCTCCATTCGAAACTCCTAAAGTACCAGTTATCATTGACGTTCCAAGATTTACTTGACCTGCTGACCATGAATTCCCGTCTGTTGTTAACAAAACCCTATTTGCAGTTCCGCCTGCTCCAGAAATTCCTGTACCTCCTCTTGTTGCTGGTAGAGTATTCGTAACTTCACTTCCACTTAAATCAATTGCTGCTGCAGTTAAAGATGAGCCAGACTTCTTTATTGGCAGATTAGATGCCGCACTTAAATCAGCACCCGTACCACCTCTTGCTAGACCTAAAGTTCCTGAAGTTATGTTCGCAGCATCATGTGTATGAGTATTAGCAAAAGAACTCTTGTCTACCCATGTAGGTTGTGCTCCGCTTCCAGAAGACTGTAAAACTTGTCCTGATGTTCCCCAAGAAAAACTTCCTATAGAACTAGAAGAAGTCCAGTAAGCAAGAGCATTTTGTAATCCTGAACCTGTTATGTTTCCGCCTGAATTTAAATCATTAGAACAAACCCAATTGGAACCATCCCATTTTAATACCTGGTTAGAAGAACAAGACCTTATCAAAGATAAAGAGTCACTTGAGATTTCTATTCCCCCTCCTGATAAAGTGTTTACTGATAAAGCACCACTACTCAAACTAAGACCGTTTCCTGCAACACTAGAATCAAGTTCTCCCCCAGCAGAAGTAATAGCATTTGGGGCGATATCGTTTGCTGTTAAAGAGTTATCCACGACTTTTGAAGAATCAACAGAGTTAGGAGCAAGATTTAAAGAGTTATAACTTCCAGTAACATTTCCACTAAAACTAGTAGCACTGTCCAATACTTGATTGTTTCCTTGGTAGATTGTTGTTGCCTTCAAATTACCAGCAGATTGAGAACATCCCGAATCACTCGCCTCTATACAAACACCTCCTATTACATGAAGAGTAGAATCAGGAGATGTTGTCCCAATTCCTACATTTCCATTATTACTAATTGTTAAACGAGCAGAACCATTAGTAATCAAACTAAAAGGGTGATTCGTTTTTGTTCCACTTATTCCTCCTGCTGGAGCACCATAAAATCCGCTGTTATGAGACCAAATTCCTGTTTGTACTGATGAAGTTGTTGCTATTATCTTTGAATGACCGCTTCCATAAACATCTAAAACTTTATACCAACCTTCCGCATTTTCAGGGCTAGTCGTCCCAATCCCTACATTCCCCCCACTCTCATAAATAACAGAGTTAGTTATTGAGTTCGTTCCGTTAAACTTTGCTAAATAGTTTGATGTGCCACCTCCTGAAATTCCTCCCACTCCGGAGATAGATGTACAACTAACTAAACCTGTTGACGGATCTGCTGTTAATACTTGTCCTGCTGGGCATTTTGAATTTTCTAAATAGGTTGCTCCTGTTATTCTTGCTGTTCCATTAACATCTAACTTGTAGGAAGGAGAAGCTGTTCCTATGCCGACATTCCCTCCATCAACTGCTAAATAAGTAGACTGAGTTGTGAGCAAATTCCCTGTACCCAGAGAAACATCTTTTTTATAACCGACGTTTAGTTCAGAAGCTCTATCGACATCAGCTGGTTGGTCAATATCAATAATATCAACAGAAGCAACATACCATGTAAAAGGTCTCGTTCCGCCAGTGATATACCAAAAGCCAGTACTTGAGAAAGTTCCTCCAGAACCGATTGTTTGAACACCAATATATTCTTCCCAATTTCCTGTACCTGCCTGCGAAGATAGCCACTGATAATTCCCTCCAGAGCCATAAGAATTAGAAGCAAAATTAATTGTATATCCAGAAGGAATTTTAGCCCAGATTCTATAAACTATCCTATTTCCTTCTCTATAACATTGCCCTACAGAAGTTCCAGAACATCTTGCGAACCCTTTATAAAACCCTCCCCAACCCGGTGATGGAGAGCCAACATTAGAATGATTAATCTGTAACACTCTACCAGCACTATTAGGAGCAGTATCATCATTGATTAAAGAAAAACTTATTGATCCCGATCCTGCATTATCATAAATATTATAACCACTTGTTCCTTCAAGAAAGTCTGGATTATTATTTATCTGCCTTCCTTTTAGCCTATCAAGAGTAGATATCTTTGCTCCATATCTCCAATTACCATAATTCGAACCATACGTAAAAATCAAATCACCTATATTTATATTTAATTTCCCGCTTGGACTCGTTGTACCTATCCCAACATTCCCTCCACTCTCATAAATAACAGAGTTAGTTATTGAGTTCGTTCCGTTGAACTTTGCTAAATAGTTTGATGTGCCACTTCCTGAAATTCCTCCAACTCCGGAGATAGATGTACAACTAACTAAACCTGTTGAGCTGTCGGTTGTCAAAACTTGTCCTGCTGGGCATTTTGAATTTTCTAAATAGGTCGCTCCTGTTATTCTTGCTGTTCCATTAACATCTAACTTGTAGGAAGGAGATGTTGTCCCAATTCCTACATTCCCTAAAACGCTTAAATTTTGAGGAAAGATAAAATTGCCACTTTCAAAAGTACCGGGTCCTATTGCAGGCGCACTATGACCTGGATCCGCCGAGAAAACAAAACTAAAGGAGAGAAAAGTAATTAATAAAATTAAGAAAATTTCAAAATAAAGAATCTTCTTTTCCCCTCGCATTTTTTTATTTTCTCTTTTAAATAAAAGATTACTCAAATTATATAAAACTTTCTCTTTTAATAAACTTTCTCTTCTATAAATTAGCATTTTCTATTACTATCCCTCTTAAAATTAAATTTCCTTCTGAGTCAAAATAAGACACGCAATTTCCTGAAGTCCTATTCTTAAATATGAAACTTTTTTGAGGAGGACTACAGAAAGAAACTGTCTTTTTAGTTAAGTTACCTCGCAATCTTAAATTGCCAGTTGAATCATCAATCCAAGCAACAATATTTCCCGTCGTAGAATTTTTAATTATGAAATCTCTTCCATCTGGTGTCCCGACGTTATTTTGATATGCTTGACCTCTTAGACAAAGATTTCCTTCATTATCGAAAATAGCTACTTTTATACCGGAAGAATTTTTTAAAGTATAACAACCCTTCGAACAATCCAGAGTAGTACAATTTAGATAAATCAACCAAATAAAGTCTCCAAAAGGAGTTCCTTGCCAAGCCAAAAAAGGATAACCATCATTTATATTTTCATCTGTGTAAAATATTTTCCAACCAGCATTTTGATAATTTGAAATTTTCTTCATTTCAGAAGTAGGAAGAGGAGTTACACCTGAACATTGAGCACTTCCTCCACAAGCAAATGGTATTCCGGAAGTTTGATTATTAAAAAATGAAGTAGTAACTCTATCCTCGAAATTAACAGAGATTGCTCCTATAAATCCTCCATAATAAACACCATCTACAGAAACAAATCCTGTTGAATAAGAATTAGAGATAAAACCGTAATAAGTACCGTGTACTTCTCCTACTAATCCTCCACCATAACTACCCATTACAGTTACATTAGAAGTAGAGTATGAGTTATAAATACTCCCATCATTTAATATTTGACCTACAAGACCACCACCAACTGAAGTAGGTGTCCAAATAAGCATATCTTTAGAGTAAGATTTGTTTATTTTTCCTCCTGTTAAATAACCTACTAATCCTCCAATAGCTGAACCAGAAGACCCTCTGCCACCAATAGTGCCGCCAAATTCATCTGTTTTAAAAGAAAAACAATCTTCTATCAAACCAGATTCCATCCAGCCTACTATACCCCCTCCATATCTCTGTCCGCTACTTAAATTTCCAGAAAAACCACATTTAGTTATGTTTCCATTATTATAACCTGCTATACCTCCAACATAAGAATATCCTGTAATATTTCCATAAACAAAAGAGTTATTAATCAAACCGCTATTCGAGCCAGTTATTCCTCCTATATAGCTATATGAAGGAGAGGATATAGTTATATTTTTTATTCCTAAATTTTTAATTTTTCCAGAAGAAGCACAAAAAAGACCTTTATAATCATAAATAGGAGGACCTATATAAAGATTGGTTATATTATAATTATTTCCATCTAAACTCCCTAAGAAAGAGT
>JAWAET010000013.1:0-13385 GCA_038891175.1 Candidatus Pacearchaeota archaeon
ATTTTCTTCAGGAGTTTCTTCTCTAGACTTTTCTAAAGATTTGTTAACTAATAAAGTAAAATAAACATAAGGAAAAAGTTTCTTCTTACCTTCTACTCCAAAGCCTTTTCCTTCTCCAGAAAGGTTTAAACCTTCTATATAAAAGTTTCCTTCTATTTCATTCATTTGAACTAAATCTTTAATTAAAATTTTTTCTTTTTTTCCTTCTTGCTCAAAAACTAAATAACTATTAGAAGGCAACAATTCTCCTTCTTTAAGATTTAAAAAAAGAGCCCCTTCTAAAATTCCTTTAGAAGTACTAATAGAGCTTAATTCCAGTATAGACTTTCCAACTATCTTTTCTTTAGATAAAGAAATTAGATAAAGAAAAGAAATGACAAAAAAAAAGATTAAAACACTCACTAAAAGATAGTTTTTTCTTTCTTTAAAATCTTTTACTCCTACATATCTTTTCCTTACTTTTCCATCTTTGTCTCTATAAGACTCATAATAGTAAGGTCCATAAATTTTTCCATTCTTGAAGAAATATCTTTTGTATGCCATTGAACGTTTATTATACTTCTATTTTTTGTAGGAGTAACAAGTTTTTAAACTTTCTTATTTATAAGAAAATAAAATTTTGGTTATAGAAAGATAGAAAAAGTTTACGAAAAGAAAAAATATTCTTTATTAAAAAGTTAAGAGAAGTCTAGCTTCAAAATTAAGAAAGCTAAAAGATAAAAAGTAATTAATTTTTCCGAGCAAGACTCAAAAAAAGTTAGACAAGAGAAAGTTTAAAAAATATAATGATTTAATAAAATAATGGTGATTATTATTCCTATTTTGCTTTTTTTAATTGGACTTCTTTTAATATGGTACTCTTTAACAAAAAAAGATGAAACAAAAAAAATCCAACAAATAAGTCTTCCTAGCGATATAGAAGAGATGATATCTTTTATAAAAAAAGATATAAAAGAGAAATATGGTATTGATGACAAACTTTCTTTAGAAGAGATTAGAAGAGAGCTAGAAAAAATAAAAGATTATTTATATGTAGATATAGTAGAAAAACTCGAAGAATATGAATATTTGGATAGAGAACTAAGTGAAGCGGAAATCCTCAATATAAAAAAAGAAATATTAGAAGAGATTAATAGAAAAAGAGAGATGAAAGAAGATTTCTTAGAAGAATTAAAAAATAAGGAAGAAGAAATAAAAGAAGAAATAAAAAAGGCTAAGAAGGGAGAAAACCTAGATTCTTTAAAAACCATAAAAGAGAAAAAATAATCAAAGAGAGTAATAAAAAGTAATAAGAGAGGTCAAGATGTACTTCTCTCGTACTTTCGCTTATTAAAGAATCAAAATTTACTTCTTCTGCAGCATAAAATTTTCCTTTTGAATTCGTAGAAAGAGCTTTTAAATTCTCTTTGTTTGTTTTGTGAAATCTTCCTAACGAATCAGTCCCTCCTTCGCCACCAACTAAGATACTATCAACTTTTATATTATTAGCCTCAATAAAACCAAGAACATTTGTTAAGTTTTCCATACCAAATTCTCCGTCTGAAATTAAAAGAATTGCCTTTTTTTCTCTGGAACCAAATAAGGAGCTAGAACTTACGATTGCATTAAGGATATTGCTTCCATCAACATGAGAGATATCAATAGAATCTATAGAAAGATAAGTTCTTATTGAAGAAGCATCCATTCCTTTAATAATTTTAACATCACCTGCAAAAGTTACTAAAGCACTCTCGCTCCCATAAGGCAAAGAATTAACAAAGTTCCGAGCAATTTTTTTAGCAAGGTCTATTCTTCTCATTCCAACATCATTGACTTCCATACTATAAGAGTTGTCTAAAAGAATTACATAACTAAATTCGCTTGTTCTCATATCTGTTATTAAGATAGGTTGAGTAAGAGATAAGATTATAGAAACTAAAATGAGTACTTCCATAAAAAAAACAATAAGGCTCTTCGAAAAAAATTCTACTCCAAAAATTCTTTCGATTGCTTCAAAATTTGAAAATAAGATCGTTCTTTTTTTAAAATGATTAAAATTAAAGAAATAAACCAAAAACATAATAGGAATTAAAAAAAGCAGATACAAAAACTTCGGATAATAAAAATAAAAATTCATATTCTCATTTCCTCCGCTCTTTTTTTAATAAAATTAGCGAGAGAAAGAACAAAGTCATCTCCGTTTTTTAGCTCTAGAAGATCTACACCACTTCTCTTAAATATACTTTTTACAAATTCTTTTTGCTTAAGTGCATTGACTCTAAATTTTTCTCTAATAATGGAAGGGTTAACTAAGATTTTCTTTTCAGAAAAAGGATTCTTGAATAAAAGTGACTCGTCAATAGAAGGAAGATCTTCATCCATTTTGTCTCTTATCATTAAAGAGAAAAAATCTCCTTTAGAAAAAAGAAGAGGTAAATCCTTTTCATATGATTTTTTAAAATGAAGAAAATCAGAGGCTAACACAAAAGAATTTGAAGAAAATTTTGCTGCGTTTAAAAAAGAAAATTTAATGCAGTTTTCTAAATCAAATTCTCCTCCGTAATTATTTAGATTTGAGAGAGCTTCTTTAAAAATAAAAATTTGCTCTTTGCTTGAAGAAGGCGGAATAAATTTAATGAGTTTATCAGCGAAAAGAATCAAAGAAGCCTTATCCCCGCTATTTACGACTAAATTTGCCAGAACACAAATTACTTCTCCACAAAATTCTGCTTTTAATTTTTTTCCTGAACCGAAAAGCATTCTTTTACTAGCATCTACTAAAAAATAAACCACTACATCTCTTTCTTCTTTAT
This sequence comes from Candidatus Pacearchaeota archaeon, assembly GCA_038891175.1. Taxonomy (GTDB): domain Archaea; phylum Nanobdellota; class Nanobdellia; order Pacearchaeales; family GW2011-AR1; genus CAKZRD01. The sequence continues at coordinate 2,793 of JAWAET010000013.1, forward strand.
ATTGTTTTATCATTTTTTTTCCTGCTCTTAAAGTAGCCTTCCAATCTATAGAATAAAAATCGTCGTCTTCTCTATAATCTCTATATCCTTCAAACTCCAATCCCTTTCCTTTGAAGAGAATTCTATAAATTACTTTTTTAAGTTGAAATTTTTTAATAGCTTTTTCGAATAAAGAGTAACTTTTTTCGTAGTCTATAACAAGCCTTTTTTCCATATTAAGGAGCACCGACTGTTTTTAAAAGGTAGTCTATAATAAAGTCTGTATTAATTTTATCAGCTTCTGCTTCAAAACTTAATATAATCCTATGTCTCAGAACATTATGAATTACTTTCTTTACATCTTCTGGAATAACGAAATTTCTCCCATTAATAAGAGCAACAGCCTTTGAAGCTATAAAAAGAGAAATAGATGCTCTCGGACTTGCTCCGACTAAAATATATTTGGAATAAGGAAAGTATTTATCTCGAGTTAAAGAGACCAATTCAACGATATATTTTTTAACATGGGGAGAGCAGTATACTTCTTTAACTTTCTGCTGCAAAGATAAAATAACCGAAGGGGTTAAGACGCTTTGAAGATTGTAATCGGAGAGGTTTCTTATTGTTACATTATTCTCTAAAATCATTTCTTCCTCTTCTCTTTTTGGATAGTTAATTAAAAGCTTAAACAAAAATCTATCTATTTGCGCTTCTGGTAAGGGATAAACTCCGCTTTGCTCTATAGGATTTTGTGTTGCCATAACAAAAAAAGGACGAGGTAGAGAGTAATCAACTCTTCCTATGCTTACCTTTCTTTCTTGCATAGCTTCTAATAAAGCTGATTGTGTTTTTGGGGGGCTTCTGTTTATTTCATCAGCTATCAATAAATTTGTGAAAATAGGTCCTTTTATAACCTCAAAATCTTTTATTTTTTCATTAAAAACAGTTATTCCAGTTATATCAGTAGGAAGCAAATCAACAGTAAACTGAATTCTTTTTGAATGACAACCTAAAACTCTTGCTAAGCTCTCTATAATCAAAGTTTTAGCTATTCCTGGCACTCCTTCTACTAATACATGACCTTCACACAAAATGGATACAAAAATATCTCTTATGATATCCTTCTGACCAATAACTACTTTACCCACTTCCTCTTCTATTCTTTCTAAAATTAGAGGAATCTCTTCTATCTCCACCTCTTTTTCTCTTATCATTATTCTATTTCATCGTTATGAAGCTTATTAAATTTTACTTTTTTATAGATAGCGATTATTAAAAAGAATAAGATCATTGCTCCGAAAAAAATAAAGAAGTATAAAAGGAGTTCTTTAGCTTCTTTCTGGAATAAAGAAAAATTTCTTTTTTGAGAAATAGACTTTTTACAGTCTTCGATAATCTCATTTGAAAGTTTAATTATTTCTTCAGTTTTTCCTTCCTCTTTTAATTTTTTTAAGTTTACTAACCTCTCTCTAAGTTCAGCGCACTCGGGATTTTCTACTAAAAGCTTCTCTGTGAAAACGAGGACTTCTTCTATATTAACACCTGGAACTTTCTCAATTTCTATGTAGAAATTTGCTTCATGAGAAACTTTAGGATTAGTAGAATTAGCAATAATTGTAGCCATAAAACTTCCTTCTTTCTTAGCTTGAATTTCTAGCTTCGCAATTAATTCTACTTCTTGTCCTACACTCAAAGAAGGAAGAGAGTAATTGGAAAGAGAGATAGACAATTTTGTTTCATTAGGAAGAATTTCTCTAAAAAAAGCAAAAAGATTAATATTGTCTATTCTTGTTTCTCCAATATTCTTTATTTTAAAAGGAACAAAAAGAGTATCATTTAGTTTTGATTTTACTTTCTGAGGAACCGAAATTAAAAGTGCTACATATTTTACGTCTGTTTTAGAGCTGCCACCACTTTCACTTATATACTTTATTGTTTCCTTATTTTCTACTGGAGGATCTAAAAAGGTTACATTAAAATTGTTACTTCTCATTGAACTACCAGAAGAATCATTTGCAATAATAAACAAACTTTCACTAAGAGGTTTATAAGAATAGAATCTTATTATACTATCATTAATATATTGAGGAAGAAGATAACTTCCGTTAACATTGTTTTGTGCATAAATCTCACTTGGTAAGGAATTACTACTAATAAAGAATGTTAGATTTTCTTTATAAAAAGAGTCCAGATTATCTTGGTCAAAAACATAATTCGATAGATTAAGAACAATAGGATTACTTCCTTTATATCCAACCAGATTGTTTATTAAACTAATATTAACAGGAGCGTTTGTATGAGTAACATTTATCTTAAGTTTTATAGAAGAGTTTAAAAGACTTTTGTTCTCTAAGTTAGGATCATAAGGATATACAACAAAAGTTAGATTCTTTAAATTCCCATAAGTCTCTTCGTTAAAATCAAAATAATAAGGGAATTCCACTAAATCTCCATTTCCACTTAGTATTTTTGAATCTCTAAAAGTTAAATTTCCATAAGAACAATCATCAGAGTTATTAAAAGAGCAAGAGATTTTATCTATGTAAATTTCGTAAGTAAGTAAGTTTCCTATTGTATGATTTACAATTAAATTAAAATTTTTAGTTTCATTTTCAGAAATTAAAAAGATTTCTTCATTATTAGGATATGAAATATTTGGAAGATCATATACAAAAAGCCAGAATATTTGATGAACAGTTATATTCGGTTTTTCTTTATAACCTCTATCTGTAACACTAACATTGATAACATACACTCCTGCATGAGACTCGTTTAGGAGCAAATTAAATTCTCCTGTAGAAAAATTAAAACAAGAATCACAATCAAAAATTCTATCTGTCTTCGTGGGCCTTCCAAAATAAATTTTTTGAAGAAGAGAATAATTAAAAGTTAGATTTCCTTCATAGTCATAACCATCTTCATAATCAAAAACATTAACATCATAATAAAAGACACGATTAACAGCAGAGCTCTTATTCGTAAGATTTTCTAAAAAGATAGGCGCGCTATTTGTCTCATTTACTTCTATTTGAAATAGAGTATAAAAAAAACCTCCTTTATTATCTGAGACACTTAAATTAAATAAATGAACTCCTGCATTCTTTTTAAGAGGGGTAAAATTAAAACTAACATTAAAAGAATTCGAGTCTTCTGGGAACTCGCCACTTAGTATATAACTTTTCCAATCGGAGAAGTTTGAAATATTTAAAGACTGGCCAGATAAGTTGGTAACGTTCAATCTTAAAGAGAAATTTCCTTCATGAAAAATAGACCTGCTAAAAGGAATCAAAAGATCATCATCAAAAATTGTAAACTGAACTTCTACAAAAGTATTTTCATCGACGGAAGAAGGATAAAGGAGACTAGAAATATTTGGGGGAGAGTTAATATTTGTAATATTCAACTCAAATTTTAAACTACTATTGTAAAGATAACCATCATAAGCACTTATATTAAAAGACCAAACAAAATTCGTATCTTTTTTGTAGATAGATACATCAGGTTTCCAAGGTTTAAAATTAAGATTTCCATCCGAGGAAAGATTCAAACTGGGAGGACAATCACCAACACAAGAAAAAGAAAGAGAGTCTCCGTCAGGATCAGAAGCATAGACTCCTAACTCATTTAAGGGGTCTGTAAGATTTAAGGAAGAAAAACAAAAAGAGGTTGTTTCAAGAGTAGAATTAACTGTACAATTTTTTTTAATTATTTTGATTCCATTCCAAATAGGAGGCTCTTTACTGAGAACTTCTAAATAGAAAATTTTATGACCTTGATTCCCTTCATTATCCATATAGCTAAAATTTAAAATCCAATTTCCAACCTGAGAAGAGTTTGGTAAAAAATAAAGAGTTTGATTAGAAAAACTTGTATTTGTTTGATAAAAAAAAGTTCTATTTGTAAAATTCTCCCAAAATACCTCTTCACCGCTAGAGGCATTAAAAATTCTTATAGACAAGTTTATGGTTTCATTATAAAGATTTTTATCAGGAATTAAAAAATCTTCGTCATACATGCTAAGATTAAAGTAAGAAAGAGTTCCTTTTGAAGTTTTATTATTTTCTCTAAAAAATTTTATGTATAACTCCGGAGAAGAAGAAGTTTTATTAACAAATAACGAAAAATTTGTCGAAAAACTTTCTCCCTCTGAAGTATTTGCATATAGTCTTATTGTCCAATTGCCAACATTTCTTTTTCCCAGAGAGATATTTATCGGAACTTCAAGATAAAAATTTTGGGAAGTATTTTGTTGTAATGGATAAAACCAATCTCTCTTAGTTAAATTAGAAAGATATTCTTCTAACCAATCTGCGTTTAAAGAAGAGTTGCTCCATAAAAAAAAGTTTTGTTGAGGATACTTCGTTGTTATATTAAGAGTACAAATTAAATTTTCTCCTTCAGTCATTATAAGATTAGAGCAATTAGAACTATCTATACTCAAATAATAGAAAATATTCAAAGAAAAGTTTTGACAATTTGTTTTATTTTCATTGTAATCGCTTACTCTATAAGGAGGGTAGTTATCTGTAGCATTGATATTATCTTTAATGCAGATACTCATATTGTAAGTTCCCACATCATCCTTAGTTATATTTGTAAAATTAATAATAAAAAGAGTATTTGGAAAAGTATAGAGTGATTTATTTAAGTTACAGTTTAAAGGATCTGCTGTCCAAGAAGGTTTGTTACAAGAAGAGATTTCAAAACTCTCAATAGAAAGAGGGTAGTGTTCTTCTTCATCGAAACCATTAAAAGTTATAGAATAAGAATTTGTTTTATTGTAAAGAGAGGAAGTATTATAGGGGTTGAAAATGTCTTGTAGGTCCAAAAAATAAGGAGGATCATTTTTTGCATAGATAATAAATTTAAAAGTTCTTGCACCTGCCGAACTTCCGCTGCCCTCTTTTTTTACGTTAATTGGAAAAGAGAAATTCTGAGTTCTGTTATCTAGATTCGGATAAAAATTTAGAATACCTGTATAAGGAAGTAAAGAGATCCACGAGGAATAAAAAGAAGGATCTCTCTCCCCATATAGATAAGAATAAATGTTTCCTTCTATAAAAAAATATAGAGGAGTATCTTCTACACTAAAATTTACAAAAGAAGTGATGTTAAAATAAAAAAAATCGCTTTCATTAAAATAAAAAGGACCATAACCAGAATCACCTGGATCATCTAACCAAGAAGGAATTCCTCCCGGAGCACTTATAAATCTAAGAGAAAACATAACCAAGAAAAAGAAAAACATAAATAAATAATCCCTCTTTTTTCCCATATTCTATAAATAACATTTCGATTATTTAAATTTTATCTATCTTCGAAGAAAAAGATGAAGAAGTAAAAATTTCATTTTAAACAAAACCTTTTTTAACCTTGAGATAATGATTTGAAAGATCAAAGATTTCCGAAATCTTAAAAAGAGTATTTTCCAAAACAGAGCAAAGTTCTACGAAGAGACCTCCAGTAGGGTAATTTTCCTTTTTTAAAGAAGAGATATTTTTAAAGTATTTTTTATCGATTAAATTTCTAATTTCTTTTTCGTCTATTTTTACTTTAATAAAATCTCTTGAAAAATTTTTTTCGAAAATATTTAAGTAATTATCTACTTTATTAAATAAGTCCTTTAGTTCTAAAAATTCTTCTTTTTCAAATGAGTATCCTTCGTTCCTTATTTTTTCTGGGATATAAACGAGATCTTCTGCTAGATCGCCTAGTTGTTCAAGAGAATTTGAAAGTCTTATCAAATAAAGAATTTTTTTTGCTTCTTTTTCGTCAAGTTTTTCCTGAGAAAGAAGGAATAAAGAGTCACCGATTGATTTCGCTAATATATTTGAAAGAGAGGAGAATTTTCTTAATCTTATAAATTTCTTTTCATCGGAATTTTCAATAAGACTTTTCGATAGAGAAAATAGTTTCTTATCTATATCTGCATAATATGCTATTTCTTTTTCAATCAATTCGAAAGAGTTCTCTTTATTTTTTACATTAATTTGATTTATAAATTTAGGTTGAAGAAGTATCTCTTCTTCATCTCCTTTGATAACTTTTTTTGCAAATATTACAAAGTAGTCAAGAGTAAAAAAGAAAAAAATAGCTATGAGTAAATTAAAAATAGTGTGTGCGTTAGCTATTTGGTTTTCAATTGAACCTCCTAAGGAAGAAATAAATCCTGCATAAGAGTTAATAAAAGGAAACAGGATTAAGACTCCAAAAAAGTTGAAAAAGAAATGAGAAAAAGCAGCCCTCTTCGCATACAAGTCCATTTTTATTGAAGCAATTAAAGAAGTAAAAGTTGTTCCAAGATTCGCACCTAAGATTAAAGGGATTGCTTGGTTTAAAGAAAGAAGGTTATTAGAAGAAAATATAATAGCTATTCCGATAGTTAAAGCACTAGAGTGAACAATTGCACTAAAAATAACTCCTAAGAAGATTAAAAGAAAAGGATTTTTTAAAGAAGAAAAAATAGTTAAGACGCTCTCTTCCTGAGAAATAGGAGAAACAGCATCGGAAATTAAACCTAAACCAAAAAAGACCATCCCGAAATAAAAAAAGATTTTACCAAAAATTTTATAACGATTAAAAAAAGACAAAAAGAAACCAAAAACTAAAAAAAGAGGAGCAAATTTTGCAAATTTAAAAGCAATGAGTTGAGTAGTGATTGTTGAACCGACATTAGCTCCTAAAAAAATAGGGAGAGATTTAGAAAAAGAAATTAAACCATTATTTACTAATGATAAAGAAATCAAACTTATAGCAGTACTGGAGTTTAAAAGTGCCGACGCGAGAAAACCGACTATTGCCGCATTTATTCTTTTGTCTGTTGACCTTCTCAAAAAATTTCTAAAACTCTCTCCATTAATTTTTTGTAATTCTGTATTGAAATTTTCTATTCCAAAGAGAAAAAGAACTAATCCTATTAGAATAGATAACAGGACTAAAAATTCCATTAAATATTAAATAAAGAGAGTTTTATAAAAGTTTTTATTGAAAAAAGTATACATTTTTAGTTTTTCATTTTTTAATGAAAAAAATTTATAAGTTAAAAAATTTAAAATCTCACAAGCAAATTAAAAGAATAAAAATAAATTTATTTTGTCTCTTAAAACATTTAATCGCGAAAAGAACATAAAGAATCTTCTCATTTAATTGACCTTGTACTTAAATATTAAAAGAATTCGTGATATCTGCTTTTTAACTTTTTTCGAGGTTTAATTAATATTCTGTATAAAAGTTATAAAGGGAAGTTTAAAGGGACTTCTTAAGAAATTAGGAATTACTATCTTATAATCTTTAAAGTTTCGTTCGTAGGAATAACAAGGAGAATTATAAATTAAGAATAAGAAATTGAAGATACCCTGTTTAAAAATTCTGAAATAAAAGAGATTATTTTAGTTAAGGCCAGAAAAAATCAATGTTAAAGATATAAAAAATTTTCTTAAAAGAAGTTATATGTAAAGAAAAATTCGAATAAAAAAGTGAAGGGAAGTGTTCTGACATTGTGAATTAAAGACAATGAAACGAAAGATTTTATTAGAGAAATGAAAGAAGAAGAATATGTATCTTAAGATTATTAAAAAAATAATTCTAGAAATAAAGAGCAAGCAGGAAAAATTTTAATATAAATAAGCTCCTTTATTTTAGCAACAGATTTATGAAAAGAAGTCTTTACATTTTTTGAGAGTATTCAAGAAGGCATATGAACAACTAAAGAGAGGGTTTCCCGCACTAGAAAAAGATATCAATGTAAACATGATTTAATGGAATAAGAATACTTACTAAAAAAAGAAAAATTAATGAGGTTATTATTAGAAGCTGAAAGAAGAGCTCAAAGTCGGATATTTATTCTTACTGTTTAGATTTTTATACTACAAAAAAGAATCATTACGAAGAAATAGAGGTTGATTTCGAAATAAAGTAAGAATAATCAAGAAAAAATAGATATAAAGAATAAAAGCAGATTGTATTTTAAAGGAGAAGTGTCTTCTTTCATTATTTTTTCTAACATTCTTTAAAGAGATTTAGCAAATAAAAGGTTAAATAACTTTCAATTTAGCTAACCAGCGCCATTTTCTTGGAGCAATATCTCCTGCTTTTCTTATATATAAAATTTTAATCTTTTTGTGAGTCAATTCCTTTAGAACTTTTTCCTCACTACCAAAACCATGATAATAAATAATTGTTCCTTTTTTAGAATATTTTAGAGCAGAATCTAAAAAAGTTTCTTTAAGATTAGGACGTAGCATTAAAATTACATCGAATTTGTATTTCGTTTTTAGTTTTCTAGAGTCTCCTTGAATAACTTGAATATAGTCTTCTAACTTATTTAATTTAACATTCTTCAAAGCATATTTGCTTGCCTTCCTGTTAATTTCTGATGAAATTATTTTTGCTTTAATTCCTCTAGACTTTAAAGTTTTAGCCAGTACTATCGGGTAAGGAGCAATTCCTGCAAACATTGCTAAGATTTTTGCATCTTGATTTATCTCTCTAGAAATTTCTTCACTGATAAACTTTCTATCTTCTGATAATCTTGGGGAAAAGTAAGTATTTTCTACATTTAAAAAAAACAGACAATTATTTTCCTTATGGATAGTTTCTCTTTTATTCTCGCCTGCAAGAAATCGCACAGAAAATTTTCTTAATCTCCCCTTTATATCGCTAGTTTTTTCTAAAACTGTTTTTATATTCTTATTTTTCTTTAAAAAAAACCAAGCAAATAATCTCTTAAAAAGGAAAGGGCATTTAGAATGAAATTTTATTATGGCTATATCTCCGATAATATCTATAGATTTTTTCATAAAAAAAATTCGAAAAAAATATTTAAAAGTTTAACTAAAACGTATATTTTAATAGGATAAGCTCAATGAAGAATCTTTGATTATCTTAATTTATTTTTAAAACACCTGAATAAAACTAATAGAGAATATTTAAAAAATCTAACAAAATAAAAGCGTACCTTCTAAGGAAAGATTTATCTTAATAACAAAGAAATTTAAAAAAGTTAAAGTATCTTAATTTATTTTTGTCTATCTTTGAAAATATTGAAAATATATTGAGAAGAATATTTAAAAAAGGTTAATTTTTATTTAGAAAAAGGAGGGTAAACTTCTCAGGGTTAATAAGAAATTTTTCTATTTATCAAAGAAAATTTGTCAATAAGATTAAAATAAAATTGTATTTCGCTAAACTATAAAGAAAGAACTCTTTAAAAAATAAATTTTTCTTATTAAACATATTTTCAAAGAAAGAAGTAATTAAATGAAGTTTGATAGAGATTAATCAAATGCATATTAACAAGAAATTATCTCTTTTACAAAAAAGGTTTAAAAATCCGACTATTTAGATTATACAAAAAATGAAATTAAACTGCTTCATAAGTAAGTATAACAGTGTTATTTCTTATTCCTGTGAGAGAGTCTGAAGGAACTTTTAAAAGTACATCTACTCTTATCTCATCCTTATCATCTGCAAATTGAAATACATCACAGAATTGTTCGGGAGTAGTACTAAAGTCTTTGTATACATTCTCATAACCAGAAACAAAAGTACAAGAGCCTGCTTCTAAGTTAGATACATTATACTTAAATTGAGGATCTGTGCCTCCTAAAAAAGTATTTACATCATAGAGAGAAGAAATTTTTAAACTTACATTAGTGTTTCCGATATTTCTTACAAAGAATCCCTCAGGAATTACGGACCAACTTCCTTGATAAACAGTTCCATTAGAAACAAGCAAAGCATAATCTTTTCCTCCTTCAACACTTCCTTGGCCCCAATTTATAGTAGTAGAATCATCAACACCTCCTGCTCTGTATATTTTGATAAGAGTTTGAACACTTACTTCGACAGTTACTGTACCGTTTTCTGTAGCAAAACCTGTGAAAAATTTTCTCATAGACATAATAGAATTATAAGATACGATTGTACCAAGAAGTGAAAGCACTACTGCAAAGATAGCAACATAAACTAAAAGTTTATCTTGTTCCATAACTACCTCCTTCAGGTGGACTAATCGTTAGAGAGATTCCTGCTGCAGAATCACCTGTCTGTTTTGAAATAAATTTAAACTTAGGAATTTCTGCAAAAGACAGGTTTATGACGATAGAAATAACTGACAATAAAATTGCAAGAATCAACAAAGCTACAATAAGCTTTTGTTTGTTTTCCATTAATTAATAGAGAAAAAAATGGTTTTTAAGCTTTTTCATTTTTTTTGTAAGCATTTATTAGTAGTTACTTTTAACCTATTAAAATTCAATCTCTTTCTATTCTAATTAAAATTCTGCCGCTGTAGTTTCCTGTCTCTGCATCAGGAGGAACTCTCAGTTCTATAGGATAAGAAACAGTCTGATTTGGAAGAAGTCTGATCTCTTTTTCTCCGAAAAGAAAAGAACATTTAAGAAATCTTAATGAAAAAATAGAAAAGTTTGCTTTATCTTTTAAAAAATTTAATTCATATTTTCCAGAAGAAGAAAAAACAGAAGAGATTCTCCCGAAAAAATTAGTTGAAAAGAAAAAAGAAGAAGAGCCTACTGACGATATAGAAAGAGAATTAATTGAGATAAAGAGAAAAATAGAAATGTTGAATAGATTTATGAGCTGATTTTAAGATAA
>JAWAET010000014.1:0-11423 GCA_038891175.1 Candidatus Pacearchaeota archaeon
TCTTAACTTCTTTATCTACATAGAAGAATATTTTTTTAGTAATCAATTTTTCTTTTCTATAACAGGTTTATTAAGCAAAAGAATTAATCTCTTCTAATAATAAATAAATTTTCTTTATTTCTTCTTTTTTTACTAATTTTAAAAAGGCATCTACACGAGAAAATGGATAATTAATCTTAAAACTTTTTAAATAACAGGTCTTTATTTTCTTTTTTTCTTAACTCGAAATTAAACACAAGAATCTATTCAAACTTTTATTATTTTAATTAACTTAAAATTTAGTACAGAACTTTTTAATAACTTTTTTATTTTTTCTTACCTTCTAAGGTTTTTTCTTTTTTTTGAGAGTCTACTTTTATATGTAGCTCTTTTAGTTGGAATTCGCTTATTTCTGATGGTGCACCTAACATTATTTCTTTTCCTTCTGAATTCTTTGGAAATGCTATTACATCTCTTATAGAATCTGTATTAAGAATTATTTGTAATATTCTATCTAAACCTAAAGCAATCCCTCCATGAGGCGGTGCTCCAAATTTAAGAGCATCTAATAAAAATTTGAATTTTTTTTCTTGTTCTTCTTTTGTAATCTGTAATATCTCAAAAACTTTTTTTTGAACTTCGGAATCGTGTATTCTAATACTTCCTCCTCCGATCTCCACTCCATTTAAAACGACGTCGTAAGCTTTACTTCTTGCAGTATAAGGGTCTTTTTTAAAATCTTCCATATTTGGTGCAGTGAATGGGTGATGATTTGCTACATATTTTTTTTCTTCTTTAGAATATTGGAATAGTGGGAAGTCTACTACCCATAGAAAAGCATATTCATTAGGGTTATTTTTATCTTTTCTTAAATCTGGCTTATCCGAATTGTATTTTTTCATCGCCTCTTCATAAGTCATCCTTGGAAAAGGTGTCTTTATTTCAATTCCCAATAATTCTTTCCACATCTCTTTTAGCAGTCCTTCTATCAAATTAAATATGTCTTCGCAATCAATAAAAGACATCTCTATATCAATTTGTGTGAACTCTGGTTGTCTGTCTTTTCTTAAATCCTCATCTCTAAAACACTTTGCTATCTGAAAATATTTTTCGAAGCCAGCCACCATTAATAGTTGTTTAAATAATTGAGGAGATTCTGGTAATGCCCAAAATTTACCTGCTTCTATTCTCGATGGAACTAAAAAATTTCTTGCTCCTCCTGGAGTATACTTTACTAGAATAGGTGTTTCAAATTCTAAGAACCCTTGAGAGTACATATAATCTCTAATTACTTTTAGGGCTTTTCCTCTCATCGTTATATTCTTTTGCATTTCTGCTCTTCTTAAGTCTAAAAATCTGTATTTTAGTCTTACTTCCTCATTTATTTCTTTAGAGTCTAATTCGAATGGAAGAGGAAGACAGCTATTAAGAACTTTTAATTTATTTATGTTTATCTCTACTTTTCCTGTTGGTATTTTTTCATTTATTGTCCCTTCTGGTCTGGCATTTACCACTCCCTCTATTTCAACACAGTATTCCTTACCGCATTTTTTTGCTTCTTTAAAAACTTCAGGATTCTCTTTAGAAGAAATAACTGTTTGTACAATTCCGCTTTTATCTCTTATATCTAAAAAGATTAATTTTCCGTGCTCTCGTATGGTGCTTATCCATCCTTTTATCAGTACCTTTTTTCCTATAAAATTCTCATTTATTTCTTCAATCCTTGTTCTTATCATACCTTCTTTAAGTTAGGAGGGTTTTTAATTGTTTCGTTATAATCTTATTACTTTTATAAATCTCTCTTATTATCTTTTTCCTTTTTAGCAAATTCTTTAGAAATTATTTTTAGCTAGACACTTTTAAATTATTAATAAGAAGTTATTTAAATGTCTCTTTTATCTATTTTGAATGGAATATCTTATCGGTGTTGACGATGCAGGAAGAGGTCCAGTTATTGGCCCGATGATTGTCGCAGGCCTTTTAATTAAAAAAGAAGATGAAAGTTTCTTAAAGAAAATTAAAGTTAAAGACTCTAAATTACTTTCTCCTACAATTAGAAATAAACTTAAAGAAGAGTTAACTAAAAAGTTTAGTTTCTTTTATCAAATTATTTCGCCCGAGGAGATAGATTCTTCATCTAATTTAAACACGCTAGAAGCTCAATATTTTGCAGTAATTATAAATAAACTCTCCTTAAATTTAAAAGGAAAAATTGAAGTTTTCGTCGATTGTCCTTCTGTAAACATAAATAAATGGAAAAAGCTTCTTTCTTCTATGCTTTTAAGAAAAGATTTAAAACTCGTCGTGGAGCATAAAGCAGATTTTAAATATCTTGTTGTTTCGGGTGCTTCTATAATTGCAAAAGAAAAAAGAGAAGAAGAAATAAAAAAATTAAAAAAAGAATTAAACCTTGATTTTGGTTCAGGATACCCTTCAGATCCTAAAACAATTTCTTTTTTAAAAGAAAATTTTAAAGATGAGAAAATTAAAAAGATAATAAGAAAGAAATGGGAAAGTTTTAAAAGATTAGAGAAAAAAGAGCAACAGAAAAAATTATTTTAAAGTTCAATATCGTTTTTTTCTCAGCAAATTCTTACACTCTCAAATAACTTTTCTATTCTAAAAAAAGTTTGTTTAAGACAAAACTTATTCAATTTCAACTTCTTTTCTTTTTTGGTCTGCTTTAGGAACTCTTACTTCTAAAATTCCTTCTTTATACTTTGCTTTTGCTTTTTCAGGTATTACTTTGGTAGGCAATGAAACGACTCTATAAAATCCTTGATAGCTTCTTTCTTCTTTATAATATCCTTTACTTTCTGTTTTTTCTTCTTTCTTTTTCTCAACTTTTAATTCTACTTTCTCTTCTGTTACATTAAGCTTTATATCTTTTTTATCTACTCCCGGTATTTCAAAGTAAAGGACAACTTCTTTTTCTTTTTCTTCTATATCGACGAGTGGTTTTCTTAACATAGAATTTTCTTTTTCCAGAAAATCTCCTCTTCCAAAAAAAGATCTAAAACAAGAGTTAATCTCTTCTTGCAATCTTCTTATTCTATCAAAGATTTCGTCATTCATTTTACCTCTTTTTTTATTTTAATTAAATGATTATAGTTTCGTTAACTTTGTCTTTCTTTTCTTCGAAATTTGCTACGACTGCTTCAGTAGTTAATACTAATCCTGCTACAGATACAGCATTTTGTAATGCGCTTCTTACTACTTTTGTAGGATCTATTACTCCTGCCTCAAATAAATTTTCAAAGCAATCTTTCTTAGCATTAAAACCAAAGTTTTTGTCTTTGCTTTCTTTTATTTTAACTACTACTTCTGCTTCGTCTTTTCCTGAATTTTTGGCAATTTGTCTTAAAGGTTCTTCTAAAACTTTTAATAAGATTCTTAATCCTACTTTTTCATCACCTTCAAATTCTTTTTCTATTTCCTTATTCTCTAGTATGCTTTTAGATCTAAACAAAGCAACGCCTCCTCCAACAACTACTCCTTCTTCAACTGCAGCTTTAGTAGCGTTTAATGCGTCATCTATTCTTAATTTTTTCTCTTCTAATTCTGTTTCTGTTGAAGCTCCTACTTTTATAACAGCAATACCTTTTCCTAATTTAGCCAATCTTTTTCTTAAATCCTCTTTTTTGTAATTAGAGTCTGTATTTTTAATTGCATTTTCTATCGTCTTTTTTCTTTTTTCTATCTCTCTTTTATCTCCTTTTCCTTCTACAATTGTAGTTTTTTCTTCATCAACAACTACTCTTCTTGCACTTCCTAGGACATCTTCGTCTATATCTTCTAACTTCATCCCTTTTTCTTCAGTTACTACTTTTCCTCCTGTCAAAACAGCTAAATCTTCTAATATTTCTTTTTGCTCATCTCCGAAACCTGGTGCTTTTACTGCGCAGCACTTTATTGTCCCTTTAAGTATATTGATAATGATTGCTGCCAATGCTTCTCCTTCTAAATCTTCGCATATTATCAATAAAGATCTTCCCTCATGAGCAACTTTTTCTAAAATAGGCACTATTTGTTTTATAGAACTTATCTTTTTATTTGTAATTAAAATATAAGGTTCTTCTAATTCTGCTATCATCTTCTCTCCGTCGGTAACCATATAAGGAGATATGTAACCTTTATCAAATTGCATACCCTCTACTACTTCTAAAGTTGTTTCTATGCTTTTCCCGTCTTCTACTGTTATTACTCCATCGTTTCCTACTTTTTCCATAGCCTCTGCTATCAAATTTCCTATCTCCTCATCATTATTTGCAGAAATAGATGCTACTTGTGCAATTCTCTTTTTGTCCTTGACTTCCACACTTTCTTTCTTTAAATACTCAATAACTTTTGCTGCAGCTTTTTCTATTCCTTTTTTTAGATCAATAGGATTTGCTCCGGAAGTTATATTTTTCATTCCTTCTTTTATTAGAGCTTGACCTAAAATAATTGCAGTCGTTGTTCCATCTCCTGCATCATCTTGTGTTTTTGAAGATATTTCTCTCATTAATTTTGCACCTATATTTTCAAATTTATCTTTTAATTCTATTTCTTTCGCTATTGTTACTCCGTCATTAGAAATAAGAGGAGAATGCCTATCTAAAATCACTGTCCTACCACGAGGACCAAGAGTGACTTTTACAGTGTTAGCTAGTTTGTCTATTCCCCTAACTAACGCCTGTCTGGCATTCTCTCCAAAAATAATTTGTTTTGTGTCGCTCATTTTCTTATAACTCTTCAGATTTTATTTTTCTTAAATTGAACCCTTTAATATTTATAAGGGTTAAAAGGTTCAAATTTCTCAAGATAAATTCTGGTTCTAATATTTTCAATTTTGGTTTTTCTCCGTCTTCAACAAGGTAGACATAGTAATTTACTATGTTTTTACCAAGTTTCTTAAACTTGGTGAAACTCAACAACAATTCTTTTTTGTTTGGATTTATTTTGACGTCTATTAACCTATCTCCTGATTTTAGGTCATAGGCGTCTCTAAATTTATTTGCTTGTTCTGGTGTTCTACCCTGTTTTTTCTCATATTCTATTACTAATTCAATTGCTTTTTTCTTATCCATTTTATCCCTCCAATTTAGCTATGATGTCTTTATATTCGACTATGACATACTTCTCTCCATCTATTTCTATATCCTCATTACTATATCCTGAGTATAAAACTTTTTCTCCTATTTTTAAAGGCAAGTCTTTTCCGTCTTTATCTTTTCCTACTTTCACGACGATTCCTTCTTTTTTCTCGTCTTCTGATTTTGGTAAATATATTCCTCCCTTAGTTCTTTCCTCTTTTTTCTTTTCTATTTTTAATAAAACTCTCTCACCGATAGGTATTATTTCCATTTTACAATATTAACTTAATTTTTTAATTACAAATTACCTACGTGATATTCTTATACAAAAAAGACTCTTTTTAAATTTTTCTATACTTTTTTATAATTTTTTTCTTCGAACAATTTTTCTTTATTTAGCCTCTTTTTTTTCTTGTTTTAGTTTAAAAAAAGTTTAAAAATAAATAAACCTTAAAATGTTTATGGCTATCAAAGTTCTACATTTAGTTAATGAGAATGCATTAGGAGGAGGAATAGGAACTGTTTTGAATTACCTTCAAGAAGGTCTTAATTCTAATGGAGAGTTTAATTCTAGAATTCTAAAAGTAAAAGTTGGGAGAAGAAGAGTAGGGATAGGGGATGAAGGACCTATTTATGAATCAGAATTAGAAAAAATTCTTCTAGATGGAAAGGAAGTAGAAAAAAATAATTTAGATAAAATTCTCTCTAATTATGATATCATTCACGTTCATGGTATCCCTCCAGAAGGAGTGACAGAGAAGTTAGAAGAACTAAAAAAAGAAAAAGGAGATAAAATTAAATTGATTAATACTGCACATTCTAGTGTCAAACAAGAGTTTCTCGCTCAGTATGATTACATAAATAAAAAAGCAAGAGAAAAAGGAGTGGAAAATTTAAATAAAGAAGAGATATATGATTATCGTGCACTTAATTTTTTGTTTAAAAATAATATTCTAAATAATCCTGCGAGATTTAATAAAACCTTTTGGGGTTCGGCTATTCATAGACAAGAAAGAATTATGACCTTAGCAGATATTGTTCAACATATGAATGAATCTTACAAAAATGATATTTTAGAAGAATATCTTGCTCATGAGAATGCGCATAAACATATTGTCATTCCAAATGGGATAAAATTGGATAATTATGAAAAAGAAATACCTCCGAGACCTAAGAAAAAGAGAATTCTCTTTGTAGGGAGGTTTTCTAAAGAGAAGGGTATCGACGAACTTATAGAATCTATTCCGTACATTTTAGAAAAACATCCTGACGCCTATATAAGAATAGTTGGAGGAACTAAAAATGAAAATCTAATGAATGAATATTTAAATAAAGCTGCGAGTGCTATTATTTTAAAAACTTTTTTAGATTACTCTCTTTTAACTAAAGAAGAAGCTGATAAACTTGTTAAAAAATGTTCTTACGAAGAATCTCTTAAAATCTTAGCAGAAGTTTTTAAGAAAAGAATAAAAAATCTTCCTTTCAGTAAAGCAGAAGATCTAGCAAAAAAACTTGATTCTATTTTTTCTAGGGTTCATTTTGTAGGATGGGTCAGTGATAAAAAAGAGATGAGAAACCATTATCTTTGGAGCGATTACGTTATAATTCCTAGTTATGCTGAAAGTTTTTGTTTGACTGCAGCTGAAGCATTGTTGTACAAGAGAATACCTATTGTAACTGCTACTCCTTCGTTACGAGAGTTATACATAGATAAAGGGATAGCTTTACCAATTCCAGTTGAAAAAAGAAATCCTCACGGACTAGCTGAAATTGTCGACGAAATCCTAAAAAAGGATAATTCTCCTGAATTTGATCTTTTAGTAGAAAAAGGGCATGAGTATGTTAAAAATAATTACTCTTTTGATAATATGATTAAAAAACAAATAGAAACATATAAAAAAATTATTGGTAAAAATAGCAAATAAAATTCTTTTTAGTGACTATATTCGTCATATTCTTTTTTATTTTCTTTCTTTGAAGAAGTGTCTTTTGTGACGAGAATTATCCCTCCTATTAAAATTCCTAAAATTAATATTAAAGGAAGATAATCTTCTATAAAACTTAGAAAATTAAAACTCCCTCTTCCAAATGAACTAAAAAATTCTATGTCTATTAGAGTCCATATAATAATCATTCCTAAAATTATCCACCCGAAGAATTTTAATTTAGTTACGTTTCCTCCATACAAAAAACCTAATATAATCATTACAAGCAAGAGAAGTCCTATTCCAATTCCAAGCTTTGGAAACAGTACAGAAAAAAATAAGGGTACAGTGTCAAATAAAAGAGAAATTCCTGCCACGCTTAATGAAATAACAATATGTATCCCTTTTTTATTTTGACCAAACAAATTAGTTTTTTCGAGAATCCCAAAAACAACAGAGAAAATAATCATAAAAGGCAATATGTAGGTAAATAAACCTAATTCATTTAGAGTATTTAGCAGATTCGAAAAGTTATAAGCCATATATTCTTCTCTAATAGCCTCTTTAAATAATTTATCTTTTTTCTACTTTGAAATTTAAATACTTTTTGAAAGAATTGAATTTATCCTACTTCTTTTATATTTTTTTAGATTAATATAAAAATTAAATTATCAATTTACCTTATTTAGTCATTCTAAAAAAATCTTTTGTATCTCCTTTAGAAAAATTATCTATTTTTTTAGTATTTATGTCTATCTCAAATTTTAGGTAGTCTAAACTTTCTGAAAAACATTTCAATACCCATTTATTCATGTTGAGAACTGCTACAATTTTATCAAAACTCTTTTTTATTTCTTTTTCTTTTTTTACTTTCTCTAAAATTTCCCATAGGTCTTCTAAGTCGACTTTTAATTTTTCTAAGTTTATTTTTTCCTTTGTTAGATTAACATTATCTTCTGTTCTTTTTACTTCAGTGAAAGGATGTTCAAAATATACTATTTCTTTTTTTGAAGGAACAAAGAAGTCAAAATATATTTTATCGCTTTCTTTTTCATTTTTTGAAAGAATTGCAAGAACTAAAAAAAGATAGCTGTCAGGATTGTTTTTCTTAAAATCCTTAAATATCCTCTTACTTTCTAATTTTTTATAAAAATCTTTTATTATCATTTTTAACAAAAAATCTCTCTCTTTATAAAGTATTGTATTTATTTATCTAAAAAGGCTTTTGCTACAAGTAATGGAAAAACCAAAGTTGCATCTGCGAATATTTTTACAAATTTCGATTTTTTTGATATCTTCCCCCACGAAACTGCTTCATTTGGTCTCGCCCCTGAATCTGAACAATCAAACTCTTGGTAAGTATTTATATATATAGCATAATCTGCTCCATTCCTATACATATTCGCATTACAAATGCAATGTTTTATAATGCCTCCTCCCAATATGATTATCCCTGTTTTTTCTTTTCCTATTGTTGAATTATTAAACTCTTCACTATCTTTTAAAATGTCTATTTCAAAATTTTTATTCTTATAGTTTCTATAGAAATATAGCATATCTCCCAACGAACCGTCTGTAATTGCAGGGCAGTATACCGGAATGTTGTTTTTATAAGCCCACCAATAAACTGATTCCGGATTATTTATTTCTTTAGCTAAAAAATAAATTAGATCCGAAGAAGTCTTTATTTCTCTTTCATATTTTTCAAGAACTTTAAAGACAAATTTTTCGAACTTAACATAGAGATTATTTGGAATAAAAATATTCCCTGCTCTATTTATTCCTTCATCTCTTAATTTTTTATCGTCAGTAAAAAAATCTCCTAATTTAAAATCTCCCAAACACTTAATAAAATCCTCTTCTATCCCTCCTGCTGTCGTAATAAGATAATTAACTTTTTTGTTTTTAACGAGATATTTTATTGTTTCTCTTATTCCACTCGTTATCATATTAGAAGTATAACCTAGGTAGGTGTATACTTTTTCTCTTTCCATTTCTTTTAATATTCTTACAGCGATACCAAAATTTGTAGCTTGGCCTCCGATAGTTAAATAACTATCAAGAAGTTTTGAATAGTTTAAGCCTTCTTCAAAATCATAGCCTCTTATATTCAATCCTTTTATCTCTTTGCTTTTTCTTAATAAATTCTTTTTTGCTATTTCTTTTTTATCCATAATCTAATAAGAATTTATCTTTTTTGTTTTTTTCTAATAAACATATAATAAACTACTCCTAAAATAGATAATGCTATAATTAACAGAATAAAAATAATATAGTTATTATCTCTTCTCTCATTAGGAATAATATCTTCTGTTATATTATTTTCATTTATACTAAACTCTTTTTGCGTAAATTTAAAATCTTCACTTTTTGTTACGTGCATTAAAGCAAGTACTGCTATAAAAAAGATGGTTGCTATTTTTTTCATAATCACAAGAGTCTTGTAAACTTTTTAAATCTTCTTATTTAAACTAATATCCTTTTAGTAAAAAAGATTTCTCTCTATTTTTCGTTATTAAACAATTTTGTTTGTTTTTCTAATTTTTCTTTTTTATCATCGGAAAGACTTATCTCATAGTTTTTAAAACGAATTTTACCATACACTCCGTCATAACCAGGGATAACTTCTAATTTTCCTTCGCGATTTGCTAAAATTAGGTCTACAAACTCTTTATCCTCTTTTAAAATCTCTTGAAGATCGCTTTCTTTTGTATTTAAAAGTACATCAAATTCGCTTCCAAAATTCTCGATAAGTAAGTTATAAAAATCCCACACTTTCTTAGATGTAAGAGATGCTCCTTTTAAATAGAAAGATATAAGCTCATGTAAAGGTAATAATCTAAAAAATTTTTTTCTATTCTGTGGTTCAAAACCTTTCTTTTCTTTTGCTATTTTATTAATTCTATAATCTACTCCTATTGTTAAAGGATTATTACAAACAGGACAAATGTTATTTAGTTTTATACTCTCTTCTGGAGAGCAAGAGAAATTACATTTCCTATGTCCGTCGTAATGATATTTTCCATATTCTGGAGGTGTTTCTATTGTTCCTACTAATCCTTCTCCACTTCTTATAGCTCTAATAATATTTTCATAACTTATAAGAGGAACCTCAAATATCGTCGCTTCTCTTCCTAACCTCCAAGGCCAAAATGAGTGTGAATCGCTAAATGAAACAATGTTAATTCTCCCTTCAATAAACTCTTTTAAACGCCATATCATCGGAGGATCAGCGCTCATTCCCGATTCTATACTATAGATATGTTTTGACTGCTCTCCAAAGGCTTCTTCTAAAGAGTCAAAACCAGAATCGCTGCCATAAAGACCAAACCAAGGAGTAAATGCATGAGCAGGTATTATCTCAATTTTCTCGTTTATTTCTTTTACTTCCTTAATAAATTGTTTTGCATTTAATCCAAATATAGGTCTTCCATCATAATCAATTCTCCCTTTAGATTTAAGATATGAAATAATCTCCTCTGAAACTCTTCCGTTGGGAGATAGAACTACTAAATGTATCGCCCGTCGTTTTCCTCCTTGAGAATACATAAAGCTCAACTCTGTTTGCCATATAAACGGAAAGCCAGTTTTACTCCATAAAATTCCATTTTTATCTTCTTTAAGATTCTCTTTTATTTCTTTATACCATTCAGGGTGTTGAAAGTCACCAGTTCCTAGCAAGTTTATTCCTTTTATTCTTGCATATTTCTCTAAATTCTCTAAACTTATATTTTTACTCGTTGCTTGAGCATATCTACTATGTATATGTAAATCAGCAATGATATTCATTCTAATAAATCGAATTTTTAGTTTAAAAATATAGTTTATTAAATAATTTATTCTTACTTGTTTTAAAGGTTATCTGGCTCTCTTCTTGAAAAAATTTCAAAATATTAATATCTGTTTTTTATATCTTCATTCTATTTTAATTAAGATATGAATTCCTCTAATAACTGAACCAAATATAATAAAAAAAACTTTTAAATTAAGTTCGCATCTTTTAATAAGGACCCATAGTTCAATGGATAGAACACCAGGTTTCGGCCCTGGAGATAGGGGTTCGATTCCTCTTGGGTCCGCTTTATTCTTATAAATCTTCTTAAGTCATTAACAAAAGTACTTTATTTTAAATTTTTTCGTTGTCTATGCTTATTTAGCGAATAACTATTAATTAAGGCTTATTTTAAAAATTAAAATATTGATTTATATAGGAATTATTCTAAACTTTCTTAGAGAATTTTTTGATTTTTCTCTTTTTCCTTGTTCTTCTTAATTCTTTATATTTCTGTTAAAAGAGTTATATCCTTTTTTCAAATTCAAAAATCTCCTTTAATTTTCTTATTTTACTCTTTTTTTCAAATTGCTCTTGCATACTAAATTTATTTTATATACCAAGTTAGAAATTTTTTATTATCCTTATATCAGCTTTTTAATTTTTTTGTGT
>JAWAET010000015.1:0-11304 GCA_038891175.1 Candidatus Pacearchaeota archaeon
ATTTATTCTTTTTCATACTATTTATTATATAAATTTTAAACTTTTTTTAAGTTTAAAAACTTTCTTTAAAAAATGTTAGATAGGTGAAGATTTGTGGCAAGAAGTTAAAATTAACTGTATCAATCAAAAAATAGATATCTCTTCTCGGATTGAAGAATTGATTAGAAAAGAATTAAAAAAGAAAAATTAATTTTTGTAACTATCCCTCTAAAATCTCCTTCATCTTTTCAATTGTTTTTTTATCGAGAACTTTTTTTAAATCTTCTTCTTTAGCATTGAAAATTTCGATGAGATTCCTGTAATTTTTTAAGAGTTCTTTTGCTTTTGTAGGACCGATGCCAGGAAATCCTTCGAGAATAAATTGCTTTTGTTCTTCTAAACTATTTGTTGATTTTTTTACTCTTAACGAAAGCTCGGATTTATTCTTTTCTTCTTTTTTTGCTATTAAAATCAAAAATTTTGCAGTGTCTTCCTCGTTTTTTGTGAAAATTATTGGCACATTATAAACTAATGCAACACTTAATAAAGCTCCACGCAAGGCATTTTCATTTATTCTTGAATTTTTATAGTCGTCAAATCCTTCGATAAGAAGAATTTTTCTTTTAATTTTTTTCAAGTTTTCTAGCTGATTTTGAAATCTTTTATCGATAACGCTTGACTGAAAATCGGAAAAAGTTTTTCTTTCAATAACAATATCTTTTATTAGATAATCGCCTATATCTAAATGTTTCATCTCAACTTTTATTCTGTTTTCAATTAAATAAAAAGGAACGAGAGAATTTTTTTCTCGATTATCAATTAAGATTTTTGTTTTTATCTCTTCGTTTTTTATTTTTTTATTTGAAAAAATATTTTCTATTGTCTTCATATGAATCCTTCTTCAAATAAGTCTTCCCATTTTTTTTCATCTAAACCTACAAGTGCTTCTTTATAAGTTAAAAGAGGCTTTTGATATTTATAATAGTCATCAGTAGCTATTCTCGGGCAAGCCAACTCTACGAAAGAGTCTATATTATAAAAATTCATTATTTTCTCAGGAGTTATTTCTGACATTGTTATTATTAAAGCCTTCTTCTTTTTTCTTTCGATTTTTTCTTTAATAATTTTTGAATTACCAAAATTTTGTCCAAACTTTGTTTCGATTATTATTCCTATCTTTTTTGCAGATTTAAATTTCTCTATAGAAAAGAATCTTTGATTGATTGTTTTTTCTTTTAATTCGTCCATATCTTCTATAACCTCGTTATAGCTGTCAACTAAAAAAACTTTCTTTTTTGGGATAGCTAAAGCAGCACCAAGTCCATGAAATCTATTCCCAATAACTAAAAAACAGTCAACATTATTTTTAATTTCTTTTAGTCCTAGGTATTGACAACCTACAATTTGGCCTTCATATTCCACTAAACCTCTTTTTTTTGAAAGAAAAACTTCTTTTCCGGCTCTTTTTAATAAATTCGTAACATTTCTTATTTGTTCTTTATGTTGTATAGAAAAAGACAAACCTATTCTTTTATATTTCTCTAATTTTTCTAAAGATCTTTCTATTAATTTATCCAAATTTTTCTTATCCACAATTTCTATATAAGCAACAGGAAAATTCGTCTTAAAAAACTTAGTATGCCCGTAGTGAATTAGCAAGTCAACTTTAAATTTTTTTGCTTCATCAAGAGCTAATGAGCAAGCACCCCAACAACTTTCTCCCGATATTATAACTTCAATTCCTCTTTTTTCTAAAGGTTTTATAATTTCAAAAATATCTTTTTTTAATCCTTCGGGAATTTGTATCAAAACCTTTTTTGGTTTAAATCTATTAAGAATTTCTATTAGTTTTTTTTCTTCTAAATCAAATCTTTCTTTCATTTTCATTAAAAGAGAGTATTAAGTAAATAAAAATTTGCAATATTTAACTTTATTTATTTTTTAGATTACTTTCTTTAATTCTCCTCCTTTTTAAAAAAGAGGTTTATTCTAAAATTATTACTAAATAAAGAAGCCTTACTCTAACACAAGTAATGAAAAAAAATTAAGAAGTATTTCGTTTGATTCCTTATTTTTTAGAAGGGAATCTACACTACAGAAAGAATGAAAAGAGGTTTTTATTTTTGAAATTTAAGAAATTTTAGAAAGAGAGCAACAGTTTAAAAGATAAAAAAATAACGAAAGAAGATGCTGAAGAATGATTACTTTAACTTAAAAATTTAAATTTTAAAAGAAAGTATAATAACCTCTTTTTGTTTTAGATAACATTATTATTTTCTCAAAAGGTTTAAAAGAATTATTTTTTACTTAATGCTATGCCAGTAAATGCTTCTCCGGAGTATGTAAAAGCTGAAAAAGAATATTTAGAAGCAAAGACTCTTGAAGAAAAAATTGAAAAACTAAAAAAAATGATTTCTTTAGCTCCTTCTCATAAAGGAGCAGAAAACCTTCGTGCAGAGTTAAAATCAAGATTAAAAAGGTTAGTAGAGTCATTAGAAAAAACTAAAAAAAGCGGCAGACCTACTCAAGAGTTTATAAAAAAAGGAGAGCTTCAAGTAGTTATTATAGGTCCACCTAATACAGGTAAAACAACTCTCTTTAAAAATCTTACAAAAAGAGAAATAGCTATAAGCCCTTTTCCTTACTCCACTTCAGAACCAAACTTAGGAACTTTTGATTTTGAAGATGTAAAAATTCAAATTATTGACATGCCTTCTTTTCCAAATGAGGACAAAGGAATAGTAAATAATGCTGATACTCTTCTCTTAGTAGTAGATTCTCTAAACCAAATACCC
Organism: Candidatus Pacearchaeota archaeon; assembly: GCA_038891175.1. GTDB lineage: Archaea > Nanobdellota > Nanobdellia > Pacearchaeales > GW2011-AR1 > CAKZRD01. The sequence continues at coordinate 2,775 of JAWAET010000015.1, forward strand.
GAAGCACAACCGCGTTTTTCTAAAACGAATGCGAAAATTCTTCTTATTTTTAATAAAATAGATTTACTCGACGAAAGAGAAAAGAAGAAGACAGAAGAAACAATTAAATCAAAATTCAAAAAAAATTTTTTTTCATTTTTTTTACTAAATCAAAATTCTAATTTAGAAGATTTAAAGAAAAAAATTTTCGAAAGCTTCGATGTAATCAGAGTTTATACTAAAGAACCTAAAAAAGAGCCATCTAAAGAACCTCTTATTCTTAAAGAAGGAAGTAGCCTCAAAGATATGGTAGAAAAGATTTCTAAAAGATTAGTTGATAAAGTAAAATATGGAAAAGTTTGGGGACCTTCTTCTAAATTTCCTGGCCAGATTGTCGGGCTTGAACATATTTTAAAAGATAAAGATATTATCGAATTAAAGATAGAATGAAAAAAGAAAGAATTCTTTTATTAGTTTGTCTTTTATTTCTTTATTTACTCCTTATTTTATCTGAATTTTCCAAACCTTCTATTGTAGGTAAGATAAAAAAAATAGAAAAGAGTTATCCTATAAAAATTTATTTAGAAGATGAATCTTTAGAGATTCTTCTTTTTGAAAAAGACATAAATCTAAAAGAAGGAATGAATGTTTCTATTTATGGAACAGAAAATATAAATAAACAAATAGTTGTAACAAAAATAATTTGTAATAATTGTTAATCTTTTTAAAGTAAAATTCATTTTTAAATAATGCTTGAAATTATCCTCGCAATTTTTTTAGGCATCTTTTGTGGTATAATTGCTGGACTCCTTCCAGGAATCCACACTAATCTTTTAGCAGTCCTTCTTCTTTCTATTTCTCCTCTTTTTTTGAATTATCTTTCTCCTCTCTTTATAATTGTTTTGATTGTCTCGATGGGAATAACAAATACATTCATAGATAGTATTCCCTCTATCTATCTAGGAGCTCCTGAAGAAGATAGCGCTCTTTCTGTTCTACCAGGTCATAAAATGCTCTTGGATGGTAGAGGTCATGAAGCAGTGATTATGACTATTATCGGTTCTTTAATTGCTATTGTTATTTTTACTTTTGTTTCTTTACTCTCTTTCTTTTTTTCTTTAAAGTTTCTTCTCGGAATAGAAAAATTTATTCCGCTACTTTTATTTTGGGTTTTTATTTTTTTATTAATTCAAGAAAAAAATAAAAAAGTCTCCTTTATCTTCTTTTTGCTTTCAGGTATTTTAGGAATATCTTCTTTTAATCTATCTATAAATCAACCTCTTCTTCCTCTTTTAACAGGATTATTTGGAACTTCTACTTTAATCTTTTCTATTTATTCTAATTCAAAACCTCCTAAACAGAAAATAAGAAAAATAAAATTTTCTTTTAGATATATAAAAAGACCTCTTCTATCCTCTTTGTTTATTTCTCCTCTTTTTTCTTTTTTGCCAGGAGTTGGAGCAAGTCAAGCAGCTATCACTGGTTGTTCTTTTTTTAAAAGATTTTCAAAAAAAGAATTTTTAATTTTAGTAGGAAGTACAAATACGTTAATTTTATCTTTTTCTTTTTTATTTCTTTACTTGTTTAATAAAAAAAGAAGCGGGTTAGCTAGTGTGATTTCTGAAATAACAAAAATTTCTTTCTCTAGCTTTTTAATTATTTTTTTCACAATAATCTTTGTATCTATTCTTGCGTCTATTTTAACTCTGGAGATATCTAAATTTTTTGCTAAAAGAATTCATTCTTTTAACTATCGAAAATTATCTTTTTCTACCTTCTTTTTTATAGTTTTTGTCGTATTTCTTGTTTCAGGGTTCAAAGGAATTCTCGTTCTTTTTGTTTCAACTACATTAGGTTTTTTATCTTCTTTGTTAGGTGTTAAGAAAAGTTTTCTTATGGGCTGCTTAATGATTCCAACGATGTTATGGTACTTTCCTTTTTGAGTTTATTAGTTAAACGAATCATAAAGTAAAAAAATGATAGGATATTTACAACGAATGCGAGCAAGAATTCAAATTTTCTTAAAGAAAAATTAAAGAAAAGATCCCAATCTTAAATAGAGTCTTATTTATTTTACTTATAAAGAAAAAAATTTAAATGAAAACTTCATAAATAATTACTCAAGTAAATTTATAATTTCTTATTAGTAGAGAAAACAAAAAAAAGATTAGAAAATAAAATTAATAAAAAAGAGCCTAGATAAATTTGTAAAGAGAATTCTTCAATGATTAAATAATTTTCTCGTTCTTATAAGATTATTTATAAAAAGAATTATTAATCAAAAATATCTAACAACTTCTTCTGTTCTTCTTTCCTTTTTGTTTTTTCTTCTAATCCTTCTTTCATCTCTTCTATAATTTTATGCATTTTTCTTTCTCTTCTCTGAGAAACATAGTGAAACGTTTGGTCTCTTGTATTCCTAGTTATTAAAATCTTCAATGCGCCCTTCATCAAACGTGCAGTTCTACCTGCTCTCTGTATTTTTCTTATAGCAGAAGGAACTGGCTCATAAAAAATAACTTCATTAACTTCAGGAATATCAAGACCTTCTTCAGCTATTGAAGTAGCAACTAAACAGTTTATTTCCCCCTTAGAAAATTCTTCAATAATCTTTTTTTGTTCTTTTTGATTTAATCCCGTTTGTTCCTTTCCTTCTCCTTTTTTAGCTTGACCTACAAAAATTTTTGATTTGATTCCTTCTATTTTATTTATTTCTTCGGAAATTTTTTTTACACTATCTCTGAATTGAGCAAAGATGATTATCCTTGCTTTAGGGTTATTTTTTATAGTTTCTATTAAGATCTCTTTTAATTTTTCCAACTTAGGATGTTCAAATTCTAAAGTTATTGCTAAAGTGTATGCTTTTAAAAATCTTTTATCTTTTACTAATCTTTGAACACCTCTTGATTTTTTTTCTTCTCCTTGTTTTTTTAATTCTTTTAAATAATTTAGAAATGAAGAAAAGGTTTGCGTTTCAAGAAGTTCTAATGCATGTTGTATTTTTATTGCTTGCGAACAGGTAGACAGTGCTTGTAAATAATTTCCTTTTTTTCCTTCTTTAGTTAATAATTCAAAAAGCCTTCTCTGACATTTGATTAATTCCACTTTTGTAGGAGGTGAAAAAAACACTTTTCTATTTCTTAATTCCTCTACACTCTCATTAAATATTTCTTTTAACAATTGTCTAATTTCTTCAAATTCCGGTGGAAAATCTACATTTATTTTTTCAAAATGGAGCTCCTGCAAATAAGGTTTTACGTCTGGACTCTCTCTTGTTCTTATTTCTACTTTTTCTATACCTAAATTGTTACATATCTCTTTTATTCTTTCTTTATCTGATCCAGGAGAAGCAGTTAGCCCTATAACTCTCCTTTCTTTTGCAGTTTCATTATAATGTTTTGCTATAAAAGTATAAGCATAATTCTTTAGACATCTATGGCATTCGTCTTGTATCAAAAGAGATACATTTTCCAAGTTATATAATCCTTTCTTTATATCATTTTGTATGCACTGTGGTGTTGAAAATATAAAGTTCGCATTTTCCCAAATTTCCTTTCTTTTTCTCGAAGGAGTTTTTCCAGTAAATAATTCCATCCTTGCAAATCCCTCTGGTAAAACTTTTTTGAAAGAATCTAAATGTTGCTCTATTAAGGGACGAGTAGGAGCTAAAAAAAGAATTTTTTTATCTGGAAATTTCTTAAATCTCTCTACAGCTAACATAATCGCAATAAGTGTTTTTCCTGTTCCTGTTGGAAGAATAACTAGACAATTATTATCTTTACATGTTTCAAATATCTTTTGTTGATATTCTCTTGGTTTAATCTTTATTTCTTCCATTTTTAGAATAAACTAGAAAAATAAAACAACGAAATTAACACTATTACTGCTCCTAAAAACCATAATTTTCTACTCGCAAATAATATTTTATTTCCATCTAAGTTACTTAAAGGCAATAATGACCAAATAGCATAATACAAACTAATCAAGCCTCCTTCCTTGAATCCAAAAAAGACCAACATAAAAAATAGAAAAATATTAGCTAAAAATCCTGCGAATGCAATTAAACCTACATTCCACTCGGTAATTTGAGAAAATCTGTAAAGATCGTGTCTTTTTGCTACTCTTGCTACTTCTGCTCTTTCTTCAGATTCTAAAATAGGCATCCATTGAAAAACTCCTCTAGTTATAAAGCTTACTGCCAGAGGAAGCCAAACCATAGGGACAGGGTAAAGAAAATGTGATTTTGTTTTAAATCCATACTGGTATATGCTCCAAAATTTTGTTTTAATATCGATTTCATAATAATGAGCAACTATCTTTTTTATTAAAATGTTAAAAATTAAAGCGAGACTAAGAAAAGTTAGATAAAAATTAAATTTCTCTCCATCAGCAATGTCTGGATAGGTAAAACTTATAGAAAGGATTATTATAGAAAATACGATTACTAATAGTTCCTGTATTATTTCTTTTTTGCTCATTCTCTTTTTTATTTTTTTTATTTTAAATTACTTTCTTTTTTATATTCTTAAAAACCGAAATATATTTAAATAGCTATTTTTTGTTTCTTTTATGATGAATATAAAGAGAATAAGCGAAGTTATAGGTAAAAAAGTTTATAGTGATGGAGGAGATATAATTGGTGTTGTAGAAGAAATTAATATTTTAGATAATAAAGTTGATAGTTGGAGAGTTGTTGTATCTAAATCTTCAGAGTTTAGGTCTCTTCTGGGGGGAGCAAGAGGTTTAATTATCCCTCAAAAATTTATTAAGTCTGTCGGGGATGTAGTTTTGGTTAGTAAAGATATAGTGCCTATTAAAGAAACTTCAAATATAGAGGAAGAAGTCTCTGAAGAAAGCATAGACTTATCTTAAAATTATTTCTAAAAGAAATTTATTATATTAAGAAAGTTAAAATGAGGTTATGGTCTATTCATCCTTCTTATCTCGATACTAAGGGTCTTGTTGGTTTATGGAGAGAATCTCTTTTAGCAAAAAAAGTTCTCGAGGGAAAAACAAAAGGATATAAGTTTCATCCTCAGTTGAGAAGATTTAAAGAAGTAAAATCGCCTGTTAAAATTATAGATTCATATATCTTTGAAGTTTATTTAGAATCTAAAAAAAGAAGGTTTCATTTTAATTTTAATAAAATAGATAAAAAAGAGAGAAAGAAATCTTTTCTAAGAGTAACAAAAGGACAAATTGAATTTGAATTTAAACATTTATTAAAAAAATTAAAAAATAGGGATTTTAATAAATTAATTTGTTAAAAAAAAACTAAAAAAATTTTACCTCATCCTATTTTTAAGATTGTTCCTGGAGAGAAAGAAGAATGGGAAAAGGCTAACACTTAAATTTTATATTTTTTAATAACAAATTCGCTATTATTTAAGTATTTTAATCACTCTATTTTTTAATAAGTTCAATGAACCATTTTAACAACAAATTTAAAAATCTCTTTGTTTTTTTGATTAGTATGGAAACAAAAAAGATTGAAGAACAAGAAAAAGAAATTTTAGACTTTTGGTCTTCTAATAAAATTTATGAAAAAAGAAAGAAGAAAAATAAGAGAGGTAAGAAGTTTTATTTACCCGATGGGCCTCCTTATGCTACGGGCAATATTCATTTGGGAACTGCACTAAACAAGATTTCTAAAGATATAATTATGAGATATAAAAGACTTCGAGGATTTGATGTATTTGACAGACCTGGTTATGATACTCATGGTGTTCCGATAGAATTTAAAGTTGAGAAGGAAATAGGAAGCAAGTGCAGAGAAGATATTGAAAAATTTGGTATTAAGAATTTTGTAGAAAGATGTAAAGAATTCGCTACTAAATACATTAATGTTATGAACTCAGAATTTATTAATCTCGGTGTTTGGATGAATTGGGAAAACCCATACATAACTCTTACAGATGAGTATATTGAAAAAATTTGGGAGACTTTTAAGTTTGCGGATTCAAAAAATTTGTTATACTTGGGAAGATATCCTGTTCATGTATGTCCTAGATGCTCTACTGCGGTAGCTTTTAATGAAATTGAATATGTAAAGCAAGATGATAACTCTATTTATGTTAAGTTTCCTTTAATTGAAAAAGAGAATACTTTTTTAATAATTTGGACTACAACTCCTTGGACTCTTCCTGCTAATACAGGAGTGATGGTTCATCCAGATTATTTATATCAAGAAATAGAACTCTCTTCGGGAGAAAGATGGATAATAGCAAAAGAACTCGTCCCTAAAATAATGACTCTCTTGGAAAAGGGGTACACTGTTAAGTCAGAATTCTTTGGAAGAGAAATTAAAGGATTGAAGTACTCTAATCCTCTATCAAAATACCTTAATTTAAAATTGTTAAATTCTTATAGAGTTGTTCTTTCTGCTAGATATGTAAATCTTGAAGAAGGAACAGGTTTAGTTCACTGCGCACCCGGTCATGGAAAAGAAGATTATGAAGTAGGAAAGGAAGAAGGATTAGAGATCCTTTCTCCTGTTAATATGGAAGGTTTCTTAACAGAAGAAGCAGGGAAATATGCGGGAAAAAGAGCAAGAGAAGTAGACAACGAGATTATTGAAGATTTAGAAAAAGATGGTTTTTTAATCTTAAAACAGAAGTATAATCATGATTACCCTGTATGTTGGAGATGCAAAACGCCTCTCTTAATGATTTCAATCCCTCAATGGTTTTTTAAAATCTCCGAATTCAGAGAAGCTCTTCTTAAGTATAATGAGGAAGTTTATTGGACACCTTCTTGGGCAAAACTCAGAATGAAAGCATGGTTAGAATCCTTAAGCGACTGGCCAGTTTCTAGAAGAAGATACTGGGGCACTCCCTTACCTATCTGGATATGTGATAAATGTCAAGAGAGAAAAGTTGTTGGAAGCAAAAAAGAACTAGAATCCCTTTCTTCGAAGAAATTAACCTCTCTCCATAAACCCGAAATTGACGAAATCGAATGGAATTGTAAGTGCGGCTGATTTATTTTTTACTCAAAACTAAAGAAACAATTAAAGCGATGATTAGCAAAAGTATAAAACCAAACCATTCTGTATTTGCCCAAGAACTTACTTTTTCCCAATTAAAAACAAAATTAAAAATCTTTGCTGCTGAAACGACAAAAGCCGCAATTAAAAGAAAAATAAAGGCATAAGCAAAACCTTTACTTTTAGTTAATGTTTCTAAGTATTCTTTTCCAACAAAACCTAAGAAAATTAGAATAAACACAATACATATTAAAAAAACTGCAAACCAAGTTGCATTAAAACGAACAAACTCTACTACTTTTGCATTTACTATAAAAAATGAAGCAATAATAAAAGATAAAAATAAAGAAATAAAAGAGTTATCTCCCAAAATCTTCGATTTTTGAAGAATAGCATAAATAATTATAAAAACAAATAAAAACGAGAATATAGGCAAAAAATAATTAAAAGAAGAGAGTTGTGCTGCAGCCATTTTAATCTTTTTTATTATCTCCTTCGCTACTACTTCCTCCTTTTACTACTAAATTAATTCCAAAAATTATTAATAACACTAAGATAATTAAAGGAAGGTAATCTTCAAGAAAAACTCCAAAACTGCCTTGAAAGCTCCCAAACCAATCCCATTCATTTAAAGTCCAAAGAAGAACTCCTATTCCTATAACCCATCCTACCCATTTCAAACTCGAAAAATTACCTTTTCCGTCGCTATAAAAAAAACCAAGCATTATTAGTAAAACTAAGAATATTGCAAGACCTACTCCAAATTTTGGAAAAATCACTGAGAAGAAAGTTGGAACAGTATCAAACATAAGAGAAATACCTGCAATACCTGCAGCAATAACAGCATTTATTCCTTTTACATCTTTATCTCCGAGGATTTTTGTTTTTTGAAGTAAACCGAATACCAACGCAAAAATTATCATAAAAGGTAAAACGTAAGAGAAAACACCTAATTCATTAAGCTTATTTAGAGCATTAGTAATGCTATACGCCATGCTATATAAAAGTAAGGGATATTTAAATACCTTTCTATAAAAAATAAGATAATTCTAACTAAATGAAGCTCTTTTTAATTCTCACTCAAAATAGAAATGGTCTTCCTCTAATTAAGATTTACTTATCGCTCTTTCCGGTAGAAGAAACAACGTAAACTATAACTAAAATAACAAGAACAATGAGGATTATACTATAAACAACTGAAAAGTCTATTGAAGAATTCTTAATAAAATTAAAAAAACCACTAACAGATAGAATAACCATAAGGAGGAATAAAAGAGAAACCCAAAGAAAAAATTTTTTTAATTTAGAGTCCATTTTATCGATTTCGCCTCCTACAAATCCAAAAAAAAGAAAGACCATAAGAAGAACAGAAAGACCTATAGCAACAAAAGGGATTATATTTGAGATTATATTTTGAGCGAAGGAATATCCAACAAATATCAAAGAAAATGAGAAAGCAACGAGGGAGTTTATTTTTGAAACATTATCTCCTAAAATTTTTGATTTCTGTAAGATAGCAAAAACAAGCACATAAACTAAAATGAAAAGAAGAGCTTCTTGAAGGAA
>JAWAET010000016.1:0-10711 GCA_038891175.1 Candidatus Pacearchaeota archaeon
TCTACATTTCTACCAGGACTTCTTAATTCATCTATTGAAGGAAGTTTTCCTAATTCTAACTGTGTTTTTGCTTCTCGATAGAAATAGAGAGAATCAAGATCTGTTGATATATACTCTCCTGTTGTTTGATCTTTTAGATTTTCGACGTTTGAGAGTCTAATAGATACAGAAGAGTAAAGTATTATTAAAAAAACAATTATAGTGACTGCCCAACGTACTTTTTTATTTTCTATAAATCTATTTAGGAATTCTTTAATTTCTTCGCTTTCTTTTCTTGTCATTTTTTTATTATACTACCTTATTTTAAAAATGTTGTTATTCCTTTTAAATTTTTTTTAATAACAAAAGAAAAATCTATGAGCCCACCAGGATTTGAACCTGGGACCCCCGCCTCTCTTAGAAACCTAAGAGATTCCCTTTCAAACGAAAGGTTTCTTATAAGAGCGGTGCTCTAACCTGGCTGAGCTATGGGCTCTTTTTTATAATTCTTCTCTTTTTATCTTTTTAAAATTATTCTTTCTATTTAATAAATATAGTTGCTTCCTCTACTTTTTATATCAGATGGATCTACTAAACTATCTAGGGGTATGAAAAGATATAACTCTCCTTTTTCTACATCTTCAAACTTCGCGTAAAGTCCTCCATTAGCTCTCGAATAAAATTCTCCTCTTATGACAAAGTTTTCTAAATTATCTTTGAATATATAAAAGTCTCTTATTAAAAGATCCTCTTTTATTCCCATTATTACTCTATAGACGTTTTCTCCATATCTTTTTCTTATTCTTCTTTCTCTTTGTTTTTCTATGCTCTTTACAAGAGAATAAATCGGATCTCCTCTCTTTATTTTTTTTAGTAATAAAAAAAGATCCATTTTCTCTTTAAGATAAAAAGATATAAAAAGTTTATTTTTTTTCTCTTTTCATGTTAATCGGATTAGTCGGAAAACCTTCTTGCGGGAAGTCTACTTTTTTTAAGGCAGCAACGCTTATGGACGTTTTAATTGCTCCTTATCCCTTTGCAACTATAAAACCAAATAGAGGAATAGGTTATGTAAGAGTTAGTTGTCTTTGCAAAGATTTAGGTGTTAAGTGTAACCCTCGGACAGGTTTCTGTAATGGTGAAACAAGATATGTTCCAATTGAGATATTAGATGTTGCAGGATTAATAGAAGGAGCTTCAGAAGGAAGAGGATTAGGCAATCAATTTCTTAATGACTTATCCCAGGCCGATGCTTTAATTCACATTGTAGATATATCAGGGACTACAGACGATGAAGGAAAAGAAGGAAAGGGCAATCCTATTAAAGATATAAAAATGTTAGAAAACGAATTAGATCTTTGGTTTTTCGGTATTCTTAAGAAAGCATGGGATTCTTTTTCTAGAAAGGTGCAGACAGAAAAAAAAGAGTTTTCCAAATCCGTTGCTAAACAATTTTCCGGACTAAATGTTAAAGAAGATCATGTAGAAAAAGCTCTTAAGAAACTAAATTTTGATATAGAAAAACCAGAAAGATGGAACGATGATCAACTTAAAGCATTTGCACATGAACTTCGTGTTATGACAAAACCAATGTTAATCGCAGCGAATAAAATAGATAAAGAAGGGGCTTCAAGTTGGTTAGAAAAAGTTAAAAATGAGTTTCCTAATATTCCCATCATTCCTTGTTCAGCAGATGCAGAACTTTCTTTAAGGCAGGCTGCAAAGAACTCTTTAATAAGATATTTGCCCGGAGATAAAAATTTTGAAATTGTCGGTTCTTTAAATGAGAGACAGAAAGAAGCTTTAGAATTAATAAAGAAAAAAGTTCTTGAACCTTATGACGGAACAGGAGTTCAAAAGATATTAGATTTTGTGGTTTTTAATTTAATTAATTACATCGCAGTTTTTCCTGCAGGAGTCCATAAGCTTGCAGACTCTGAAGGAAGAATTCTTCCAGATTGTTTCTTAGTTCCACAAGGGACTACTGCTTTAGACTTTGCGTATAAGATTCATACAGACTTGGGAAAAAATTTTATTAAAGCAATTCACGTTAAAACAAAACAGGCAGTAGGAAAAGAATATGTTTTAAAGCATAGAGATGGAATAGAAATAATTACAAAATGAAACCTTTTGTATATTTCGAAGGAAACAAAAAAAAGAAAATTAATGTTATTGTTTGTGATTCTCTTTTTAAAAAAATAAGAGGGTTAATGTTTAAGAAAAATTCTCTTCCTCTTCTTTTTATTTTAGATAAAGAAAAAACTTTTTTTATCCATTCTTTTTTTTGTAGACCCTTCGAGGCAATTTGGCTAGATAATAAAAAAAGAGTTATAAAAAAAGAGTTAGTAAAACCTTACACTCCTATTATAAAAGGCAAAGGAAAATATCTGATAGAGAGGTTAATTTCTTCTTTTTAGTCTTGCTACATTCCTTTAGTTTAATTCTCAAAAGTAGAATCTTCGAGAGTAACTTGTTTTTATTTTTAATTCTCCTTCTTATATTTTTTCTTGCTATCTTTAAGTTGAAAAAGCATTTATATTTTATTTTCCATTTAATATTTCTCTTAAAATTTTGGAAATTTTTATTCTATCTGTCTTTCCTCTTTCCCTAAATTTTTTAGCGAAGCATAGATTTCTATCTTCTTTTCTTTAAGCAATTGTAGAGTGCTCTTTCAATTTTATATAGCTTGTTGTTTCAAAATCTCTTTAATATATTCTCAAAATTTTTTCAGCAGTTCTATTAAACTATCATAATAGAAATTTTTTTGAAATCTATTTTAATTTTGATATGACATTGTTCAAAATTCTTTTTAAATTCTCTTCATTTATAAAATTTCAAACTTTTTATTATTCCTCTTTTATTATATAAGAATTTAAAGGAATGGATTTTTTTAAAGCATATCGTCTAATGGAGTCTTATGAAGAAAATCTGATCTAATCTCTACTTTTCTTATTATCTTTTGTAATCCTTTATCTATCTCTTTAAAAATATCTTTTTTCTGAAACTCTTTTTCTTCTTTTAGACAGTCTACTACTTCTTGATAAGGGACATTACTTATTGTGGATAAAGTATAAACTAAAGTTGCGTGAGTATACGAAAGATTATACTCTTTTTGAATTTCTTTTATTTCCTCATTTATTTTATAAACTTTTTCCATTATATTTCCTATTTTTTTCTTTTTAAAAGGTTTATTATTTCTTATAATATATTTTCTATTCTCCTAAATACTTCCTCAGCCGTCCCTTTTCCGTCTATAGAAACTAGTTTATCCTTATAGAATTCTAATAAAGGTTTTGTTTCTTTATAGTAGATCTCCAATCTTCTTTTTATTGCTTTTTCGTCTAAGTCATCTTCTCTTATTTTTAGTTCTCCTCCACAAAAATCGCAAATTCCTTCTTTTTTCGGTTTTAATTCTGTATAAATATTAAAATTTTTTCCGCATTTCGAGCAAATCCTTCTTCCAGTTATTCTTTTTATACACTCTTCTTCTGAAAGAACTAATTCAATTACTTTATCTGGAGAAAATATCTTTTTAATGCTCTCTGCTTGTTCTAAATTTCTAGGGAAACCATCGATAATAAATCCTTTTTTGCAATCATCTTTTTTTATTCTTTTTTTTAAAATTTCTACTACTATTTCTGTAGGAACTAGTTTTCCTTCTTTTAATATAGAATCTATTTTTTCCTTTAATTTTCCTTTTGTATTTCTTAATAAGTCTCCAACGGAAATTGAAGGAACACCTAACTTTTTTGATAATAACTCTGCTTGTGTTCCTTTGCCGCTCCCTTGTGGTCCAAATAATAATATTTTCATAAAGATAAAAGTATTCTCTCTTTTTTAAATCTTAATCTTTTACTTTATACTTTTTCACAAGATATAAAAAGGTTTTTTTTATAGGAAAATAATGTTAATTTATGTAAAAGTAAAGACTAATGCAGGAAAGCAAGAGGTAATTAATTTAGAAGATAACAGATATTTAGTTTCTCTTTTTTCTTCTCCTCAAAACAATAAAGCGAATATGGAATTAATTAAGACACTATCTAAATTTTTCAATGTTTCTCAAAAAAAGATATTTATAAAAAGAGGGCTTTCTTCTAAAGAGAAGATAGTAGAAATAAAAGATGAGATATGAGGAAGCAGAGGATGTTAGAAGACTCGCAGAAGATATTATAAAAAAGTTTAAATGGAATCATATTGATCTCTCGAATTTAGGTTTCTTAAGAAGCTTCGGTACTTCTTCTAGAAGAACCGTTGCTAGATGTCACTCTCTTGGTAAAGCTATGCAGGTCGCAATGGGTAGAAAAGGTTTTTATGTCATCGAAGTAATCTCGGAGAGATTTGATAAACTAAACGAAGAAGAGAAGATAAAAGTAATTATTCATGAGCTTATGCACATTCCTAAAACTTTTGGAGGAGGTTTTGTTCATCATAACAAAGTAAATGAAAAAAATGTCAATTTTCTTTATGAAAAATATAAAACTAATTCTGATTTGAGTAATTATTTACAATGAAAAAATTTTTGACTTTTTCCTTTCTTCTTATTTTACTTTTTTTAATTTATTTTTTAGTTTATTTTTATGACCTTAATGAAGAAAATTCTTTAAATGCGAGTTTTAGTATATACCAAAATAGTTCGCTTCAATCAAATGAGTCTATTCAATTCTCTAAAAAGATGAGATTTCCAACTGAAAATATCTCTTTTTATTTTGATGATTATTGTGATTTAAGTGAAAAACTAAAAATGAAAAAAGCTTTTAAAATCTTAGAAGAGGAAACAAGGATTTTATATTTTTTTGAAGCTTCTAATTTATCTTCGGCGAATATAAAAATATACTGTTTGAATGAAACGAAGAGTGCTTTTAATAATAGTATTTTAGGTGAAGGAGGACCAAGAAAATATCTTCCTCTTGCAAATTTTTCTTTAATACTCGAAGGAGAGATTTTTCTTTATGAAAATAAGAACTCTCTAAATTGCGAGTTACCTGTCGTAGAACTTCATGAACTCTTGCACGTACTTGGCTTTAATCATATTGCAGATAAAAACTCTATTATGCATAATTTTTCTAGTTGTAATCAAAAATTGGATAAAGAGATTATTACTTATTTAAAAGAAGTATACTCTCAAAAAGCAAAATCAGATATCTTATTAGAAAAACTTTCTATTCAAATAAATGGTAATTATCTTAACTTTAGCGTTAGGCTCATTAATCAAGGATTATTAGAAGGAAAAAATTTATCTTTAAAAATATCAGGAAATGACTTTTTTCTTTATAGTTATAATTTTAGCAATCTCTCTCCTGGAGAGGGTTATTCTTTAGAAGTAGAAAACCTTTTTATTAATATAAAAAATTTAAAAAATCTTACTTTTTTCGTAGAAAACAAAGAAGAAGAATATTCATTTGAAAATAATAAGATTGTTATTTATTTAAATCAATAAATTTTTAAGTAAAAAGATTATTAATGATACATGCCCGCATCGCATAGTGGTATTGCAGTGGATTGCTAATCCACGCCCTTCGGGGCTCCTGGGTTCGATTCCCAGTGCGGGCGTTCTGAGGGCGTAGAGATGTTTTAAAGCCCTCTTTTTTATCTTCTTGGATAATCTTTTAGCATCCTTCTTTTTATATTTGTTTTTATCAAATAGAATTCGAGATTTCTTTTAAATAGTATAAAATAAAAAGTTTAAAAGAAAATAAGAAAAAGAAAATGAATGATTGGTTGAGGATAAAATTTTTTCTAAAATTTCAAAAAAATTTAATAAAATCTTTATTAAGAAACAATTGTTAAATCCTTTTTCTTTTTTTATTCAATTTTTTGTATTCTTCTTTTAGGATAATAATTCTTAAATTTTTTAAGAATCTGAGCACTCTTTTTTTTAATTGTTTTTAGTGTTTTTAAATTTTCTATTTTCTTTTTTTACTCTCCACCTAATTATTCTTTTACAATTAGGACAATGTATTACTAAAAATCCTTTTTTTATCCTTCTTTGTGCTTCTTCTAGAGGATAATAACACTTCTGACAGAAATTTTTTCTTAATTCTTTCAATTTTATGTTATTCTTCATTGCAATAATCTTTGCTTTTTTGTTTAACTTAGGATCTTTTTTAGAAACCATTTCTTTTATCTCTTCTAAAATTTTTTCTTTGTTTGGCATAAAAAGAAAAGTAAATTGGAGTATAAAACTTTATCGAAGGTTTTCAAATATTTTTTTATTTTTCTATAATCTCTCTTTTAATTTCTTTCTTCTTAATCAAAAAATAAAACTTCTTATAATAAGAAGATTCCTCTTTTTTTATTCAAGAGATTTAAAATACTCTTTGTTAATCTATAGAATTCTATTTAGTTAAATTATACGACGCAAATTTACTCTCTTATTTATATACTTATAAAAAGAGCCTTTCTATAAATAAAAAAAGTTTTTTGTAGATGAAGATTTATCTCTCTTCAGATGTTTATTTTGTATCGAATAAAAACAATCTTTATTGCTCTCTTTAAAACTTCTATCTCTTTATTTAATCCATAGGTACTATTCTTCTCTCTTTATAAGTAACTTTTTCTACTTAATTGAATTTTCTAGAATTTTTATCTTTTCAAAATTTCATTTTTGTCGCTACATTCTACTTTATATTTCTAATTTTTTCTCCTTAGATTTTTAATTTAGTTCGAATTTTTTGCTTTTTTAAATAATCTCAAAAATATCTTGCTTTTCAAGATAATCTGTACACTCTTTGAAATTCTCTTCATTAATAATTATCTACAATTTTAAGCAATTACCCCTATTTCAAAATAACTCTTTTTCTTTAAGTTTTATATCTTTTCTGCCGAATTTAGAGGTTGTTTAAGGTATTAATAAAGTAAGAAGAACTTATTCTCTTTTTTGTTTCTTCTAAAATTTCTTCAATTTTTAAACTCTTTAATTTTTTTCTATCGCGAGTTTATTTTTCGTAAAAAATTCGACTGCCTCTGCTAATTCTTTATGCGTTTTCGCATATTTTTCTATTGAAATTCCTTTTTGATATGCTTCGCAAGCTTGAACTAAAGCTGTTGCTCCTGCTCTTGTGCCTCCGGGATGTGCATGAACTCCTGCACCCATCGTCGTAATAAAATCTACATTGCCCATAACTTCTATGAAAGGTTTAAGCTTTGTCGGATTTAGACCGCCGGAGATTATTGGACAACACTTTTTTATTCCTCTCCAAGAATCATCTTCTAAAATAACATGGTGTGCGAGATCCTCTTGAACTATTTTTACAACATCTTTGTCTTTTTCAGGAATTTTTGACCACTCTTGTTCAAAGAAGTGCCCTTTAGATTTAAAATACTGAATGCTATGTGCTGCAACTATATCTTCTTCGGGAGAACCTTTCATTTTTCCTACGCCTGCTGTACCAGTGTGTATTCCGGAAGCTCCTGCAAGACGAGCAAATTTTGATAAAACTAAAACACTATATCCTATAGGATTTTCAGGCCGAGTAAATCCGCCGTGTCCTGCTCTGTGAAAGTGTATAAAAACATCAGGATATCTTCTTCTTAATGTTTGAACTGCCATCCAACCAGCAGTAATTCCGTCGATTAAAAAAGCATAACTTCCTTTTTCAAAGCCAGCATTTCTTATTAGTTCGCAACGTCTTATCATTTCATCAAAGTCCGCAGAAGAGACATTAAAAGAATGAACTTTTTTTCTTCCAGTTTCTTTAACTGCTTTATCCATTGCTTTTTTAACATATTGAACCATTTTGTCATAAGGACAGAAGTCTTGGTCTGCTTGAGGTTCATCATTTTTTACAAAATCTCCGCCGCCAACCCAGAAGTCATAGCAAACCTCTGCATATTCTGAAGCAGTTAAACCCATCTTTGGTTTTATTATTGTTCCTAAAATTGGTCTTCCATAAACATTAAGATATTTTCTCATATCATCTAAAGTATAAGAAGGTCCGTCGTATTGTTCTAACATCGCAGGAGGAAACCAAACATCTAGCAATTTTAAGGCAGAAACCTCTTTTATTCCTAGAATGTTACCAACGATATAAGTTAAAATATTCTGCACATTTCCTTTTCTATCGAATAATCTCCAAGGATAAGCAATCCAGACGAGATTTCTTTTTAAGTCGAGTTGGTAAACCAAAGCGTTTAATTCTCTTGAAAAAGGAGTTTCTGTATTTACTTTGAAATTCGTTCCTGTTGAACTCTCGGCTGCAACTTCTGCTGCTGCTTGCAAAATATTAAGTTTTCCGCCAGGAATCAAATGAAAGACAGCAAGAAGATAATTTCCATTTCTAGGATCTTTTAAGTCCAAATTTACATATGCTTGTTGATGAGGATTTAAACTAGCAAGAAGTTTTTTTATTTCTGGGCTTTTGTTGAAAGAAATTTTTTTCGCCATTTTACCTCTTTTAATTTTTCAAGAGAAAGAGGTTTATAAGGGTTTTTGTTAGATATTTTTAGTTTTCTGAGAGTAAATTAAACCAAAATAAAAAATTGATGCATCTTGAATATAAGTGATTATATCCATAATATAATGGCCAACAACAATTTCTTCATACTTACCTTTTAGAAAAATAGAATCCATCTCGTCTCCTATCTTTGCTTTTAATTCAAAGAGATCTATGAAATTTTTTTCAATATCATTTTTTGGAAGATCGACCAGAATATTAAATAAATTATTTGTTTTCTCAATTAAATACAACAAATCGTCACTTAAAGAAACATCTTTTTTTATTTCTGAAGATAAAAAACTACAACACCTTCTATAAAAATCTGCTATTACTCCCAAATTATGTAACAAAAGATAAGCAAAACAAGTTTTTTCTTGATCTATGTATCCTTCATTAATAAGAAATCTTTGTGTCAGCAAAACTAACTGATCGTTTGTTTTTTCTAAAAATAACAGTTTTTCTAGTTTTTTGTAATTTTTTTCTTTTAAAAATTTTAAAAAATTATTTGCTAAATTTTTTGTTACATTGAAAATTTTTTCTAACATATAAAAAAAATCTTCTTTAACTTCCTTCATAAAAACCTTATAAATAAAACTATTCTCTTTTTGTTCAATGAGAACAAAACTTGGAAAATGTTGTGAAGCTTCATTTAATTTTTCAAATTGATCAGAAGAGTCAATTATTATTTCTATCTCATCATATCCCAAAGAACCAAAAATAAAAAAGATTCTTTTAAAAAACCTTACGTCTTTTTTTGTTACTTTGATACTTTTTCTTTTAGGAAAAGAGTTTTTTTCTAAAGAAAGCACAAGTTTTTTTCCTTCTTCTTTTATTTCAATTTCATCACCTTTCTCTATGTTAAATTTATCTTTCCACTTTTTAGGAATTGAGACAACAAAGGTCTCTTTACACAATCGGATTATTTTTCTTTTCATAAGTACTTAAAAAACTAGTATATAAATTTATCTATTATTAAAATTTTTATATTTTTTATATATTATAAGGAAAAAATTTAAAAAATATATAATATGAATTAAGAATATGGTGAGTAGCTCAGATGAGAGCATTACCTTTACATGGTAAAGGACAGGGCTAAATGCCCCCTCACCAACCAAAAAAATGGAATTACAAGAAGAAGAAACAAAAAATAAATTTATATAAACCAAGTTGGAATAAAAAATTTAGTGTTACCTATAAAGATAAAATTTGGCAAGAATATTGTTAACACTATAGGAACTTTTTCCTCCTATACCGATTTAAAAGCAAATAAAAGAGGAATTCATATGAGCAGATTAGTAGAAATTCTAACAAATTTCTCTAGAAAAGAAATTATAAGTCCTAGAAGTATAAATAATCTTCTAGACGAAATAAGGGAAAGATTAGACAAAGACATATCTTATTTAGAGATTAGTTTTATACTACTTAAATTAAAAAAATCTCCTATAACAAATAAGAAGAGTTATTTGAGTTATCCTTGTTTTATCAGGGTAAAAAAAGATAAAAAGAACTTTCTTATATGTATAGGAACCAAAGTATTTGTTAATACTTGCTGTCCAATTTCAAAAAGCATATCTAAATTTGGCGCACATAATCAGAGAGGGTTAATTACAGTTAAAATTTTTTATAAAAAAAGGATAAATATATGGTTTGATGAAATTATTAGTATAACTGAAAAAGAAGGAAGTAGCGAAATTTATAGCTTGTTAAAAAAAGAAGATGAAAAATATGTTACTGAAAAATCTTACTCAAATTCAAAAATTGTCGAAGATTTAATTAGAGATGTTGCTTCTTCTTTTTTAAAGAAAAAAGGTATATCGAAAACAATAATCTCTTGCGAAAATTTTGAGTCCATTCATTTACATAATGCTTATGCTAAAATTATACTGAAAAATGGTTAAAGAAATAGAATTAAAATTCAGAATTGAAAGCTATAGAGAGTTTATTTTAAAATTATTAAAGGCCGGGGCATTATTTGAAAATTCAAAATATGAAGTAACTATAATGTATGATGAAAATAATAAATTATTCGAAAAAGATGCTAGATTAAGACTAAGAAAAAAATTTGATGTTTTTACAAATGAAGAAGAAGCAGAAATTAGTTACAAAAAACCACTCACTAGAGAAGGTATAAAAATAGAAGAAGAGTATGAAACTAAAGTAGAAAACTTTAAAGAAATAGAAGAAATTTTAACGAATATTGGTTTCAAGAAAGTTAGTAGTTACGAAAGAGTTAGAGATACTTATAGGTTTGAAGAGATAAAAATAACGGTAGATAGTTTTTCTTTTGGAGATTATGT
>JAWAET010000017.1:0-10623 GCA_038891175.1 Candidatus Pacearchaeota archaeon
CAATCGAAAAAATATACTCTGGATTAAAATTTTCGTTATTAAAATCAGAAGGCCCGTGTTCTAGTCCTTGATCATAAGCGAGCAGAATTGTTTTATTATTAAAAAGAATTTTTTCGATATTTTTTTGAATCTCTTCTTCCATAAAAGATAAAAGAAAAAAGAGTATAAAAAGTTTGCTTAAACGAGAATATTAAAATCCCTAGATAAAAATATTCAATTAGATTAAAATGAAAAAAAGATCTTCCTTAACTAAAGTTTTAGAAATATTACAAGAATTTGAGATAAAAAAACCGGTCAAAATAAATTTACTTAAAAGCTTAAGCGATTTTTTATTTTCTGGTACCTCTATTCCAATATTCTCTGTTTAAAAGATAGGCCAAACCTGCTCTTCGGTTTATTCTGTCTATCTCATATAAACTTATAGTCCCAATCAATTTCTTATTAAAAATTATGCCAAAATCATATGCCTTTCCTTTTTTAAAATTACGAATAGATTCTTTTATATAATCGTTAGCATTATTAAGGGCATAAGGCCAAGGAATAGACGGAAGCCATCTTATCACCTCTTTTGTAATATTTCTCTTTATGCTTAGAGAGTCCTCTTTTCTTAAGTTTCTAAGAAACAATCTTTTTGTTTTTAATAATATAAGATTATTCCGTTGCATTTTCTAATATTTCTATAATCCTTTTTTCTGAATTTATTCTTGTTTTTACTCCTATTGGAAGAGTAATCATTGGCGAAGTGTGTCCTATATCTACGTCCATTATAATGGGTATTTTATATTTCTCTCCAAAATCTTTTAATATATCAAATAATTTTCCTTCAGGAGAATCAATTTTTAGATTGAATGGTCTTCCATATATTAAACCTTTTATTTTATTGAAGACTCCTAATTGTTCTAGGTGTACAAGGTTTCTTTCAGTAGAAGAAGTTGATTCTCCTTCATCTTCTAAAAACAATATTGCATTAGAAAAATCAGGAAAAAATTCTGTGCCAGTCATCGCACAAATAGTATTTAAATTTCCTCCAATTAAGATTCCCTCGGATTCTCCTTCATAAACACATTTAGGAGGAGAGGCTTCTTTCATTTTTCTTTTTCTGTTATCTTCTGTTTCCCACCATAGAATTTCTTCAGTATATTCTTTAGGAAATTCTAAAACACCTAAAGGTTTTGTTTCGAAAAGAGCTTTTTTAAACCATTTAATAGTAAATTGATCTGGACCGCCATACTCTCCAAAAGTTGGTAAAATAGTAGGTCCATTAAATGTTATTAAATTTGATTTTTTGTATAAAGCTAGATTTAACATAGTTATATCGCTAAAACCGCAAAAGATTTTTGGATTTTGTTTTATTAAATCGAAGTCCAAAAAAGGAAGAACAGAATTAGAATTCCACCCACCAGTTGAACATATTATCGCTTTTATTTCGTCATTTTTAAAAAAATTCATAATATCTTCTGCTCTTTGTTTTGATGTCCCCCCTGTATGCCTAAAGGAAGATACAGCATATTTTCCAAGTTTTACCTTTAATCCTAACTTTTCTAAAGCAACAAGACCCCTCTGTAATCTTCTAGGAAAGGGTTTTATTGTAGAAGATGGGCTAACTACTCCGATTATGTCTCCTTCTTTTAAATGTTTTGGCTTAATTATTTTTACCATCTTTCTTTTGTCAAAAAAAGCTCCACCTCCTCTTGTTTTTTTCTTTTTTGAAAGAGCAGTATAGAAAAATTACAATATTGAAGATTTTTGTTAAATAGTCTAAAAACTTCAAGAAGCTTTTTTCTAAGAGTTTCTTTTTTATGAAAGTTACTAAGATGATCTTTATTTATCAAAAAATTCATTAGCAGATTTATTTATGGAATGGTTTATTTTAGATAAATGAAACCACATATCATTATTTTTCAAAGACTCAACTCTGTTTTTAATTTCATCAATAGGAATATCAAATTCAAGAACATTCTTAATAGGCTTAAATATTTTATTTCCTCTGTAAGAAATGGTTCCATCTTTATTAGCACGATAAGGCCCAAGCATAAATATAGAAAAAGAGAAATGTTTATAAACCTTATCCATAAAATTTGTGAATTTTTCCACTAAGCAACCCTCTCAAATAAGAGGTAGGTGGTCGGGGGTTTAAGGTTTTTGGCTATTGGACTTAACATGTGCAATTAAGAGAAGTTTTCGCTTGTGAAAATTTGGGGAAACGCTAGAAAAGCATAGCTTTTCTGCGCACCAAAAATCACAAGATTTTTGAGTGATTCGCAGGATTTTCCCTCTTAATCGCTGTTAGGCGTCCTGAACGAAGTGAAAGCCCGCAGGGCGTGGCAAAATCTCGAAGAGATTTTGAGTTCAGAATTCGGCGGTGGCGGGACACGCCACGATTTTCTATAAAATAAAGAGGGGTTGCGTGAAATCAATTTACTCTCTTATCTTCTCAGCAATTTTTTTCAATTCTTCGTCGTCTGCTCTTTTGTAATCGTGAGAAGAGATATAACCTTCGTATTTTTCAAAAAATTTGTCGACATTTGATTTTATAGGTTTCCACTCCTTTATTTTTGTTCCGTGCATTGGAAAAAGTTTTGCGTGGACATGGTCAACTCCGAAGCCTTCAAAAATCATTCCTGTTCTGCCGACATCTTCAAGTTTAGAATCTATTAATTTAGCAACTTTTTTAGCAGCTAAAACTAGTTCAGTTAAGACATTATCTGGCAAATCAAAAGCATAACTTGGATAGTGTTCTTTTGTTATCACAACAGAAAAGCCAGGAGTGTTTGGAAAAATAGACAAAAAAGCTAAATGTTTTTCATCTTCCCAAATTTTGTGGCAAGGAAGTTCTCCTCTGACAATTTTGCAGAAAATGCAGGTTTCTTTGTGACTCATTTTTATTCTATCCAAAAGCTTGGCTTTCCAGGAAGAGCTTTTTTTGATTTGTTTTGAGGATCATACTTATCTTTGTCTTTAACCGAGAAAACAGAAACTTCTCTCTTAAACTCTTTTTCGAGTTTTTCTTTATTGATTTTTTCTAATTCAAAAGGCAAAACATAAAGATAAATTTTCTTTTTTTCTGGGAATTTTTCTAAGATAGGTTTTATTTCTGAAATTATTTTCTTGTTTAAATCTTCTTCTCTTTTTATCTCTCTTATTTCTTTAACTTTTGGCCATTCTGCCGTAGAGATAAATGGCTTGTTTCCTAATTTTTCCCAAAGTTCTTCTGCAATATGCGGGCAAAATGGAGAGAGGAGTTTTAAGATATTTTCAAGAGTTTCTTTTGAGACTTCCTTTTGCTTTTCTAAAATATCAAAAATCCTTCTCAATTCAATTGTCGCCTTTCGATAATCAATATTTTCAATATATTCTGTTATCTTTTTAATTGCTACATTAACTTCTTTTTCAAAAGTTTTTTCTGTTTTTCCAATTTTTATTTTGTCGAAGATTTTTATTACACTTTTTGTAAATCTCAAAGCTCCTTGAATTCCTTTTTCTGTCCAATTAAATCCTTTGTCTGGAGAAGCTTCAGAAATTAAATAAAATCTTGTTGTATCTGTCCCATATTTGTCAATTACCTCTAAAGGTTCGACGACATTTCCTTTTGATTTAGACATCTTTTCACCTTTTTCGTCGTTTATCATTCCTTGATGGAATAATCTTGGTGTTGCCTCTTCAAAATCTATCAAACCAATATCATGCAAAAACATAGTGTAAAATCTCTCATAAATTAAGTGCATACAAGCATGTTCCGCACCTCCTATATATAAATCGACGGGCATCCAATATTTTACTTTTTCTTTTGAAAAAATTTCTTTATCATTGTTAGGATCGCAAAATCTTAAGAAATACCAAGAAGAATTTACAAAAGTGTCCATTGTGTTTGGTTCTCTCTTTGCTTCTTTGCCACAAGAAGGGCATTTTACTTTTAGCCACTCTTTATTTGTTTCAAGAGGGTTTCCTTTTCCGAATTTTACATTTTTAGGAAGAACGACGGGCAAATCCTTTTCAGGAACTGGAACTACTCCACATTTTTCACAATGAATTAAAGGAATAGGCGTTCCCCAATATCTTTGTCTTGCAACGGACCAATCTCTTAATTTGTAATTAACAACTCTTCTTGCAACACCTTTTTCAATAAGCCATTGAGTTATTCTTTCTTTTGCTTCTTCGCTATTAATACCATTAAATTGAGCTGAATTAATTAATTTACCTTCTCCTGTCCATGCGCGAGTTTCGGTTATCTTCCCTTCGATAACTTGTTTTATTGGGATGTTATACTTTTTTGCAAACTCAAAATCTCTTTGATCATGGGCAGGCACAGCCATAACCATTCCACAGCCATAATCAGCAACAACAAAATTACCTACATAAACAGGCACTTTTTCTCCGTTCGCAGGATTTATTGCATAACTTCCTGTAAAAACTCCTATTTTTTCTAATTCTTCTAATTCTTTTTCAGAAACAGAGCCTATTTTCTCTAAAAATTTTTCTACTTCTTTTTTTTGTTTTTTTGTGACAAGTTCCATTAAACGAGGATGTTGAGCAGAAATAACCATAAAAGTGACTCCGAAAATTGTGTCTGGGCGAGTTGTAAAGATAGGCCATTTTTCTCCATTTATTTCAAAATCAATTTCAGTCCCCAAACTCTTCCCAATCCAATTCTTTTGCATTGCAATAGTTTTCTCCGGCCAATTTAGATTTTTGTGTCCTTCTAAAAGTCTATCCGCATAATTAGTTATTTTAAAAAACCACTGTTCCATATGCCTTATTTCTATTTTGTTTCCGCATCTTTCACACACTCCTCCTTGAGCTTGTTCATTTGCTATTATTGTTTGACAAGAAGGACACCAATTCACAGCAGCCTTTTTTTTATAAACAAGTCCTCTTTTATACATTTGGAGAAAAATCCATTGGTCCCACTTATAATATTCAGGCTGAGAAGTATCAATAACTCTTGACCAATCATAACTTAATCCGAGTTTTTTTTGCTGTTTTATGAAATTTTTTATCGAGTTTTGTGTGTAAGTAGCAGGATCAATTCCCTCTTTTATTGCTGCATTTTCAGCAGGCAGCCCCAGAGCATCAAAGCCCATCGGGTGCAAAACATTAAATCCTTGCATTTTTTTGAAACGCGCATAAATATCTCCGATGACAAAATTAAAAGCATGACCCATATGCAAACCGGTCGCAGAAGGATAAGGAAACATTTCTAAAACATAAAATTTCTTTTTTGAGTAATCTTCTTTAGCTTCAAATATTTTTTCTTCTTCCCATTTTTTTTGCCATTTTTCTTCTATTTGTTTGAAATTAGCTTCTTCCATAATTTTTAGTCTTATTTTTAGTTTTTAAAGATTAACTTTCTTGGTTTTTTGTTGCTTTAGTTATATTATGAGGTCGTATAAACATATTCTATGCTTTTTTCAAACATTGAATAAGAAGGACTGCTCACAATCTCATATGAAAATATACCTGTATCATCTAGTTTTTTATCGTCTTTTACTATTGCGTGAGGTCTTTTAGCAGTAAATTCTACTATTGGTTTTTTGTAAAAATCAATTCTCCTAAATTGAATCCTTTCTCTTTCTAAATAAGACAACAATATATAAGTAACTTTTTGAGATAAATCTTTGGCCATTTTAGAATTAAGAAGAGTTTAGCGGGCCATCTTTATAAGAGAGCTACGACTAACAATAATACTAGAACTAGATTGATTTTTCTTTTCGCATATTCTTCTATAGCAAAAAGAATTTTTAAGAATGAGGTTTAGAAAAATTTTTTGGAAAGAAAAAATAAAGAAAATGGAAGTCGTTAAAGTATAAAAATTAGCTTTTTATATTAGTAATTTATCTTTTTGCATTAAACTTTTAAACTAAATATTTTTTTATTTTTATGATTAAAAAAGTAAGTGAAATAATTCTAGAATTTATGAATCTTTTAAAAATAGAATATCTTTTTGGCATTCCTGGTTCAAACATGGAACTCTTATATGAAATTGAAAAGGATAAAAAAATTAAGAAGATTTTAACAAAAACAGAACAAGGTACAACATTTAGGCAAGAGGTTTTACAAAAGTTTCAGGAAGAAAGTGTGCATGTTTTGGTAGTACAGGACCGGGGGCAACCAATTTAATAACAGGTGTTGCTGCAGCTTATGAAGATTCTCAGCCAATCTTTATTATAATTGGCCAAGTTCCGAAAAAATTTCATGGAAAAAATGCTTTCCAAGAAACTTCTGGAATGATAAGAACCATAAATCAAAAAAAATTTTTGAAAAAATAACTAAATATTGTGGAAGTGTTTATTGCAAGGAAGATTTATTAAAAGAATTAAAAAAAGTTTATTTCCAAATAACTACTGGAAGACCGGGACCTGTCTGTTTAGAAATTGCAACCGATATAATGAATGAAGAAGTAGAACTGAATAATTTTTATTCTATTTTTTCTAATAATAAACAAAAACTAGCAAAAAAGAATTTTTTGTTAAGAAAAAAAATAAAGAGAATAGTAAAACTCCTTACAGAAGCAAAAATCCAGTAATACTATGCGGAGCAGGAGCAATTTTTTCTAACTCTGATAAAGAAATTAAAAAGATTTCTTCAAAGTGTTCTGTTATTACGACTTTAAAAGGAAAAGGTATTCTGTCTGAAGATAATTTTTTGTGTTTTTGTTGTGTAGGTTTGACTGGACAAAAAATAGCAGAAGAAATAATAAAAAATCGGATTTAATTCTTGCGGTTGGAGTTGGCTTTCATCAATTTACTCTGAAAAATTGGTCTTTAAATTTAAAAAATTCTAAGATAATAAGATTAGATATAGATGATAAAGAAATAACAAACAATTATCCTGAAGTAGAAAGAATTATAGGTGATATTAAAATAACTTTGAAAGAAATCTTCTCTCTTCTAAAAAATAAAAACAAAAGATTGGTCGAATTTTAAAAAAGAGGGTTATTTTGATTATAAAGAAATGAATTCGAATAATTTTCCTTTAAAACCACAAACATTTATTGCCGATCTTAGAAAGTTTATTCCAAAAAATTCTATTATATGCAGCGAATCCATCGCATGGACAGAGAAATATTTTAAGGTATTTGGACCTCTAGAAAGCATATCGTTTGTACAAATTTTGCTCCAATAGGTTGTTCTTTACCAGAATCAATCGGGGCAAAGTTGGCTTCTCCTCAAGATGTAGTATTCTCAATTCAAGGCGATGGCGGTTTTCAAATGAATTCCATAGAAATAATGACTGCTGTTAATTATAATATTCCTGTTGTTTTTATTATTTTGAATAATGGTATTTTAGGTCCAATATTTCATTCTCAAAAGAAAAGATATGGAAAATCTTTTTTTAGCGAGTTTATTAATCCGATTATGTAAAAATGGCAAGAAGTTTTGGTGCTCATGGGTTAAGAATAAAAAAAAGAGGAAATTAAGGAAAAGATACATTTAGCTTTATCTCTTTTAAAAACAAAAAACCTGTTTTGATTGATGTTTTAATTGATAAAAATGAAAAATGGCCGTAATTTAACAATCGAAAAAATAATAAAAGATGGAGAATTGCTTATTTAGGGAATGCTAGAGGAAAAGCAAAAATAATTACTACTATTGAGGATATTGATAAGATTACTAATGAGGATATAGTTGTGGTAAGTGATAATTCTCCTCTTTTTTCTTTAGCTTTCCTAAGAGCAAAAGACATTATCAGCGAAAAAGGAAGTATCTTATGCCATTTATCTATTCTTGCAAGAGAGATGGAGGTTCCTTGTGTTGTTGGATTAGAAAATGCTACCAAATTAATCAAAGAAAATCAAATAATAGAAATAGATTCTGATAAAAGAGAGATTAGACTATTTAAAGATGAACAAGAAAATAAATAAACTTTGTAAAATAATTGGAAGGGATCTTGCAGAATTACACAAAGGAGATACTTTAACAGCTCTTTGGCCATTTGTAACAAATGAAGCAGAATTTTATATAGGTCCTTTTTTTATGAAATATCTTTATGAATTAATAAAAAAATTGAAAGAGAAAAAATACTCGGTAGAAGAAATAGCCAACTTATTTTCTTACCCCTCAAAGATTGCCCAATATTTTACTTTATTTCATAGTACTCTTTTTTTAAGCAGCAAAGAAAGAAGAAGATTCGCATCTGATTTAATAGATTTCATTAATTATTACAGAAGGGATCTATTTGTTGAAAAAAGAAGTAATATTTTGAAAAAAAATTCGTTAATAAACATTTTTTTAATTTAAAATTATTTCCTAGTAAAGAAAAAATAGAGATAGAATCAAAAATTTCTGCTTCTTTATTAATGTATTTAGAAATCCTTTATCCAACAATGATGCGTTTCGGCCATGAGTTTCATGGACCATATACAAGCAAAAATTTTTTTATAAAAGAATTTTATAATTTAAAATCGCCTCATTTTGAATTTTCTAATTTATTTCCTTTTGATAATATAATATTAATAGAAGAATTGGAGGGTTATCCAGAAGTAGATTTTTTTAACCATCTTCTTAAACCATCGAAAAAAAGAGCAGTTGCAATTTTGATAAACAAAAGACTTATTAGTGAAGAAGAATATGACCATGTTCTCAAAAAAATTTTGAACTCCCTTAAGAGAATTAGTAAAAAAAGTTCGGTTTATTTAAAGAAAGAATGGTTAAAAACTCTTGCAAGAAGGATATTTTTTTCTGTAGAAGATTTAAGAAAAAGAGCTATGATAGATAAAGAAATTTTTCTTTCTGAGGTTTATAAAAAAAGTGATAATGAGAAATTTGTTTTTCAGGTTAAACAAGTAGCAGAAAAAAATAAAGAGAGGACAAAAAGAGAACTAGAGGTTATAATTAAAAATAGTCTTTTAAAAATATTTCAAGATGAAAATTGAAGGCAAAATAAGTATAGTAACTGGAGGCGCTATAGGAATTAGGAAGATATATCTCTTGCTTTAGCAAAGAAATCTTCTAAACTCTTAATAAATTATTATAAAAGCGAAAAAGAAGCAAAGAACCTAGAAGAAAGAATAAAAAGAGAAATGAGCGGAGAGGTTTTAATCTATAAAGCAGATATAAGTAAATATAGGGAAGTTTCAGGAATGGTTAATTATTGTATGAAAAATTTTGGAGGTATAGATATAATAAGTTAATAACGCAGGACTTGAAGTAGGATCAAATGATTACTTTAATCTTTTTGAATGGAAAAAAGGGTTAGATGTAAATTTAGGAGGAGTGTTTAATACTTTAAAGGCCTCTTTGCCTTATATGATTAAAAGAGGGAACGGGGGCGCTGTTGTTAATATTTCTAGTCTAGCAGCAATTAAAAGTTCAAAAGTATCACCTGCATATTGGGCGTCTAAAGGAGGAATTATTGGCTTGACTTTGACATTAGCTAATCTTCTTTCCAACTATAAATAAGAGTAAAGGTACTTTGCCCAGGTCCTGTTGAGACTAATATGTGGAAAAACAAATAAGAGAATTAAAGAAAAAGTAAAAAAAGAATTTCTTTGTAGATTTTGTAGTGGTGAAGGGATTGCAGCAGGAGTAATTTTTCTTTTAGAAGAAGGTTAGATAAATAGTACAATTTTGAATATTGATGAGGGGCTTTATGCAAGTATTTTTTAATATAAATAAAAATCTATTATAGAAATACATGTACATGTAACTTCAAAATGTAGAAATAATTGTATTTTTTGTCCTGTTAAAAATCATTTTAAGAAGGAACAGTCTTTACTAATTTTGAAAAAAAATATTAGAATTGCAAAAGGATGTAAAAAGATAATTTTTTCAGGAGGAGAACCTTTAGTAAGAAAAGACTTATTTGAAATTATAACTTATGCTAAAAAATTTCATAAAAATATAGGAGTAGATACTAGCGGCATATACCCTTACAAACTAATTAAGATTGTTAATTTTGGTATAAATGAAGTAAAAATCTCTTTCCATTCTCTAAAGAAGAAACCTATTTTAAAATTACTAAAAATAAAGTCTTTTTAAAAGATGTTTAGAAAGTTTGAATTTATTATGAAAATCAGAAGGTGTAAAAGTGATTACCAATACTGTTCTTAATAAGTACAATTTGCAAGAGATACCAGAGATTGTACAATTTTTAGAAAAAAATTATCATTTTTTGTCAAAAATACAAATTTCTTATCCTAAATTTATAAATTTAGTGATTATAACATTCTCATTAAGTTATATAAAAAAATATTAGAGTCTTTAAAATATTCAAAAAATAATTTTAGAGAGCATATCCCTATGTATCGTCAATTCAGAGCAGAAAAAGTTTTGAGTGGAATATAAAAATTGTAGAGAGTGGGAAGATAAATTTATATAAGTATTGATGTTACAAACAAATTTAATCTAAATTGTAAATATTGTAGAGCTAACAAAAATATATAAATAATTTTAAGTTACCTTCAAGTTTAATAAAAAATATTAAGAGAATTGAAAAAATTAAAAATTTAGAGAAAATCGAGATAATGTTATATGGTATGAAAGAAAACAACGATTTTATTAGAGGAAAAGAGTTTGATAAAGAAATAGGTTCAATAAATATTCTTTTCTAAAAAATCCTCTTTTAAATTAGTTTCTTGCTACCAAAAATTCCACTATTTTGCCTTTTTATACCTTCTTTACAAAT
>JAWAET010000018.1:0-1491 GCA_038891175.1 Candidatus Pacearchaeota archaeon
TTTCGATTTTTTTTCTTTATTAAAAGTTTCTAATTTTTATTCAATCTTCTTAGTTTTAGGAATTTCTTATTTCTTAATAGATATTTTCAAAAAAAGAAATCTTAAAGAGTTTAAATATAAGCTTTTTTTTATCCTTCTTTTTTTGGTTTTTCTTTATGATATTATAAAAACACCCTTCAAAATAGAAAGATACCTATTTAACATTTCTTTGCCTTTTGCTTTTTTTTCTTTAATAGGAGTATTAAGAATAAAAAAAGAGTCCTTAAAGAGAATTTCAAAAATTTTTATTTTGACTATTTTTTTAACATCTACACTTTATATGATGAAAGAAATTTATACGGAAAAAAGCTTAAATTCTCTTTATGAAAAAGCAGCAAAAAAAATAAAGGAGTTAGGTTTAGAGAACTGCGAAGTTCTCTCTCACCATTGGGCTCCTCTTTCTTATTTCGTAGGCAATGCAAGATTTCAATATTTAGATTTAAATAACTCTTTGAAGGAAAGTAAAATAAGCGTTATATTTTTGAATTATCCTACAGTAGATGACTTATTTAAAATTGAAGATGTAAAAAATTATCCTTCTTCTTACTCTGATGAAAATTTTGTTATAATTGGGAAAAAAGAAAATTGTTCTAAAAGAGAAAAAACAGATTACCCTATGTTAAAAGATTTCTGCGGTTTTGTTTCTTCGTTGACAAAAGATAAACTCAAATCTAAAGAAATCTGTCTTCTTTTTAATAAAAAATAATATTCTCTTTTTAACAATAAAACTTAAAAGATAACAAAAGATATACTTTTTATGGTGAAATGTAGGGTATGTCAAAAAGATTATGAAGAAGAAGAGTTATTAGAAGGAATCTTTGAAGATAAAATTGATTTTATATGTCGTTCGTGCTATAACATAGAAAAAGTTCCTATTATAAAAAAACCCTCTTTCGATTTCACTCCTCAAAGAGGTCTTTCTGTAAGAGAAAGAGTAGAGAAACTCTCTACAAAAGGAGAAAATCAGAAAAAAGAAGCTGTCTATCCTAAAATAAACTTAACAAAGCTTAATATTCCTAGAAAAAGAGAAGACTCTCCTTATCTCGTCGAGAATTATGACTGGATTTTGAAAACAGCGAGAAGAAAAAGAAAGATTACTCAGGAACAATTAGCTCAGTTTACAGTGGTCCCTCTTCAGATAATAAAAGAATTAGAAGAAGGAAATCCTAAGAATTTTTCTGCAGAGTACATATCAAAGCTTGAAAATTTTCTTAATATCTCTCTTCTTAAAGAAGATGCAAGAAAAATGTTTTTAACTAAAAAAGAAGATGAACAATCTGTTTTAAAAGAAGTTAGTGAAAAGGTTAAAGAAGAAAAAAAGAAATTTTCTATTAAGGAGTTATTTAAAAGACTAAAGACATCTAATAAAGAATTATCAGAAAATAAAGAAGTTCCTTCTATTAAAGAGAACGAAGAGTAATTTTCTATTTTTAATTAATCTTTTAATAATAT
>JAWAET010000018.1:1501-10419 GCA_038891175.1 Candidatus Pacearchaeota archaeon
ATATAATCTAATTTATTGCTTCTTTAGAAGAATAAAAAAGTTAAGGAGAATTGTTAGAATTTATACAAAAAGGAAAAATACTAAAAATAAAATATTTCTTGATGTATAATTTATAGAGAGATACTAAAAAATTTATTAGATAAACAGTTTATATTCTCAAAAGAGAATAATTTTATGATTAATTAAGCAATTCATTAAAAAAGTAATAAAACTAAAAGAGGAGTTGAGAAAAAATAAAAGAGTATTTATTTAGAAGAAGAATTTTATTAGAAAAGCTAAAGTATCTTCATCCTTTAGTATAATAAAAAAGAATAGAGAAAATTTCTTTTATAATATAAAAATTGAAAGGTCATTATTAATTTAAAATCGTAAATATAAAGAAGAGCAGGCACCAGGATTTGCACCTGGGATCGGAGGGTTGCAGCCTCCTGCCTTACTACTTGGCTATGCCTGCATAAACGATTATTAGAAAAATAAGTTTTTAAACTTTATTTTATGGCTCCGACGGGATTTGAACCCGCGACACCTGGCTTAAAAGGCCAGTACTCTACCAGGCTGAGCTACGGAGCCTTTTAAAAATTAAAAAGAGAAGATTTAAAAAATTATTGTTTAAGAGTTTGTTAAGAATTGATAAATAAAAATAGAGCTATAATTAAAAACCTCCTTTGTATCTTCCTCTTTTCTCGACTTTCTTTAATCTCTCAAATATTCTTTCAAAATCGTTTGACTCTTGTGAATAACCTTCTAAAAAACTTTTAAAAAGAGATTCCCAGTTTTTCCAATGTTTTGCTTCCAAAGCTTGTTTAAATAGATGGATATCTACCGCCTTGTCTTCAATTTTTTTTGAAAAAAAAGATAAACCAAAATCTATAAAATAAATTTTATCCTCTTTAAGAATTATATTTGATGTAGTCAAATCTCCATGAATTATGTCAGAATTATGAAGCTTTGCTAATTCCTTTCCTAAAAGAAAAACGATTTCTTTCTTTTTGAAAATATCGAATCCGTCTAAAATTTCGCTAAGTTTTTCACCGTTGATAAACTCTAAAACTATTTCAAATTTATCTTTTTCTTCATCAAAAACCTTTGGGACATTTACTACATTACTAGCTTTTAATAAAATTTTTTTCTCTCTTCGAGTTCTTTGTTCTCTTATTTTTTCATCTAATTCACTTATCCTATAAGATTTTTTTATTCTTCTTTTTATTATTTTATTATCTCTTCTAAAAATTAAAGCTTCTGCTCCTTGATATATTATTTCGGAATTCATTCATTTAAAAAATAAATAAGAAATATAAATTTATGCAAAATTTATTATTGAATTAAGGAGATAAAAAGTTTTTTAATTTTTAAAAGTAGTATCTTTTTATGAAAAAAATCTCTGAAGAAAATTTAAAAAATGCGAAGGAAGCTGCAAGATATCTCTTAGGAAAGATTATTTGTAGAAAAAGAGGATTAAGAGTACTAAAAGGAAAGATAGTAGAAACCGAAGCTTATTTCGACGAAAATGATCCCGCATCTAGAGCATGTCAAAAAGGAGATCTCAGAGAAACAATGAAAATGAAAAAAGGTACGATTTTAGTTTATGGTGTCCACAATAACTGGCTCTTGAATATTGTAACAGGAGAAGAAAAAAAAGCAGAAGCAGTGCTAATAAGAGCAATAGAACCTCTCAATTTTAAAGGAAAAACAAATGGACCTGGGCTATTAACTAAATCGTTAAAAATAGACAAAAGTTTTCACAAAAAGAGCATATTTGACTGCGAAGAGTTATGGATTGAAGAAAACGATGAAAAGTTTGAAATAGAAGAAAGTTTTAGAATTGGAGTAAAAAAGGATTTGTCAGAAAAATTAAGATTCTACATAAAAGACAATAATTACGTAAGCAAAAGATAGTTAAATATTAAAAATGAAAGCTAATTCTTAAGAAAAAAATTAAAAAGTATTAAAGATTTCACAAGCCTTACAAATATCTCCTCTTGAAGGATCTCCGCAAATTTTACATTTTTTAACTTCGTAGTTTTTTTGTTTTCTTAAGTGTGGAAGAATTTTTAACCAGTTCTGAACAATCAAAAGTTTTTCTTTATTAGAAATATCCTTAAGCCAATCTCTTGTCTCAACTCTATAAGTTCCAATAGCACAGGGGCATCTATCATAAAGAATCTTAAATCCTTTTTTTAAAGAATATTTTTTTATTTCATCTTCAGGTACGAAGAAAAAAGGTTTTACTCTCTGCACAAAACCTTCTACTTTTCTTCCTCCGGTTACAGGATAAGAATTTATACCTAAAAGAATATTTCCTTTCAAAAAATTCATTAAAATAGTTTGACATTCATCGTCTAAATTGTGCCCGGTAACTAAAACATCTGCTTTTAATTTTTTAGCCCATCTATTTAGTACCCATCTTTTTATAATACCACAAACGGTACAACCAGTAAGATTTTTTTCTTTTTTTAAAACAGATTTGATAAAACAAATTCCATGACCCGTCTCTTTTTTTAAATCAACTAAATGAAAAGGTATTTTGTTTTCTTTACAAAAATTTTTCATATTCTTTTTATGAATTTCACTCCATTCTCCTAAATGAAGATTAATCATTATTCCTTCAACTTTATAACCAAATTTTTTTAAAATAAAAAGAATGCTAGTAGAATCCTTACCTCCTGAAAGTGCAACTAGCACCTTGTCTCTTTTTGAAAACATATTGTATTTCTTTATTGTTTCTTTAACTTTTTTTTCTATGTCCATTTTAATAAAACTTAAAAAAATAACAAGAGCATTTTAAAAGATTTTTTGTTATACTAACTAACTTGTATTAATTAACTAAAGATAAAAGAAAAAACAGTTCTTGAAAAATTTATTTATATAACATCTGAAAGAGCTACTTTAAATTGTAAACAGAAATAAAATAAGAGGAGAGGTTTTGCTTTAATCACCTAATAAAAATTGCTTAAACTTGAAAGATAAGTTATAATTAATCTAACGTACTATTTTGAAGGATAAGAGGAAAATTTAAAGCGAAAAAGAATTTAACCCTATATTTCTCAAAAATAATGGTTACATGCTTTACAAAGATTTAAAAAGCCTTTTTTTCTAAATTTTTTATGGTAAAAAAGAAACAAAAGTTTTCTAACACTGTTGAAGAAGAAAAAACAATTTCTGAAAAGCCTTCTTTTGATTGGAAAAAAATAAATCCATGGATAATTTCTACGATAGTTCTCGGCTTAGTTTTAATCATATTAATAGGTGTAAACTTAAAAGACAAAGGGATTTCAAAACAACAAGCAGGAGGAATATTAAAGGAATTTGCATCTTTGCAAGGTATAGATATAGAGATAAAGGAAACAAAAGATTTAGGAGGGATATATGAAGTATTATTTTCTTTTAATGGTCAAGAAGGAAAGTATTATGTATCAAAAGATGGAAAGTATGTCGGACAAATGATTGAGTTAAAAGAAATAAAAAACTATTTGACAGGACAAGCAGTAAAAGAAACTCCAAAAGAAGTTCCGAAAACAGATGTTCCAAAATTAGAGCTTTTTGTAATGACTCACTGTCCTTATGGAACACAAGCGGAAAAAGGATTTATTCCTTTCATCGAAGCAATGAAGAATAAAATAAATGCAAAAATAAGATTTGTACATTATTTTATGCATGGACAAAAAGAAGAAGAAGAAACATATAGACAGGTTTGTATAAGAGAAGAGCAAGGAGATAAATATCTAATTTATCTAAAAGAGTTCTTAAAAGAAGGAAATTCTAGCGCAGCGGAAAAAGTAGCGAAAATAGATGGAGAAAAACTAAAGAAGTGCATAGAAAGTGGTAAAGCAAAAGAATATTATAAAGAAGATTCCGAACTTAGTCAAAAGTATGGCGTTCAAGGAAGCCCTACTCTTATTGTTAATGAAGTAGAAGTTTTGAGTGGAAGAAGCCCTGCTGCTTATTTAGAAACAGCTTGTTCAGCTTTTACAACAAAACCATCTGAGTGTTCGACATTAAAACTATCTACACAAACACCTGCTCCAATGTGGGGATGGGATTCTTCAACAACAAGCAATGCTGAAGCTCAATGTGGCTAAAAGTTTTTTAAGAGAAAGGCTTTTAGTTATTTAAAGAAAATTTGATTTAAGCTACAAAAAGGTTTATTAAATTTTTTAACAAAAAAATAAAATGACCTTATATTTTATTACTGGGAGCGAGCACAAATTTCAAGAAATAAAAGAAATTCTCCAACAAGTTGAGAAAATAAATTTTGATTTAAAAGAAATTCAAGAGATTGACTCTAAAAAAATAATCGAAGAGAAGTTGAAAGAAGCATTAAAAATAAAAAAAGCAGAGTTTATTGTTGAAGATAGCTCTCTGTATTTAGATTGTTTAAATGGTTTTCCAGGACCTTTGATAAAGTGGCTTCTTAAAACGATAGGAAATGAAGGAATTTTTAATTTAACAGAAAAGCTCGGCAATAATAATGCAGAAGCTAAAACAATTATTGGTTACGCAAGAAATGAAAAAGAAATCTATTTTTTTGAGGGTTCTTTAAGAGGAAAAATAGTTTATCCTAGAGGAAAAAATGGTTTTGGTTGGGATGAGATATTTCAACCAGAAAAATCAAATAAAACATTTGCTGAGATGACGCTCGAAGAAAAAAATAATTTCAGTATGAGGAAAATCGCAACAGAAAAACTTAAGAATTTTTTAGATAGTAATAAAATCGGCTTATCTAGATAGTTTATTTCAATTACGTTAATTTAAAATCATAGAGAGAATATCTCTTCGTTTCTTATTATTGAAGCTTCAATGTCGAGAATGTATTCTCCAAATTCTTCATTCAGATTATTCAAAATTTCTTCTACTTCAGATGAGTCTTGGACAAGAAGTTCTGCTTCTAATTTCCAAGGACCTACTGTTCTAATTATGTTTATACATCTCTTGTTTTTTCTAAAAAAGTTAATTAATCCCTCCTCAGTTTGATTAGAATATCTTTTTGGAAATATTAATAATTTATATTGGTCAAAACCTAACTTCTCATAATTTATCTTTGTCTTGAAGAGAGGAATTATTCCTTCTTTCTTTAGTTTTAGAATTCTCTTTTTGGTTGAATCTATACTTAAGCCTACTTTCTCAGAAATAGATACTAAAGAACTTCTAGAATTCGAATGTAATATTCTAATTATTTTTTTATCGTGCTCATCTATCTCTCTATTGTTTAATTCTTTCCATAAAAAGAAGACTTCCTTTCTTTTATCGTTAAGAACTTGAAAAAAGTCTCTTTTGTAAATTTCTGCATCAATCATTGAACAAAATCTTCTGGTAGAAACAAAAGAACCATAAAGATCTAAAAGAGAATTCTCAAAAGAATTGAACTCTTTGATATCCGGAGTAAAAAAAGCAATAGCTAAATTCCATCTGCCCGTAGAATCGAAAATATCAAATACGTTTTTCTGTTTCCTTAAGAATTCTTTTAATTCTTCTTTTTTTTCAGAAGGAGAATTTATTTTTAAAAATAGCTTGTACGAAAAGTTCCCTAGTCTTTTATAATCAATATATATCGTATATCCTAAAATAATTTTCTCCTCCTCTAATTTTTTAATTCTATACTTAATAGTATCCTTTGATACTCTACATTCTTTCGATAGCTCTTTTAAAGAGATCCGAGGGTTGTACTCTAAGAGAGATAGAATTTTTCTATCTAATAATTTAAGATTGTTTATTCCTATTCTATTTAGCATAATTTATCTTTATTCAATTCTATTTATAAATCTTTCTTAAAAAAGATAAAAATTTAATAAAAAAATTAATAAAAAAGTTAAAAGGAGTATATGTAGTAACTAAAAAGTAAATAAATAAAATGGAAAAGAAAAAAAAGATTGATAGAGAACTTGAAAATTTTAAAGAGTATATAAAAAAGGACTAGAGAAAGAAGAGAGATATGATCCTTACTATAGGATGCTATTTTATTATGAAGTAGGAATGAGATTGGATGAGAAGAATGCCTCGCAAAAAATTAGGGACCATATAGGAGGTTGGTTATTAAATTTAGAAATAAAAGATTTATTAGAAAAAGAATGTTTTAATAGAACTTCTCGAAAAGAACATTTATATTGTATAAGTGATAGAATAAAACCT
This sequence comes from Candidatus Pacearchaeota archaeon, assembly GCA_038891175.1. Classification (GTDB taxonomy): domain Archaea; phylum Nanobdellota; class Nanobdellia; order Pacearchaeales; family GW2011-AR1; genus CAKZRD01. The sequence goes on from JAWAET010000018.1 coordinate 7,628, forward strand.
TCTAAAGAGATCATAACTAAAAATTTTGGAGCATATTTTGCACACTTATTTGAACCTTACAAAATTTATCGAGAAAATTGTTCAATTTACCAGATTTTAGATAAAAGAAATCCATATTATCATGAAGAACTTAATGAAGAGATAAATGAATTAATAACCTCCTTTGGAAGAGAAGAAATTACAAAAAAATGATTGGAACATGCACTAGAGTTTAAAGAGTACTCATTAGCATTAGGAATTAATTATTATTTAGGGAAGAAAGATAAATATGCTTCTCGAATGTTGTTAGAAGATAGTAGAAATTTCTTATCGTATGTAAATTTTAAAATTGTAGATACAAAAAAATTATTAGAGTTTTATAAGTTACCTTGTAAGAAGGTTATAAAAGATGCATTGCTACTTAGATTAAAAAGTATTTCCAATAGGGAAGAAATTTCTGAAAGAAGTTCGGAATATAATAGTGCAGTTAACGAATTTCTGATTGACTTAGCAAAAGAATACTTAAACAAAGATGAAATGAAGGATATTCTTTTAGAAGAAGTTTTTAAAAAATAATGAACAACTATTAAAAATCAAAGAGATCAATTAAAACTTTTTTTGGATTTTTAGATCTCATTAAAACAGAAGAGATTGCAACGCCTGCTGCTCCAAGTTTAAGAGATTTGATTACATCTTCTCTTGTTTTTATTCCTGCACCTACTAAAAATTCTTTTTTTAAATTTTCTTTTAAAGAAAGAAGAATTTTTGGCTTCGCTTTAGAAACAGAAATATCTCCTGCAATAAGTTCTGGCGGTTCATAGATTATGTAGTCTGGAGAAAATTTTTCCACTTCTTTTGCTTCTTTTAAGTCTTGAACAAAAACAGCAGTTTTTATTTTTTTATCTTTACATCTTTTTATTGTTCTCTCCAAAACAGAAAGAGAAAGTTTATGCTCCGAATGATTCAAAAAAGTTCCGCTAGCACCGCAAGATTTAATTGATTCTATTGTGATAAAACCCGTATTTCTTCCAGGTTCAAAAAAGTCTACGTGTTGAGAAAAAATTTTTAAGTTAGTTTTTTTTGAAAGAAGAAAAATATCAGTCGGTTGAACACCTATTACAATTTTATTATTAAAAGTCTCTATTATTTTAGCAAGTTTTAAAACATCTTCTCCGTATTTGTAAGTTTTAAAATTTATAAATATTAAAAAATTCATCTTATTAAATTAACAGGTTTTTTAGCCAAGAATCTTTTAATATTAATAAGAGTCGTCTCCTCTATTTTTTTAATCGCTTCTTTTGAATAAAAAGCACAGTGAGGAGTAATAAAAATATTCTTCTTGTTTAAAAGAATGTGGTTAAAAAGAAGAGAAGAGAGTTCTTTTTTATTGAAATCTTTATCAATAATCTGAGATTCTTCTCTGATTAAAGGTTCTTCTTCTAAAACATCCAATAACGCACCCGATATAATTTCTTTTTCTATCCCTTCTAATAAAGCGCGCGTTTCTATTAAGCCTCCTCTTGCGGTGTTTACAATAAGTGCTCCTCTTTTTATTATAGAAATATTCTCTTTGTTAATTATATGCTTAGTCCTCTCATTTAAAGGAAGATGTAAACTAATTATATCAGATTTACTTAATAGTTCATTTAGAGAAACATATTTTACTCCCTTAAGATTTTTCTTTATATCATAAGCCAAAACTTTCATTCCGAATGCTTTTGCTATTTTTGCTACATGAGTGCCGATTTTCCCGGTACCGAGGATTCCAAGGGTCTTTTCATTTAGGTCTCTACTCATCAGCCCATTAATAGAAAAATCTCCTTCTTTTGTTCTCGATGTCGCTTCTAATATTTTTTTATAAAAAGAAAGAATCAAAGCAAAGGTGAATTCTGCAACGCTTTTTTCTCCATAAGAAGGCACGTTTGAAACATATATTTTTCTTCTCTTACATTCTTTTGTGTCTATGTGATCAAATCCCGTCGATCTGGTAGCAATAAATTTTAAGGAGGAAAGTTTTTCTAAGCATTCTTTATTAAGATTAGAATAAATAAAAACAGAAACAATTTCAAAGTCCTTAAAATTGTCTGCATTAAAAGAATTAAGCTTTTCTTTTGTAAAAAAAAAGTTATCCTTAAATTCTTTTTTAAAATATTCGAGAAATTCTTCTTCCCAATCTTGCACTTCGAAAAATGCAATTTTCATGAGATTTCTAAAATTCTTTTTATTTCTGAAACAACCTTTAAAGGTTCGTCGTTCTGCCAAACATTTCTACCAACTGCTAAGCCGCAAGCACCTGCTTCTTTTATTTCTTTAACCTCTCTCAAGAATTGTTTTAATTCTTTCTTTTCTCCGCCTAAAGCTAAAACCTTACATTTTCCTGCAACTTTAACAACTCTTTTAAAATGTTCTTTATTCGTAAAAGGTATTTTAACGAAGTCTGCTCCTATTTCTAAACCTACTCTAGCAGCGTATTCTACTAAAGGAGGAGTAACTTTTTTTATAGACTTGCCTCTAGGATACATCCATGCAATAACAAAAAGCCCTTTTTTATGAGCTTCCTCTTGAATCCTTCCAAACTCCATAAGCATCTCTCTTTCATATTCACTTCCAAGATAAATAGTATAACCAACTCCTACTGCGCCCAATTCTTTAGCTCTCTCAACAGAACATATTTGTCGTGAAATTGGCTCTCCTTTAAAGAGATTTGTTTTTCCGTTGAGTTTTAATATTAAAGGAACTTTTAAATTATATATATACTTTTCAACAATTCCTTTATGCAAAATAATTCCTTTAACTCCTGAAATTTTTGCAAT
>JAWAET010000019.1:0-9661 GCA_038891175.1 Candidatus Pacearchaeota archaeon
TTTTAGTAGATCATTAAATCTTTCTCTTATTTCTTCTAAAGTATTATCGCTTAGGGAATCTTTTAAAAAAGAAGAAGAGTTCTTTTGTTTTTTAAAGAACTCTTCTACTGGTAATCTTTTTCTTAATGCTTGATAAATTTCTTTACCTGTTAATTCTTCTACTTCTTTACCTTCTGGAGCCTGAGCAATATAGGCTATTTTTGCGTTTTCACAAACATTTTTTGCAATAAGAACTCCTCCACGATCTCCATCTACAAAAAGAGTTATTTCTTTTTCTTCTCCAAGTTTTGAAATTTCTCTTGGAAGCTTTGTCCCATTCATTCCAATAACATTCAAAATATTATGTTTTACTAAATTAACAACATCTGCTCTCCCTTCAACAACAATAATTTCTTTTCCAGAAATATCGCCTGCCGGTAATTGCTCTTCTCCATAAGAAGTTATTTTTGATATTCTCGTTGATTCTTTTAACTCTTTCTCCATTTCTTGCATCTCAGGGCTATCATGAGAAAGAGAAGAAAGCAATTCTTTTGCTCTTTGCAAGATGTAATCTCTTTTACTTCCTCTAATATCTTCTATCTCTCTTACTATAATTTTAGCTTCTGTTGGACCAACTTTATCTATAGTTTCTAATGCGGCAGCAATCAAAGCAGTTTCAGTTTTATCTAAAGCGCTAGGGATTAATATTTTTCCTTTTGTTTTTCCATCCTCTCTAACTAGATCGACTTCAATTCTTCCTATCTTTCCTTCCTGCTGCAATTCTCTCAATTCCATATCCGAACCTAACAAACCCTCTGTTTGCCCAAAAATAGCTCCAATGACATCGGGTTTCTCTAGCGGACCTTCAGCCTCAAAATCTGCTTTTATATTATACTTTATTGAAGAAGGACTTATTTTTCCCATCTCTCCCTCCTACATTTATTTAGTTAACTAGAATAAGTCTTGTAAACCTACACACAAGAGAGTATAGTGAATATGAAACAATGACTTATCTAGTTTTTTTTAGTAAATTATCTACATTTTTAAATCTTTCTTATTTAATAAAATAGAAGTAAATTTTACCCTTGAAAATAAATTATTTATACTTCCTAAAAACTTTGTTTTAAAATTAAAATTTTAATTAGAGCGCTTTTTTAAATCTTAAACTTCTTTTACTTTTTAAAGAACCTTATTTTAAGTTGGAAAAATATTTATAAAAGACATCTTTAAAGAGTAAAAAAGGTTTAAACTCTTCAATTTTTTAATTAATTGTATATTTTTAGAATAAAAATTACTATTAGAGGAATGCGGGTTATAGGTAAATAGTTACTATAACTTTTTTAATAAGAAAATTTTTATTAAAAGGTAGGCATTTACTTTTTAATTTTATGTTTTTCTAAAAGAACAAAAGATTATTTGAGAGAAAATCAGTCCTTATTTTACTTTTTTTTAGTAATCCACTTCAATTTTTTTGGATTTCTACCTAGGTGAAAATTTTTTCTACATTTGGAAGAACAAAAAAATTTTGGAGTCCCATCTTTCTGAATCTCGGTTAACCCTCTTGGAATCTCATATTCTTTTTTGCAATAAGAGCAAGTAGGCATTTTTAGCTCCCTCTAAAAAACTTTTTAGTTATTTTTCTTGCTTCTATTTCCGTCTCTCTAAGCATTAAAATATCTCTCTTTTCTACAGGCCCTTTTACATTTCTTCTTATCTGTTTCCCTTTATTTTTTCCTTGCAAAACTCTACAAATAACTTGAGTTAGCTCTCCTCTCATTCCTGTTCTCCCAACTATGGTCTCTACAACAGCAGGAACAGCTTCTGCTTCTATTATTTTTTCAACACCCTTAGAAGAGCTGCTGGATTTTTGAACTTTTTCTTCTCTTGCCATTCTTATTTAATGGATGATAAATCTGCTTCTCCTTCATTTATTATTGCTACTGCAGAAGCAGCTACAGGGATTCCTGCAGAAATTCCTAATTTTTCTTTAGAGTCTACTTCAACTAATTTGATTTTCTTTTCTTTAGCAAGTATAGGTAAATGCTGAACGATTTCCTTTGGATTTACGTCTTTTGCTACAATAACCAATTTTGCTGTTCCCCTCTCTAATGCTTTTGTAACTTCGTTAACTCCTCTTTCTACTTTTCCAGTTTTTGCTGCCTTTTTTACTATTTCGTATATATCTACCATTTTCTCTTTAAGAATAAAGTTATTCTGAAATAATGATTTATAAATCTTTGGTTTTTTGTTATTTGAATTGAATAAAATTTCCTATTTTTACTAAATTTTCCTCTTTTATTTAATTTTTAAATTTTAGAAGAAATTTTATTTATTAATTCTTAAACTTCATTGATTTAGATAAAAATAAAAAGAAAATTGCTTTTTTACAATATTTAGGATTCTCTATTTATCGATTATCTTCTAGAAGAGAAGTATTAAGAATAAAATCTAAATTCTTTTATCTATTAAAAAAAATTTGTGGTGCAAATTAAGACATCCCATTGAAAAAATAAAACAAAAACTTATATAGAAAAAACAAGTAGAAAAATTATGAACGAAGAAATAAAGAAAGGGGTGAGAGTAGAGATTGTTACAATAAAAGATAAAAAAAGAATTAGTGGCATAGTTGAAGATGTCGGGATAAAAAAAGAAGGAAAACCTCTGCTAGTGAGATTAAAAACGGGAGAGATAGGAAGAGTCGAGAGAGTTATAGATGAAAAACAAAAAACAGAAATAGAAGAACTAATAAAAAGAGGGGAAAATCAAAAAGTCGAGTTTAAATCTGAAGCGTTATGGAGTCTAAATTATACGACACAACAAATTAATGAAAGTAAATCTTATGAACTTCATACTTTTAAACAAAAAGCATCGAAAGTGATAATAGCAAAGTCAATTGCAGGATTGATGAATAGCGACGGAGGGACACTCGTTATTGGAGTTAAAGAAAAAAAAGAGAGTTCTCAGTATGAAGTTGTGGGAATAGAAAAAGACTTAGAAAAATTAAAAGAGCAAAAAAAGGATTTTTCTTTAGATGGTTACAAAAGAATGATAATTGATGATATAATTAGACCTTACTTTCCTGCAAAAGTTTATAACAAGATAAACTCTTTTTTAGAGTTTAAATTCGAGATTTTTGAAGGAAAAAATGTCTGCTTAATAAAAATTAATCCTTCTGATTTTCCTATTTTTCTTTCTTTAGAAGGAAGAAAAATCTTTATGATAAGAACAGAAACACAAACAAGACAAATCCAAGACGAAGAATTGGTAGAGTATTGTATGGAGAGATTTAATTAACTATAAAGTAGTAACAAAAGAAAAATTTAAAAAGAAAGGACTCTTAAAAAAATAATGAAGAAAGAAGGAATAATTACTGGAATTTTAGCAGGAGTATTACTTTTAGGAGGAATAGAAGCAACATATATAGATAGTCATAAAGATGAAAAAAAGAAAAATTATGAAATAAAAGAGAAGTATTTTGAAGAAAGAGCACAAGAATATGGGAATAATGAAAATAATCAAGAGCTAAAAAACTTAGAAAATTTGAATGAATGGAAAAAAGCACTAGAAAGGACAACAAAAATATCGCAGGAGAATAAAAAAATTATTTCAGATTTAGAAAAAGAAATTTTTTACATGGCACTAGCAAAACAAAAAGAAGAAACAATAGAAGAAGATAACGAAAGAATACCTCCTTACGAAAAAAGTGATCTGACATTACATGCAGAATTACTAAAAACGGCAGGATATTATTCTCAGATAACTGTAGAAATTGCAAGAGGTATAAAAATAAAAAAAAGTATAGAAGAGATAGTTTCTAACGACAAGGAGATTATAAATTTTTTAGAAGAAGGAGCATATGCTCTAGCTGAGAAAGATATTCCGCAAATAAAAGGAAAAGAAAAAGATTGTAAAGTTCTCTCTTCTTTAGCAAGTGCTATTTATCTAAGTTTAAAAGAAGAAGGAGAAACAGATTTAGTAGTAGGATTGGTTTTTGAAAAAAAATATGCACCTTACGGAGAAGGACACCAATGGGTTGTGATAAAGGATAAAATAATAGATCCTGCTCTAAAAGAAATAAAAAATAGAGAGAAAGAGTATATCCCAATAGTAGGTGTTAAGATAAAAAGAAATAAAGAAGATTACTATTTATCCCCAAAGGTCTATTGTTTGCCATCCAAACTTAGTAATTAACCATAAAATTTACTAAACTTTCTAATTCTTATTATCTCGCTCTTCTCTTTACATTAAAAAGTTTAAGAAATGATGAAATAAAAAAAAGAAAAAAAGAAAAAAGTTTAATCTTTTGCGTGTGCGAATAATGCCTTAAAAGCCACGACTGCTGCGGCAGGCGCTACAAAAGCATTGACCAATCTAAAAAATCTTGCTAAACCTTCACCTATAGCAGGTATTCCTAAAGCAATTGCACTCAAAGAAGTGAAAGTAAACATAAATGCTATTGCTGCTAGAAGGAAAGAATTCACTTCTTTTTCTGTTATGTTAAAAAGACCTACAGCCAAACCTAAAATTAGTAATACGTAGACAGGCCATGTTTGATCAACACCTAAAGCAGCAATAATAATTGCTAACACTAAACCAATAACAAAAGCCCAAGCACCTACAGTTTTTCCTGCAATTTCTTTTTCTCCTATCTGATTAACTGTTTTGCTAACCTCTTTTACTACCATTTTACCTCTTTTATTTAGTTATTCTTTATAAAAGAAGATAGTTTAAAAACTTAACTAAAGATATAATTCTCAATTAATTTTTTAGATTTAATAAACAAATTAAATTTTCTAATCTAGCGAGATTGAGGAATATTTGAAACTTATAAAAATATTATTATCTCTTCAAAGTAGTAAAAATAAAAAAGTTTATAAAGGCTTTTTACATTAAAATATTATGATAACTAATTTAAACGTAAAGAGCATAGAGAAAATTACGGGAAAACTGCTACCTGAAAATTATGAGATAGTAAGCTTAGCCGTAGAAAAAGAGACAAAATCAAAAATTTATATTTTATGTAGACCTTCTGAAACTTTTTGTTTTTATTATTACAAATTGATTATTAAAGATAAAGAAAAAGAAGCTAAGGAAGCAAAAATATGTGGTGCTGAAATATTTAGAGACGGAGGGACACTAAATTTTTATTATGAATTAGATGGAAAAAAAGGAAATCTTTTTCTTCCAAGCTATTCTGAAAAAAAAGAACCCAAAGACAATTATGAAGGAAAAGAGACAATACTTGAAAAATTGATATAAGAGAAGATTACAAAATTCTAAAATATCTTTTAATTAATAAAAACAAAATGCTTAAAAATTAAATAAGAGGTTTAGTATTAAAGCCCTATCGTCTAGCGGTCAAGGATACAGGCCTTTGGAGCCTGTGGCCCAGGTTCGAATCCTGGTAGGGCTATTTTAAAATATAAATTTAAAGAAGATTACAAAATATCGTATATTTTTTTCAGAAGATCGGATTTTCTTTCTGGTGAAGGATTATAAAAGATATTTCTTTCCACAAAAACAATATCTCTTGGAATAGTGACAAAAAAATCACCTCCGTTATAATTTTCATTTTTTGTTATTCCGACAAGAGAAGACTCGTTTACCATTTTGTAATATTCTTCAAACTTCTTATTAAAATCTGTTAAGAGCTTATTCTTTTCGTTTTCTATCATTATAATTTCTTCATATTTCTTAGAATAATCGCTTTTTAACAAAGAATTTAACATTTCTCCTTTTTCTAACAAAGCATCAAACAACTCTTTAAATGAAGAATAGTACTCAAGACACAATTTAGATTTAGAAATAGCTTCTTTTTTTGGAAGACAAATTATATCAAAATAGTAAAAAATTCCTATCGGAACATCTTTCTCTTTAAAAAAAGAAAAATTCTTATTCAAAAGAAGATAAGCTTTCTCCTCTAATTTAGTTAGACTCATTTTCTTAGATTTAATTTTTTAGTTAATTAAAGAAAAGAAGAAAGAATTTATAACTCTTTTCATTTTATTAATTAAAGAAGAATCTTAATCTTAAAAACGAAGAGTTTTATATATTAGGATCGTATAAAAAGTTAAAGGAATTTTAATTTTACGAAAATTATTCGATATTTGTTTGAACTACTCTAACTTTGCAAGGGAGTCTTGACTTTATAGATTCAAAGAGATCTCTAACAAATTTTTCATCGCTTTGATCTCCATTAATGGCAATAAGATATATTGTCTTATCTTTTTTTACTAAAGCAGATCTTCCAATTGTTGTTCCAAAAGAGAGAGACATTCCTGTGCTCATTCTATCTGCTCCAGCACCAGTTAACATCCTATTCTCTCGAATTATGTGATGAGGATAAACTTTAAGCTCTAAATAAAACTCCTTTCCAAAATGATCTGCTAAACTTCTATTGAGATATTGCCTAGCAGATTCCAAAGCTATATCTCTTATTTGTACCTCTTCATTAGATTTTAATTCGAATATCTTTTTGTATTTTTTCTGAAGAAAACCATCTAAGTCTCCCATTCTTAATTTAACTATATTCGTATTTGGAATTGTTTTAATGTAAGATTTACTTTTTTGTTTGCTTTTTCTAGTATAAGGCACAACTTTCATCTTTGAATAACAGCTAGCTTTTCTAACTCCCATTTTAAATTATCTTAACCTCCTCTCCGAGAGATTGTCCTGGCAAACCTTTTTCAAAAATTGCTCTAACTATCCCTTTTTTTCCATGAGGCGCAACTATCTCTCCTCTTATTTTTTTACCACTTTTTGAAATCCACTCTACTTTTTTTCCTACAAAATTCATAGCTTCCTCTCTAGTGCTAACATTCTCTAACTGGATAAGCATATGTCTAGGAGTGTAGTTTTTTCTTCCTCTCCTAAATTGAACTATTTTTGCTAAAACCATACTAATCCTTCAAAAAAATGATTTATAAATTTAATTGTTTAAATTTTAATTAAGTTAATCTATAAAGTTTTAGGTGTTCAATAAAAAATTTTTAAAGTTAACCCATATAACTATTTTCAGGTAAAGCAGATTTTGCACTTCTTAAGTATCTCTTCTCAATCTGTTTATACCTCTCTTGATCAGACTTGCTAACAGAAGGCGCAACTTTTTCCATCGCTTTCTTAAAGTGCTCTTCTGTTACTTCTTTTGCATCCTTGTTCTCTCTCAGAGCCAACATTGCAGCTTCTCTTACAAGAGCTTCTAAATCTGCTCCAGTGTAACCTTCTGTTTCTTTCGAGAGTTTTTCTATAAGTTTCTCTTTTTCTTTTATAGGAACATTTTTTGTATGAATCTTTAAGATTTCTAATCTTCCTGCTTCATCAGGAACAGGAACATAGACAATTCTATCAAATCTACCAGGTCTTAAAAGAGCAGGATCTAAAATATCAGGTCTATTCGTAGCACCAATAACAATTACATTAGAGAGTTCTTCTATGCCGTCCATCTCTGCTAACAATTGATTTAAAACAGATTCTGTAACTTTAGAACTGCTTTCATAAAGACCTCTTCTAGAAGCTAATGAGTCGATTTCGTCAAAGAAGATTATACAAGGAGCAACCTGTCTCGCTTTTTCAAATACTTTTCTCACGCCTTCTTCAGACTTTCCTACCCACATACTTAAAAGTTCTGGACCTTTAACTTGAATAAAGTTAGCTTCACTCTCGTTAGCTACTGCTTTCGCTAAAAGAGTTTTACCTGTTCCTGGAGGACCATAAAGTAAAACTCCTTTTGGAGGTTTTATTCCCAATCTCTTAAAAGCCTCAGGGTATTTTAAAGGCCATTCGATTGCTTCTCTCAACTCTCTTTTTGTGCTTTCTATTCCACCGATATCCTCCCATTTTACATTAGGAGTTTCTACTAAGACTTCTCTCATTGCAGAAGGTCTAACAATCTTCAAAGCATTCTCAAAGTCCTCTTTAGTAACTTTCAAAGTTTGTAAAACTTTTTCTGAAATAACTTCTTCTTTATCTAAATTGAATTTATCCAAATTTCTTCTTAAACAAGACATTGCGGCCTCTTTCGTTAAAGCTTGTAAATCTGCTCCTACAAAACCATGAGTTCTATTTGCCAATTCTTCTAAGTTTACGTCTTTATCTAAAGGCATCCCTCTTGTATGTATCTTCAAAATTTGCAATCTTCCTTCTTTATCAGGAACTCCTACCTCTATTTCTCTATCGAATCTTCCAGGCCTTCTTAAAGCAGGATCTAAAGCATTTGGCCTGTTAGTTGCTCCTATAACTATAACCTTTCCTCTTGCATTTAAACCATCCATCATAGTGAGTAATTGAGAAACTACTCTTCTCTCAACTTCTCCTGTTACGTCTTCTCTCTTTGGAGCAATGGCATCAATCTCATCTATAAAAATAATTGCAGGTGCATTCTTTTTAGCCTCTTCAAAAATCTCTCTCACTTTTTTTTCAGATTCGCCGTAAAATTTAGACATTATTTCTGGTCCGTTTAACAAAATAAAATGAGCTTCACTCTCGTTAGCTACTGCTTTCGCTAAAAGAGTTTTACCTGTTCCTGGAGGACCATAAAGCAAAACTCCTTTTGGAGGTTCTATACCAAGTCTAGCAAAAATCTCTGGATGTTTTAAAGGCAATTCTACCATCTCTCTTATTTTCTTTACTTCCTCTGTTAAACCACCTATGTCCTCATAAGTAATCTGAGGTATTGATGACTCTTCGCTAACATCGACGGATTTTGGATTTAATACTATCTCAGTATTCTCCGAAATTATCCCAGCTTGAGGAGGATTTGTAGAAACAACAACAAATCTTAATTGACTCAATCCTTGAACTCCCATTCCAAATTGATTAAAAAATTCTCCAAAGAGCTCTTCAAAATCTGAAAACTCTTCAGAAAAGATATCTCTCTTTTTGGTGCCTCCTCCTATTACAAAAATGTCTCCTTTCGTTAAAGGTCTTCCCAATAGAGCTTGTCTAAAGCTAGAAGTACTCCCTTGAACAATAATGCCAGGTTGTGCTGGTGCAATAACTACTTTTTTTAATTCTTTTAAATCTGCTTTTTTAATAGAAACAAATTCCCCTATTCCAGTTTTTGCATTTCTCCTCGTTATACCGTCTATTCTTATCATCCTTGCACCTTCATCAGCAGGATATGCTTTGTCTACAATAACAAAAGTTTCTCTTCCTCCTTTAACTGAAATTATATCTCCTCTTTGTAATCCCAGTTCTTTCATTAAAGCATAGTCTATTCTCGCAATTCCTCTATATACGTCATCTTGCATAGCTTCAACTACTCTTAACTTAATTTCTTCATTCTTTTCTTTTGGTTCCTTAGAATTTTTAGATGTCATCTTCTTTATACACCTCTGTTTTATTTCTCTCCGGATTTAAGGAATCATAAACTTTTCTTGCATAAAATACAGGCTTGCCATTTTTTATAACTTTCGCTTCTTTTACTTTAACAACACGAGAATTTTCTTTTTCTGGAATATCGAATTTTAAGCTTATTTTTCCAACTTCTTCAAAGCACATCTTAACGACATTATTAAGAATATTCTCTTGTTCCTTCATGAAATTTACAATTTCTTTTGGAATAGAAACTGCATAAGAATTTCCTACCATTCTCATTTTCACATTAAATTCTTTTTCCTTTAATTTCATAAATTCCTCATAATCTTTTAAATCGGCAGGATGATAAATAGTCTCATTACACTTA
>JAWAET010000020.1:0-9554 GCA_038891175.1 Candidatus Pacearchaeota archaeon
ATACTCCACTAAGATTTCTTCTTCTGAAGAAAGAGATGAAAGATCTACTTTTAAAGATTCTTCATCAACACTAATTTCTAAAGGTTTGTCGTAAATTGCCCTGCCTGTTAAAGACTTAAAAATAAAATTAGCTATCTTTTTAAAAAAAGAAATGCTCTCTGTTTCTTTAATAGCGTTTCCGTTTATGGAAGAACTTTTTTTAAGAGACTTCTTTTCAGTTTTTGCTTTTTTAACCAATTCTTTCCTATTAATCTCCTTTTGGTATTCCTTAATCTCATTAATAGATTGATTGATATCTTCTTTAGTCTTAATAGAAATATCTCTTGCTTCTTTAGGTAAATCAACTTTTATGGACTCTTCTTTTTTTATTTTAAAAACTCTTACCCACTTAACATCTTGGCCAACTACAACTCGAGAACTTAATTTTAGCAATTCAACGACACTCTCATTTTCTTTAGTTTCATTAAATGAAGGAGTTTCTTCACTAAGATTTATAGTTTCATTAGGAAAAGTTTCATTTAAGGTTTGATTAAAAGTAGATTCGTTGAAAATACTCTCGTTCTGAGTTTGATTAAAAAAAGTTTCATTTATTTCTTTCTCTAAATCTAAAGAGATATTTTCTTCTAATTCTTCACTGATATTTTCTTTTGAAGAAGAGTCTTGAGAAAGATTCTCATTATAAAAAAGATTCTCTTCAGAAGAAGAATTATAAAATATAGTTTCATCTTCTATAACATAACCTGTTATTTTATAGTAAGAGTCTAAAAAGATTTTTTCAAAAAAAGATTTTTTATTTTCTTTATTTTCAGAAGCGAATGTGCTAGAAAAACTAACTAACAAAAGCACAACTAAGAATATTCCTATCAACGATTTTTCATTCATATAAAAATAAAAAGAAGGAGATTTAAATATTTTTCCAACGAAGAGTATATAAATCAAGACAAGTTGAATTGAAATTAAAAAGAGGCAAAAAAGCAAACAAAAGTTTTTTATATAAAAAAAATAAGATAAAAATATGAATATCATTTTAATATTTTTAATCGCATTGTTAGCAATAGTAATATTTTTATTCTTTTTAGTTACTCTAAAAGAAATAATAATAAGGAGAGAAATAAAGAAAAAAAAAGAGATAGAAGAAAGTGAAATTTATAAAGAAAAATTAAAAGAGATTTTTCAAAAAAATAAAGACAAAAAGAAAATAATTGAAGAAATAGACTCATTAGCAAAAGAGTTCTTTAAAAAATTTCAGATTATAGAAGTAAAAGATGATTACTACTTACTTGGCGAAATGTTTAAAGAAGCAAATAATCCGGAAGGTCAAAGATTTTGTGAGCTCATGTTAAAAGCTTATTACGCTCCTGAAAGGATAGTTTCCAGAAATCTGAAAGAAATAAAAGAAAAATTTGAAAAGATAATAACAGATAATACTGAAAGAATAATTCAGAAGCACAAAGAAGAGGAAAATAAAATTTTAATGAAAATAATTTATAAAACTCAAAGCAAAGAATATAATAATCTTTAAAAACTTTATTTTTTGTTAGGATTTATGCAGAATTATGAATTTCTAATAAAGAAGATAGCATCGTATTCAGGATTATCGATAGAAGAAATAGAAAGAAAAATAGAAGCAAAAAGAGCAAAGTTGTCTGGATTAATTTCAAAAGAAGGAGCTGCACAAATCATAGCTAGCGAACTAGGAATTAGCTTCGATAATTTGGACCTGAAAATAATAGAACTAATGCCTGGAATGAAAAAAATAAATCTCCTAGCAAAAGTTGTAAAGGTTTTTCCAGTAAGAAATTTCAAAAAAGGAGAAAGAGAAGGAAAAGTTCTTAATTTGATTATAGCAGACGATAGCGGGTCTACACGAGCTGTTTTATGGGATACTAATCATATTTCTCTCTTCGAAAAAAATGAACTAAAAGAAGGCGATGTTATAGAGATTAAGAATGCCTCTGTGAGAGATTCTGAAGTCCATCTTTCAGGATTCTCAGATATAAAAAAGTCTTCTTTTGTTTTTGATGAAGTAAAATTATTTAGCGATTTTGTAGAAAAAAAACTTTCAGAAGTGAAAGAGAGAGATTCTGTTATAACAAGAGGATGTGTAGTCCAAATTTTTTCGCCGAGATTTTTCAGTGTGTGCTCAAAATGTAATAAAAAAGTAGTTCAAACAGAGGAAGGACATTTTTGTGACGAACATGGCCTAACAACGCCGAAAGAAAGAGCGATTTTAACAATAATAATAGACGACGGTACAGACAATGTAAGAACAGTTTTATTTTCAGACACGATCTCAGAAATTGCAAGTGAAGAAGAATTAAAAGACGATGCACAATTTTTAAGATTAAAAGAGAGAGTTTTAGGAACAGAGATAGAAGTGAAAGGATATGTAAGAAAAAATGTTCTCTCAAATTCATTTGAGATATTTGCTCGAGAAGTGAAGATTGTTAATCCCGAAGATATAATAAATAAGTTTAGTTAAAAAAGTAATATAGATGTTTTTAAAAACCCTCCATAAAAAAATTCTCATAAGGTTTAAAAAATTCTAAAGAGTATTAAATTAAAGAAATTGAAAAGCAATTCTAAAAGAGTTTATTTAAAATTTCTTAATTTTTTAAGGGATGTAGATTTATCTTTAAAAAGTGAGAAAATCTTACAGGAAGGACTAATTTTGTTCAGATTTGTTATCTGACACGTTTTCAAGAATTGTCAAAGAAATCATAAGAGCTATTGGTCCGATTAGCATTCCAAAAATACCGAAAAGTTTTACACCACCGAGAATTCCTAAAAGAACAATAGCGGAATTAATCTCTGAATAACGAGAAGATATTTTAGCTCTTAAAATTTCGTCAATAAATATTCCTAAAAAAATACCAAAAATAAAAATTAAAAAAGCAAGAGAGTAATTTCCTGCAAGCAATTTCAACAAAGAAAGAGGAACCCACACAAAAGAAGGTCCGACAAAAGGAACAAAAGCAGTGATTGCAATTAAAAATGAAAGGAAGAAGGAGTACTTTTCTCCAATTAAAGAAAAGAAAATTAAAGAAATAAAAAATTCTAAAAAAGCAATAAACAAATAAGAATAAAGGAGTCCTTTTGCATAACTCGAAATTTTCTCAAAGATTTTCTTTTTATTATCTAAGGGGACTAAGTTATATATGTGATTCATCAAAGAGTTCCAATTTAACAAAATAAAATAACAAAGAAAGAAAATTAAAAAAATAGAAAAACTTAAAGAAATTAAACTTTCTATTAAAGAGTATATTTGTTTTAATAAAAAGGACAATAAATCACCTCCGAAGGAGATTAACTTCTCTTTAATTACTCCCTCTAAACCGTTATCTACTAATTTAGATTGAATAAAAATAATCCATTTGTTTATCTCATCTCCACTAATAAAATCTTTTGTTTGTTTATAAATACTAAAAAAACTAAATAAAATCAAAAAAAGAAGTAGAATAGCACAAAAAAAGTTTAATAAAAAAGCAGAAAGACTGGGGGAAATTTTAGAAGAAAGCTTCTTATGAAAAGGAAGAAGAATGAAAGCCAAAATAAAAGAAGAAAGAATTATAGAAAGAAAACTCTTTATTATAAAAAAAGAAATTACGAGAAGTATAATAATAAATAAAAAAGAATAATATTTTTTTATTTCTTTTTCCATATTAAACGAAAAACAAGTTAATTACTTCTTTGCTTGTTTGCTTGCTTCTGTGTGAGCAGAAAAAGCTCTTTGAAGTTTTCCAATGCCCACTAACAAAACCAATAAAGAGACTAACCACATCAGCCAACTTCCTGCTTCTAAACTAAAAGTTTCTGGGGCTAATTGAGCCAACAAAAACAAAATACCAATTAGTGTAACACATACAGCTGAAAGCTTTGTTGCCATTTTTTTACCTCTCTTTTATTTAATTTAATAAAGAAAAGAATATTTAAATAACTTTCTTTTTTAATTAGAAAAGAGAATACTAAAAAAGGGTTTAATCTAAGTTGTTATCTAAATAAAAAATAAGAGAAAAACTAATAAAATCTAAAAATTGTATAGAATAAAAAAGAGAAGGTTTACCTTCTAAATAAAATATAAGAATTAAAAATAATACAAACATCAAAAGATTATAAGAGTTATAAAATTAACATTAAGAGATATAAAAAGTAGTTTTGAGAAAAATAAGAGAAATAAGAATAAACAGTATTACGAAAGTTTCGTTAAAAAAACAAAGATTTAAAAAGATATTGCTATGAAAAAAATTATGGTTAAATGTAATAGTTGCAGCTATAGCGGGAATGATATAACAATATTTGAATGTCCTAAATGTAACTCTAAGATAGTTAGATGCTCTAGATGTAAGAGACTTTCTATAAGTTATAAATGCTTAAATTGTAACTTTGAAGGACCTTAAAAATGGGAAATGTTTTGATAAGATACAAAATTATGCCTGAAGAAATTAAAGAAGATTTAAAAAGAATATTGGAAGAAGTAAAAAAAGTTGCAGAAAAAAACAAAGCAAAAGTTTTAAGTAATGAAGAGCAAAATGTTGCATTCGGGTTGAAATGTTTAATAGTTACTATCTCTATAAGCGAACAAGAAGAGACGACGAATTTAGAAGAGAGTTTAAAAAAAATAAAAGGAGTCTCCTCAATAGATGTTATAGACTATAGAAGAGCATTAGAATAATGTTAACAGAAGAAATCTCAAAAGAAATAAAAGAAAAACTTATTTCTCAACTTAAGAATTTTCCAGAAGATAAAAGAGAGTTAATGAAAGAAAAGATTCTTTCTCTTTCAACAGAAGAACTAGAAAATTTCTTAAAAGAAAATAAGCTAATCGCTACAGAACCAAAAGAAAAAGAATGTATTTTCTGTAGTATTGCAAATAAAAAAATTCCTTCATTTATTATAGGAGAAGATTCAGAAAATTTAGCAGCTTTAGAGATAAATCCGGTAGTAAAAGCACACACATTAGTAATTCCAAAAAATCATGGAGATGAAACTGAAATTCCTGACTCTACTTTTTCATTAGCAAAAAAAATTGCGAAAAAAATAAAAGAAGTCTATAAACCAAAAGAAATAAAAATAATAAGCAAAAAAGTGTTTGAACATAGTGCAATAGAAGTTATTCCTTTATTTGAAGGAGACAAGGGAAAAATAGAAGTTACCGAAGAAGAATTAAAAAAGATACAAAAAGAATTAAAAATAGAAGAGAAAAAAGAAGAAGGAACTAAAACACAACTCCCAGTTTTAGAAGCAAGAAGGCCCTAATAATTTCTAAGAAATAATAAAAAATAAAAGAAAAAAAGAAAGCAGGACCAAGAGGAATCCCTTCTTTAATCTTAACTCTTTTAGTATTCTTTTTAAGAAAATTAACCTCCTCTTTTGATAAACCTTCAAAATGATATTTTATTGTTTTTCCTTTAACCTTAATGGAATCAAAAATCCAATCACCTTCTCTCAACATTGAAGAAGGAATCTCTCTAACAAATATCCTATCTCTAAAAACAAATCCTGCTATATAAATGAAGAAGATAAGAAAAAAAGAAAAAATAAAGAAAAAAGAGTGTAAAAAAATGGAAGTGAAAAACAAAACAGCAGTAAAAGTTAAAAAAAAGATATAATTTTTTCTTAACAAACAAAAAAAATCTCTTTTTATTTTAGAGAATTTTATAAAAAAATTAAATAAAATCCAAAATAGACCATAAAGAGAGCTTACAACTAAGAGAATAATAAAAAAAGTAAAAAAGTTATAAAAAGAATCAAGAAGGTTTATCGAAATAAAAAAAGGAGTTAAAGAAAATAAAAGTTTGCAATCCCCTCCGGAAAAAAAATGAGCGTAATAAAGAAAGTAAACAAAAAAGAAAGCGAAAAAAATCAAAAATGATAGATTAACCAAAAAACCGAACTCATCATAAAAAAAAGTTTTAATTAAAACAAAAATAAAGCCTACAAAAAAAATAAGAAGATTTAGCCAATTATCTATTTCTCTTCTTTTTAAATCTTGAAGAGAAGCAACAAATAAAAGAAAGAGTAGAGAGAAAAAAAGAACCTTCATTCTTTATTTTTTGAGAGGTTTTTATCTCGAAAAATTCCTCCTTTTTTATATACTCTATAAAGTCTTTTAAGTTTTTTATCTTTTTTATTTTTTCTTCTTTCAGGATAACCATATTCCATATAAAAATTAAAAAGAACAAATTTATATATTTTTCCAAAAAATTTTTAAAGAGATTTCTAAGGATAGTTTATTTCTCTTTTATTTAATCTGAATTTTAAAGTTAAACAAGCAAAGTTAATTAAGAATTTTCAATAAATAAATCAAGCCCAAACAATCTTTTCCATACAAACTTTTTCTTTTTTTGTTGGATATATTACACTTGTTAATTCTTCTGGTTCAAACCAAAGTTGTATCTCTTTCTTCGCACTTTCTTCTGAATCTGAAGCGTGAATTACATTCTCAAATACTCCTGTTTTAGAATTTATTCTTCCATACTTCCCTCTTATTGTTGTTGGATCTGCATCCTCGGGATTTGTAGAACCCACAATTTTTCTAATTTTTTCTATTGCATTCTCTCCTTCATAAACTAAAGCAAAAACCCTATTTGTGTGATAATGTCCTTGAATATATCTTAAATTATTCTCGAAGATTTCATTTCCTCTTTTTTCTCCAAATTTTTCAATTAGTCTATGTCTTAATTCAGAATAATGTTTCTCTGCTAATTCTCGAGAAACAGAGACTATCTTTGCTCCGACTATTTTAAGTTTAGTTTCAGAAAGACAAGTAAGAATATTCCCTGTGATAGATTTTACCAGTCCGTCAGGTTTTATTAAAACTAAACATTGTTGCACAGCCATTTTACTCAGTTACTTCATTGTCTTCTTCTACTTCTTTTGTCTCTATATCCTTCGTTTTTGTCTCTATCTTTTTATAATCTTTTGTTTCAAAGACCCTTATTTCACAAGCAGAGAGAGGATATATTTTCTTTAATTGATGAAGCAACTCTTTTTGCAAGCTCTCTGAAAGAATAGCCTCACATGATTGCAAGAAAGTAAGTTCCTTTAATTTCTGTAATATTATTTCTTTTGTCTTATCTCTTAAAGCTTTTCTAATCGAACGAGGAACTTTTCTACGAGTAACAAGAAAAGGTTTAATACGATAAACAGCAGAATCTTTACAAACTCCTTCGAAGGAATCTTCTACATAAGAAGTCTTCTTTCGAATAAGTCTAATAATATAACTCTTCAAAACCTCTATCCTTTTAGGATAAGCATGTAGCTCATTTCCTTCTTTTTTGATAAATAAAACAGCTTCAGAAGGTTTTCCTTTTAGTTTTTTAGTCAAGTCTAATTTTAATTGAGTATACTCGATATTTTGAGGATCTCCTAATACGAAAACTTCTTCCTTAATAGGATGAGTAGTTACTTTAATAAATTTTTTTCTTAGTGCCATTTTATTCTACTATTAATTTTCCTGTTCTCTTTCCTTTTTTTTGAGGTTTTGATTTTTTACACTCATTACAAGTGTAGATTATATTTGTCTTTTTAGTTGTTTTTGTCTTCATCTTCCATTGAGTAATAGGAGGTTTTGACCATCTTCCTTTATTTCCTATTCCTCTCGCCCTTCCTCTTTTAGCTGCCCTTTGCTTGGAACCTTTTTTTAAAGATCCTCTTTTACCAGCTCCGCTAAGAACCTTTATTTTTTGTTCTGTAACTTTATTACAATAAGGGCAATATCTTCTTACTGTTTTTGGTAGTTTCATACTTTTTATTTAAGATTTCTCTTTAAAAACTTTTTGTTTGTATGGCGTCGCAGCATTTTTAAAATAAATTTTCCTGTGTAGTTAATGAGAGTAAAATTTAAAAAAGGAGAACAAAGGAAATTTTTAAGAAAAGTTCTAGAAAATGCAAGATGTCCCTCGTTGTTTTCTCTAAGAGAAAGAGGGTTTGAAATTCCTTATTCTACTCTAAAAAATTATTTTGAAGAGAGAAGAACTCTTCCTTTAAATCTTTTTGAGAATTTATGCTTTCTTGCAAAACTAAACAAAAATAATTTTGAATACTCTCTATTAGAAGATAATTGGGGAAAAATAAAGGGAGGAGTATCAAAAAAAAGAAGATTTAAAAATAAAAAGAGATTTTATAAGAAAGGCTCCGTAGCTCAGCCTGGTAGAGTACCGCGCTCTTAACGCGGGTGTCGCGGGTTCAAATCCCGTCGGAGCCATAAAATAAAATGGAAATATTTTCAATTTCAATTATATTGCAAATAGTTATTTTATTAAACCCCCTCGCTTCTGTAGGAGTCCTCTTCTCGGCTTTTAAGAAAGGTTTCAACGTAAAAAAAATGGCTCTTCAAGCAGTAATAACTGCATTTTTTATTGCGTTGACAATTATTTTTTTAGGCCCTTCTTTGTTTAAGGTTTTTAATGTCACTATAGATTCATTTAGAATAGCAGGAGGGATAGTAATCCTTTTTTTAGGAATACAGACAATATGGCCTTCAACAGAAGAAAAAAATAAAGAAATAAAAAAATTTGATAGCCTAACTTCTTTAATAGCCACTCCTCTTCTTACAGGTCCAGCAACAATTTCTTTTTTAACAATAAAATCTTTAGAATTAGAAAAAGTCTATTTAGTAGGAAATTTGTTAATTTCTTTCTTGATTGTTGGAACAATCTTCTTTATTTTTGCCTATTTAATTAAAAAAATAAATTTAAGGTTTGTAAATATTTTATCGAAGATTATAGGATTATTTTTAGTTGCTATGGCTGTAGAAATGATAACTCTTGGTATAAAAAATATTTTTTGATTTGGAGAAGATAATAAAAATTTGATAAAAAATTAATGAGCATCAAATTTTATTGAATATTAAAAAAGAGTAATCTCCTTAAAAAGTAATAGTAACAAAAAAGTATTCTTTAAGAGATTGTTTAATAAACGAATTAAAAGAATACGATGAATTTAAAAATCCTCTTATTTTTTATTTTTTATGCCTGCATAGCTCAGTTGGTAGAGCAACTGCCTTGTAAGCAGTAGGTCGGGGGTTCGACTCCCTCTGCAGGCTTCGTTTATAAATATTCCATCAGAGATAAATTTAAGTTTGTTGGTTCGTATTCACAAATTCTACACTTAACACCTTCTTTCCACATTTTTTCTCTTAATATTTTTGTAGAAGACAAAATCTCTTCTAGACTTTATTATGCCAGAAAAGCAAGATTTCTTGGATAAAAGAAAAGTTGTAAAGACTAAAAAAGTATACAAAAAGAATAGAGTAGTTTAAGAAAGGATTCTCTAACTTACAAAAAAGAATCTATTTTGTGCTACAAGACCATTTAGAAGAATTTTCATTTTAAACTAACTTTTTTTAAGTTCCTATAATAAAAAAGATTCTCTGAACAAGCCATTATTTTTTTAGCTAAAAGTATGTTTGTTGCGTTTGGATTTAAACCTTTTGATGAGAAAGCTTTTGCAATTTTTAAGAAAATTTTTTCTCCAAAGAAATAAATCTTCTTTATTTAATTTAATTCTTTCTCTTTCATTTTTCTTTGACATTTTTTTAGAACCTAAAAGTA